>DSAP01000108.1 GCA_011046415.1 bacterium | reverse complement strand
TTGCGCCACTTTTTTCTAAAAAAAAGGGGCAAAGATAAACCAGAAGCAACAACACTTCGGGTCGCATGAAACGGCTGATTGAAAACTCAATTCTTGTCTTGAACCAGATAACGATGAATGGGTGTCTGAAACTTCATGATGACCCACTCAAATCAACATAGGACCAGTAATAACTTGCAAGTGACAAGTACAAAATAAAAAATCGTAACTGCGTTTTCCCCCACCCCTTCATTTTCATCATCGGATCGATCCTTTTTCCCTTCCAGTCCGTCATCGCCCGGGACCCGCCTCCACGCGGTCCGGGCCGGCTCCGGATCCGCGGGATCACGGTCCGGGATCCCGCATCAGGCCGATCAGCGTTTCCACCGCCGCGGCCCGGGAAAACGGTTCGCGTTCCCCGGCCTCCGAGACCGGCAGGTCGTCCGCCTGCCAACGCCGGAACAGGGATTCGAGAACGTCCCGACACCCCTCCGCGTCCCCGTAATCCACCGTCCAGCCGTTCGAGAGCGGCCGGACGATCCCGGCCGCGTCGCCGTCAGCCGGGCCGATGACGAGGACGGGCCGGCCGCTGCCGATATATTCGGGCAGCTTGCCCGTCACGATGCCCCGGTTGTTTTCGGTTTGGGGAATCACGACCAGAAGGACCGACGCCCCGGTGATCTCGGGCAGGATCTCGCGGTGCGGCCGGAACGGATTCAGGACGAGGGCGTCCGACAGCCCGGCGATTCGGATCGCCTCTTCGATCACGGGATGGACGCGTCCGGTCAGACGGATCTCGAGATGGGACGCGAATCCCGGCAGGGCGTCGCAGAGGCGGGACAGGCCGTCCCACAACACCCCGGGATTCTGGTTCGCGACCAGATTCCCCGTGTGTACGATCCTGAATCTGCGGGGAAGTGCGGGGAACTCCCCCCCGAAATCATCCGGGTCGAACCCGTTCAGGAGCACATGGACCCTGCCCCGCAGCGCCCCCAGCCGTTCGAAATCCCCGGCCAGCGCCGGACTCACCGTGGTCACCCGGTCTGCATGGCGGAGGACCCTGCGCTCAAGACGCGCGTCGCATCGGGCCGCAGTACGGGACCGGCCGGCGGTCTGATAATGGCGGAACCCGGTCCACGGATCGCGCAGATCTGCGATCCAGCGGACATCTGTGCGTTTCCTCAGCCGCAGTCCGATGAGCTGGGCCGAATGGGGCGGCGAGGAGATGAGGACGTGCCGGATGCCGTGGCTGCGGATCAGCCTCGCCGCCTCGCGCGTGGCGGGTCCGACCCAGCCGGTCCGTGCGTCCGGGATGAAGACATTGGCGCGGATCCAGCCCGCGATCCTCTCGGCCGGGCCCTTCCCTCCCCCGGCGAGCAGCCCCACCGGCAGGGAATCGTCCGGCTTCCTGCCGGTCAGCCGTTTATACAGCCCGAAGGGTTGCGGAGCCCGCACGCGGTGGACGGACACGTCCGGGGGGACGGATTCGGACAGGCCGGGATCCGGATAGGGAAATTCGCCGTTTTCCACGGTCAGCACCCGCGGCTCCCATCCGGCCCGCGCCAGATATTTCACCCATCCCGTCATGCGCAGTGCGCCCGGCCCGCCGGAGGGCGGCCAGTAATAGGAGATGACGAGGATTTTTTCGCCTGTTCCGGCCAATCAGCCGGCCCCTTTCCGGTTTCTCAGGATCCGGAGCACGCCGAGCAAAGCCAGCCCGGCCAAAACGAGGCCGTTGGTCACGAAGGAGATCACGCCCGCCATCCGATAGGACTCCGGGGAAAACTCCATGCGGATCTCGTGTGTGCCCGTGGGCACGACCAGTGCGCGAAGGATATGGTTGGCCTTGTAGATCGGTGTTTTCTGCCCGTCGACCGTGGCCGTCCATCCTTTGGGATAATAGATTTCACTGACGACGAGCAGCGCCCGGGTGTCCGACTCGACCTCGAGGTGGATGCGGTTCGGCTCGAACCGGGTGACTTCCACCCGCGATTCCGAAGGGACATGGATCTCCGTGTCGAGGGAGGTCTCGAGGACCGCCACCGAGTCGGGCCGGAACGCGGGATCGTTGAGCCGTCCGAGCCGCGCATCCCGGTCCGTGATCACTTCGGCCGCGCCGACAAACCAGGCGCGGCCCAGGTCGCCGTGGTTTCGGTAGGTCAAAAGCCCCTTGCGTGTGTCCTGAAACACGGGCTCGAGATGCGGTTCTTCCAGCCGTCCGCCGGCGACGACATATTTGGCATTCAGCATATGGAGCAGATTCCAGTTGACCGGAAATTCCGCGTGTGTCCAGCCGTAGACGCAGCGCTCGATCACATCCTGATAGATGCGCAGCTTGGCGGGATCGTAACCGCCGACAGACTGGTGGTGGAAGCTCCAGTCGTTCGACTGGAAGGTGTTCTGTTCGAGGGGAAAGACACGAAAAACGTCCGGGTCCCGGTTCAGGAACCGGTTGGTGTCATTCGGAGAAAAATAGGTGGCCTTGAGATGCTGCGTGGGCCCGAGATTGTTCAGAAACCGGCCGCCGATCCAGGCCAGATCGGCGAGTAAAAGGACCCCGAGGCCGATCACGAGTCCGGTTTGGGGGAATCTTCCCTTCAGGTAGAGCCAGATCAGGCCGCATCCCGCGACGGCGAATCCGAGAAGCCTGAACGCATCCCGCTTCATGAGGTCGAACCGGGCCGCCCGGATCAGCTCCATAATCTGGTCGCCGTATTGCCGGACTTCGCCGGCCCGCTCGAAACTGAACAGGCCGCGGAACAGAAAGGGTGTGAGCGCGAGCAGCACCAGAAAGCCCCCCAGTCCGGCCGTGAAGCCCGCGTACCTGCCGCGGTTTTCCCCGTCGGTCAGCGCGGTGATCCCCAGTCCGGCCAGGACGGCCGCGGTGAAATACACGGCCGTCAGAATCATGGACGGGGCGCGGAATTTGTCGAAAAACGGCGCATACCGGAAAAACAAATCGAAGAGCCAGGGCACATGCCTGCCGAAGGACAACAGGAAGGCGAACGGGAGGAAGACGCACAGGGCGATCCACTCCCCCCGCTTCTGCCGGAACGCGTATACGCACCCGATCGCCGCCAGGATGAACGTCAGGATACCCAGGTAATCCCCGCCTTCCGTAAACGGCATGTCTCCCCAGTACCCGGGCAGGGTCTTGTTCCTGAACTGGGGAACCGCATTCCCGGTATAGACGACGGAGGACGCGCCCCCGAATGCATTCGGGATGAGGAGGCTGAGCATCTCCTTGGGGGAAAAAGACCAGCCCGTCGCATAATCATAATCCAGCCCGCCGGGATCCGCCGCCTCCGCCCCCCCGCGGATGGAGTATCCGGCATACTCCTGCATCGGGATCAGGGGCTGCAGGCTCATCAGAACCGCCATGGCCGCCGCAGCGATCAGCAGGCCTGCGCGTTTGAACCACGTCCGCCATCCCTTCTCCCGGAGGATACGGATCGTATGGGCCGTCCCGAGGAAAAAGAGAATAAGCAGGGCATAATAGACAATCTGATAATGTTTGGTGCGGATCAGGGTCGAGAAGGCGAGCATGAAGAACACCGCCGAGAGCCAGTTCCCTTTCTTGAGCAGGGCCGAGAAGGCGAGCACCACCCAGGGCATCAGCATGACCGGCCGGAATTTCTGAAAGTGCCCGGCCTGAATCAGGACTTCGTAATGCGGCATGAGCACGAAGGCCAGGGACGCCAGCACCGATCCCCAGGGCGGTGCGCCCCAGTACCGGGCGAGGAAAAACAGGCCGACCGCGCCGACCACATAATAGACGAACGCGTTCCTCCCCGGCGTGTTTGCGGGCAGTTCGATGATCCGGTCGACGGCCGCCTCCCTCGGGGACAGCCGCTGATAAAGAGGCATGCCGGAAAAAACATAGGGGTTCCACAGGGCGCGTTCACCCGTTTTCTTCTCGTTTTCCAGAATCTGATGCGTCTTGCCGATGCCTCCGACCACATCGGTGCCGGTCGGAGAGAGACCGTCGATCGCCATCGGCGCGAAATAGACCGTCAGCACGAGAACCAGCAATCCGATGCAGACCGCATGCATCTGCCACGGCGAAAACCGCGTCCGGGACACTTCCGCAGGTTTGACCGGCAATGGTGTTTTTTTCTTTCTTCTCTTAGCCATAAGCATGTCCTCTTGAGAGGTGAAAGATTGTTCTCAAAGGATGAAACTCGGATGTTTTCACGATGCCGCGCGGATCATCTCATCCCTCCGCTCCCGCGATCTTCCCCGGAACGAAAAACGGACGCACAGAGTCATCCACATGTTCCGTCGGAGTCCGTTGGAACGCGAAGAAAACGGACGTCGTGGTCAACCCGGACGAGACGGCTATTCTGAGTCCGTCTCGTCCTCATCGCCTGCCGAAGGCGCGGATTCTCACCCGGTTGAACGGTTCTTTTACTGCGATCCCAGGATGAGAGGCAGTCCGTCATTGCCGCCCACGATGACCACCTTGGCATTCGGAGAGGCGGCCAGTTTCTCCGTGGCCTCGATGCCTTTCCACTTCAACAGTTTATCGCTGATCCCTTCTGTCACGATCGCCTGAAAATCGGCGATTCCCTTGGCTTCGATGCGCTTGCGGTCGGCCTCCTGTTTCTCTTTGAGGAGCACGAACTCCATGCGTTCGCTCTCCTGTTCGGCCTGGAGTTTTTCTTCGATGGCTTTGGATAAACCCGCAGGAAGAGAGACGGTGCGCAGGGGGGTGCTCTCGATGACGATGCCGCGCGTCGCGACCAGTTCTGTCAGCTGCAGCATGATCTGTTTGGACAATTCCTCCCGCGCGGAAGTATACAGCGCCTTGGCCTCGAAAGAAGCGGTGACCCCCCGTACGACGGACCGGAAATGGGGGACGAGGATGATTTCCTGATAATTGACGCCGACGGTTTCGAAGACTTCCTGGGCCTTGGCGTGATCGAGATGATAGAGCACGCTGATTTCGAGCTTGACATTCAGCCCTTCTTTCGAGGGAACGTCCATGATCTCTTTCAATTCCTGGGTTTTGACGGAATACATGATCACATCGGCGAAGGGGTTGACGAACCGGATGCCGGATCTCAGCTCGACCTTACTGACCTTGCCGAAGATGTTGACGACGCCCACATGTCCCGCGGGGATGATGCGGACGATTTGCAACATCGCCAGCAGGCATAACACGACAATGGCGATCAGCGAACCGGATTTGTATTTCGGATCTTCCGATTTCAGCAATACCCCGATTGCCACGACAATCCCGATCAAACTGACGACGAAAAACATGCTGTACCTCCCTGAGATTGGTTGTTATGATGGTCTGAACACAAAACGGAATCCAAAACAGCGGGCAGACTCCGGCACGCCGGCGCCGGCATCCCTCAACCGGATCCCTTTACACGACAGAAACGTCATTTGTCATATCGCTTCACAAACCCCGTCCACTCCCCGCGCCCCAGAATCACCCGCCGGATGAAGGCCGTGGTAAACCCCAGGGCGTATCCGGTGATCTGGAGGGCCATCACGGCCGGGGTCAGCACGCCGGTTCGCAGGCATTTGAAACGGATCGCGGCATGGACGCCGCTGGCCAGGAACAGGAAGACGGCGATCCCGGCGAGCACGATCCAGACGGGGAAAATGACGGGGTAAATCAGGGCCAGTAGGGTGAAGAACGCGGCCGCCCAGAATCCGGCGGCGGGCGCCGCGTGGAGCGGCTCGAGCATCCGGGAATCGATCTTGTAGAGGTTGATCCGCGCCACGCCCCAGTTGAAGACCTGGCGATAGAATCTGCGCAGCGACGTCCGGCGTCTGTGATACACCACGGAACCGGGAATATAGGCGATCTTCCCGCCGCTCCGGAGCATGCGGTTGCTGAATTCGATGTCCTGGCCGTGGCGCAGGCCGCCGAACCCCCCGATCTGCCCGTACAGATCCCGGTGAATGCCCATGTTGAAGCTGCGGGGATAGAACCGGGCCAGCCGCTTCTTCCGGCCGCCCCTCAGACCACCGGTCGTGAGAAACGCGGTCATGGAATAATTGATCGCCTTCAAAAGCGGCGGAAAATCGGGCCGCGCGTCGTCGCGCCCGCCGAATCCCCGGATTTCGGGATCGTCCTCGAGGGCGGCATGGATCACGGAAAGCCAGTCGGGCGGCGCCGTGCAGTCCGAATCGATGAAGACGAAGAACGTCCCTTCCGCATGGGACATGCCGAGATTCCGCGCCGCACCCGGCCCCTGACGACTCTGGCAAAGACAGCGCAGGTTCATGCCGGTCGACCGGCATTCCGCCTCGATCCAGTCCCGCGTGCCGTCGGTCGATCCGTCATCCACAACCAGCACTTCGAAAGATTCGGCCGGAAAGGTCTGGTCTCCGAGCGACCGGACGAGCTCCCGGACCTCATCGAGACGGTCGTAGGACGGGACAATCACGGAGAAGAAATATCGGGCTCGGTTCATGATCGCAACAGATTTTTCTCTTCAAGTATGCCGATCGGGACGAATGCCTTCATGCATCCGTCAATGTCCGCCGCGGACCGGCACACCATCACGGATGAAAATTTATTCGGACGGGGGATCAACACCCACGGTCTGCTTGACGGGATGATTGTGTCCTTCCTGCCGTTTCGAGGCGATCATCTCTCCGAGGAGACCGATGGAAATAAATTGAAATCCCAGGATGGTCAGTAGCACCCCGACCATGAAAAGGGGACGCTTGGAAAGGTCGATCAGGCCGAGGACGCGCATCACGATGAGATACCCGCTGATGCCGAGCCCCACGATGAATGAGACGGAACCGATCAGGCCGAAAAGGTGCAGCGGGCGTTTCATGTACTTTTCAAGGAACACAATCGAGATCAGGTCGAACATGCCCGTGAAACGGCCGAAACCGTATTTGCTTTTCCCGAATCGCCGCGGACGATGGTTCACCACCATCTCCCCCACACGGAATCCCTCGAGATGGGCGAGCGCGGGTAAATACCGGTGAAGCTGCCCATAAAGACGGACCGTCCGCACCACCTCGCGCCGGTAAGCCTTGAGGCCGCAGTTGAAGTCATGGAGACGGATTCCCGTCAGCCGGGATGTCAGCCTGTTGTAGAGTCTGGAGGGGAGGCGTTTTGAAATCGGATCGCGACGCTTTTTTTTCCAGCCCGAGACCATGTCGTATCCTTCGTCGAGTCTGCCCAGGAGGCGGGGAATCTCGGCCGGATCGTCCTGGAGGTCGCCGTCCAGGGTCACGATCATTTCACCCCGGGCGGCCTCGAATCCGGCGGCCAGCGCCTCGGCTTTGCCCCGGTTCCGCCGGAACTGGATGCCGCGGACACGCGGATCCGTTTCGTGTATCCGCCGGACGGCGTCGAAAGACCCGTCGGTGGATCCGTCATCCACGAAGAGAATTTCCGCGTCCATTCCGCCCGTATCGCATACGCGGCGGATCTCTTCGTACAGCGGCCCGATGGAGTCCGCCTCGTTGAACACGGGAATCACGATCGACAGAGCGAGTGGTTCAGAATTCATGGATGTCGGCGTCCTCCGGAAATCGGATGTCTGACCAGCCTTCCCTGAGCCGGACATTGGTCTTCACGAAATCGTAATACAAGGTCATCTGTTGCGGAGGCCGGGTTTGCGTCAGCTGCACCATACGCGGCAGACGGACCCTGCCCGCTTTTCGGTGCCGGCTTCCCTGGAAAGACCAGACGGTTTGGCCAAGTGAATCCATACATACCCATTCGCGAACGACCGGGCCCTCCGGCAAAATTCGGATAAGATCACCCCGTCCGGCCGTGAGGGTGTATTCGCGGTCCGAGACAGAGACGACGCCCGCGGAATCGGCGACTGCGGTATCGATCATCGGCAGACCCTGAACGGCCAAAACCAAATTCTCCGTGAGGACATTTAAGGGCAGTGCGTGTCTCAGCCCCGGATTCATCAGGGTACCCCGGTATACGGTCTTGGCCATCGGATGATACATGAGAATATCCGGCCCGGCCAGCCGGGCCATGCCGAAGCTGATGCCCATCGGGCCTTCCACCTTCACCCAGAGGGTGTCCGGATTGCGGGCCCGGATGGTGAGGGTCCCCCTCAACGCCCCGAATTCCGTTACGGCCGTGAAACGGGCGTATCCTTCAAAAGTTTCCAGCCGCGCGGCATGCTGCCGCACCCGCCGGATCAGCCGGCGGGGATCTTCAGGCGGCAGGGGGCCCCGCGAACCCAGAAATCCGGCGCATCCCGCGAGAAAAAAGAGGATGCCTGCGGCCGCAAGCAGGACAGGAAACCGGCATGGAACACGAAGACGACCGGGGGTCACGGGCTCTGAATCCCTTCGAGTTTGTCCCGTATCTCCATATTGTCTCCGTCGAGCGACAAGGCCTTTTCCCAGAATTCAATCGCCTTGTCGGTCTGCCCCAGGCGGTGATAAACGTCGCCGAGATGGTCGATCACTTCGGGATTGTCCGGGCGCAGCCGGAACGCCTGTTCGATGTATTCCAGCGCTTTCTCATAATCACCGAGATTGAAGTAGATCCAGCCGATGGTATCGAGATAGGCCCCGTTCTCAGGGTCGTGCTCCACGGCGCGTTCGGCCATCGCGAGGGCCTCATCGAGCCGGACGCCGCGCAGCGACAGGCTGTAGGCGTAATTATTCAAAAGGAGGGCGTTGTCTGGTTCGATGGCGAGAGCCGCGGCGTACAGGCTGTCCGAGGCGTCATGTTTTTTAAGGCCGTCCCATACCGCGGCGAGTGCGCTCATCGCGGAAATCCATCCGGGCCTGCGGCCGAGGGCGGTTTGGAGGGGGAATTCCGCCTCGCGGTACCGCCGCTTCTGCATGAGTACGGAGCCGAGATAATAATTGCCGAGCGGGTCTTCGGGCATAACAGCCAAGGCCTTGCGGAGGGCGGGGACGGCGGAATCCAGGCTGTCCAGATGTACCAAAGAGATACCGCCGAACAGCCAGCCCCACGCATTGTCGGGATGGAGTTCGACGACCCGGGCAAAGGATCGGTACGCGGGTTCATAGGCCTGCCGGTCCAGATGGAACCGTCCCTGATTCAGATAGCCTTCCCACCGGTCCGGAAAACGGCGAATGATCTTGTTATAGGTCTGGGCCGTCAGGGTCGAGTCGTCCTGCCTGCGGAAAAAGTTACCGAGTTCGAGCCAGAGTGACAGATCGGTCGTATCCCGGGCGATGCCTTCCACGAGCAGTTCACGCGCCGCATCCCACCGGGCCTGCGACTCAAAGAGCCGGCTCAGCCGCTCCCGGGCCTGCGCTATATCGGGTGCTTGCTCCAGGGCTTGGAGGTAGTTCTGTATGGCGAGTGCGGTGTCTCCCTGTTCTTCACGGACCAGGCCCAGGCCGTAATGTCCGTATCCGGCCCCGGAATCTGTCTCGACCAGGCGGGTGTAAATCCCTTCGGCCTCTTCCAGTTTATCCAGATCCAGATACAATTCACCCAGACCGAGAAGGAGATGAAGGTTTTCGGGGTCGGACGGATCTACGAGGGAGAGAATTTTTTGATATATCGATACGGCTTTCTCTCGCTCATGGTTCCTGAGATAGAGCAATGCCAGGTTGTAATAGGCTTTGAGATACGTGCTGTCGCGTTCGAGGATGGTTTGATAGGTTCTTTCGACCAGTAAAAACCAGCCCTGGGATGCATAGATTCGTGCGAGCAGGTCATGGGCTTCGAGCTGATCCGGGTCCAGGGCCACGCACCGGCGCAGGGTGTGCATCGCGCTCTCCTCGCGTCCGAGACGGAGGTAGGCCTTGCCCGCGGCGAGGAACAGGGTGGCCGATGTCGAATCATAAATCATGGCCTCCTGATAATTCAGCAGCGCATAGGTGTAATCCCCCCGCAGTTCATGTTCGGTTGCCGTGACGAACAATTCGACGGCCCTGGCATGTGGTTCCGTACGCGTCGGGGCGGGACGGACGGCCTGGCGCCTGTGGGCGCATCCGGTCGCCCCTGCGAGAAGGAGGACAAGGAAAAAACACGCCGACCGGCCGGCGTGTTGTCGCGAAAATGATATCGTCGGATTCATGGATGCCTGCTTCTTTCAACCGTCAGGATTCGATAAGTTCAAATTTATCATAAAAGTGTGGGATATGCAACCGAAAAATGGACGCCTGCTTCACCCCAGTGTTGGACGCGGACGCATGCGCTCCGGTTCCCGGGCGTCCGGTGATTTTTACTTTTGAATCGTGCCGCGCTGTTGTATATTGCATCCATGATTTCCGACCCCGAAACGCGGTACGCACAGATCGCCCTCCCGCATCCGCCGCTCCGGTTTCTGACCTACGAGGTGCCCGAACCCCAGCGCGGCCTGATCCGGAAAGGCCACCGGGTGCTGGTCCCGCTCGGGAAACGGAGACTGACGGGTTATGTGGTCGGGTTCACGGCGCGGCCGGAAGTGGCGGCCGTGAAGTCCGTCGCAGAAATCCTCGATCCGGATCCGGTCCTGTCCGGGGATCTGTTCGACCTGACGGCATGGGTCGCGCGTTACTATATGGCGTCCTGGGGGGAGGTGATCCGGGCCGCCCTGCCTCCGGGACTCACGCGCAACACCCGGTGGACGATCCGCCTTGAAAAGCGGGACTGGAATCCCGCGTCCTTGACTCCGGTCCAGAACGCCTTGCTCGGTTTCCTGAAGGAAAAAACCGCCGTGCCGTTTAAAACGCTCGAAAAGAATTTTCCGCAGGGCGGACTGCGTCTCGAAATCGGCCGTCTCGAGGCGCTGGGACTCGTCGGGACCGAACAGGCGCTCGATGGAACCGGGGTGAATCCGCTTCATGAAAAATGGATCCGGCTCAACCGGGAACCGGAGCCGGAGGAGATCGACCTCCTCGCGGGCAAGGCACCCAGACAGGCGGACATCCTGAGACACCTGCTCGCCGGCGGGGACGCGGTGCCGCGCCACACATTGGATGCGCCCTTTGCCGTATTGCGCCGCATGGAGGCCTCCGGATGGATCGCGATCGAAGAGGCGGTGTGTCTCCGCGATCCTTACGCGGGTCTGGAATTGCCTGAACCGAAAGCCGTCACCCTGACGGACGAACAGCAGGCGGCGCTCGACGCGGTCTTCCATCCCGCCCGGTCGGGTTTCCGGCCCTTTCTCCTCCACGGCGTCACGGGCAGCGGAAAGACCCAGGTCTATCTCGAAGCGATCCGGCGCGTCCTGGATGCGGATGGATCCGCCCTGGTCCTGATTCCTGAAATCGCGCTCACGCCCCAGGCCGTGCAGCGCTACCGGGCGGTTTTCGGGGACACCGTCGCCGTCCTGCACAGCCGTCTCGGCGCCGGCGAACGGTTCGACGCCTGGAGCCGGATCCGGGACGGAAGCAAACGAATCGCACTCGGACCGCGGTCCACCGTCTTCGCCCCCCTCCAAAAACTCGGCCTCATCATCGTGGACGAGGAACATGACGCCTCATACAAACAGATGGATCCGGCCCCGCGCTATCATGCGCGCGACGTGGCGGTCTACCGGGCTAGGCTGAACCGGTGTCCCGTGATTCTCGGTTCGGCCACCCCTTCGATCGAATCCTACCGGAACACGGTGGAGGGCAAGTATGGAATCTGCAGGCTGACGCACCGGATAGACCACACGCCCCTCCCCCGTGTCACGCTCGTACATCAGGCGGACGCGGGACAGGCGATCTTCTCCGACCTCCTCATCGAGAGGATGACGCAGGCGATCCGGGACGGACAGCAGATGATCCTCCTTCAGAACCGCAGGGGCTATGCGGTGCTGTTGCGGTGCAGGGCCTGCGGCCGGATCGAGACCTGCCCCTACTGCGCCATTTCCCTGACCTATCATCGGCGCGGGAACCGTCTGAAATGCCATTATTGCGGATTCGAGTCGGCCGTCCCGGACGGCTGCCCGGCCTGCGGCGCGGCGCAACTGAAATTCAGCGGCGTGGGTACCCAGCAGGTGGAAGAGGCGTTGCGGGAACGGTTTCCCGAAATCCGCATCCTGCGCATGGATCTCGACACCACACGGAGTAAACATGCCCATTCCCGGATCGTCACGGAGTTCGAGAAGGGCGGCGCCGACCTGCTTCTCGGGACGCAGATGGTCGCGAAAGGACATGATTTCCCCGGCGTCGGACTGGTCGGCGTCATCTCCGCGGACACGGGACTCCATTTCCCGGATTTCCGCGCCGGAGAGCGGACGTTTCAACTGTTGACACAGGCCGCGGGACGGGCGGGCAGGCGTCAGATGCAGGGCGAGGTCGTGATCCAGACGCGCGAGCCGGACCATCCGGTCATCCGGTTCGCGGTGGACCAGGCGTATGAGGACTTCTTCGACCATGCGTCCGGGTCGCGGAAAGAACTGCTGTATCCGCCTTTCGGACGCCTGGCACTGTTGCGGTTCAGCGGTCCGGACGCGGGTAAAACGGAACAGGCCGCGGGGAAATTCCGCAGTCTGCTCCCTGAAAAACGGGGTTACGACATGTTGGGACCCGCACCCGCGCCGCTCGCCCGGATCCGGAATCTGTACCGGTATCACCTCATCCTGCGGGGAGAAAAAGCCGCCGATCCCACCGGGGAGAAACTGAGGCGGATCATCCGGGAGGCGCAGTCACGTTATGCGGAACCGCAGGCTTCCGCCGTCCGGGTCGCCGTGGATATCGACCCCGTGGACATGCTGTGATCCGCGGCGCCGGACGGACCGATCAAGCCGGTCGTCCCGTTCCGGGCTTCGAAACCGCCTTGAATATTTCCATCACCAGGAGCATGGGTACCGCGAGTGTCAACACATAAACCCATTCGGCCGGTGTGACCGGTTCGATCCGGAGTATCTGTTGCATGACCGGTATGTGCATGCTGTGAATATGAATCCCCTGTGCCGCCAGCACCCCGAAAACCAGAATCCAGTTTCTTTTTAAGGGAACCCGAAATGCAGACACGGTTTCGGAACGGCTGTTGAATGCGTGAAAATTCTGCATAAACACCATGAGCAATAAAATGAGATCGCGCGCATGCGTTTCATCCATACGGGCATGCATGTTCAGCCAATACCACAGCCCGAACACGATAGACCCCATGGTGATACTCGACACGACGGTTTGTTTGATCATGAGCGGATTGATCAGGGCCTCAGACGGCTTCCTGGGTTTTTTGAACATCGTACCGGGTTCTCCGCCCTCGAAAGCCAGCGCCACATCCTGTATGCCGTTCGTCACCAGATTCAGCCATAACAACTGAACCGCAAGCAAAGGCAAGGGCAACCCGGCCAAAACGGATAAAATGAATAAAACGACTTCGGCCGCGCCGGTGGACAAAAGCAGAAAAACCACCTTGCGCACATTGTCGTAAGCATAGCGTCCCTCTTCGACGCCGGCGACGATCGATGAAAAATCGTCATCGATCACGATCATCGACCCCGCTTCTTTGGCCACATCGGTCCCCGACCCCATGGCGACACCGATGTTGGCCCGTTTCAGGGCAGGGGCGTCATTGACGCCGTCGCCGGTCACCGCCACAAATTCACCGTCCCGGATCAGCACATCCACAATTTCCAGTTTCTGGATGGGGGAGACCCGTGCAAAAACGGTTGTCGACGCCACCAGTTTCTCAAAGGCGGGGCTGTCGGGCGGGTCCGCTTCGGCGAGCATCTGTCCGGTGACCACGCCGTGTCCCTGATCCCTGATTCCCAGTTCGTCTGCCAGGGTCGCCGCCGTGGCCGGATGATCGCCGGTGATCATCAGGACCCTGATCCCGGCCTTCCTGCATTTCCCGACGGATTCGCTCGCCTCAGGCCGTAACGGATCGATGAAACACACCAACCCGTAAAACACCAGCGGCGGAATGTCCGGATTGTCATAGTCATCCTTCTTGACAAAATGAGGATTCTCTCCCTGCGCAAAAGCAAGAACCCGGTATCCCTTGGCCGCCATCCCGTCGGCCTGCCGCAGGATGGCATCCTTGTCGATTGCTTTCCCTGAATTTCCATCCGATAAGCCGTCGCAGAAATTCAGGATCGTTTCCACCGCGCCTTTCGCCGCGACATGAACCGTCCCTTCTTTTTCGTAGAAAGCCGCGGAAAATTTTCGTTCCGATTCATAAGGAATTTTATCGGTGAGGGGATACCGCGTCCTGATTTCCCCGGGGTCTGCCCCCAGTTTATACCCCATGCCGAGCAATGCGACGTCCATGGCGTCGCCGTGATGCGTCCATCCGTCCTCTTCCTTTTGCAGGGAAGCCTCATTGGCCAAAATGCCGATGTGGATCAGGATCGCGAGCCGTTCGTCCTGTTTGAAATCGACGGCTTTTTCGGGATGATCGTCGTCGACTCCCCGTCCCTCCCCGTTATAGCCTTCCCCGGTCACGGAGAAGGCTTTTCCACCGGGAAGGATGATTTTCTTTGCCGTTTGCTGGTTGACGGTCAGTGTTCCGGTTTTATCGCTGGCAATCACCGTACAACTGCCGAGGCTCTCGACCGAATTGAGCCTCCGGACGATCACATTGCGTTTCGCCATCCTCTTTGTCGCGATGGAGAGGGCAACCGTCAAGGCCACGGGCAACCCTTCCGGAATAGCCGAGACGGCCAGGGCAACCACAAAGAAAAATATCGCCGGAACGTCCAGGCCCTGCATGCGAAGTATCACAGCCAGAATCACGCTGAGCGAGAGGATGAACACCGTGATTTGGCGGATGAATTTCTCCATGCGCAGAATCAGCGGCGGTTTTTCGGACCGGCCTTCATACACATTTTGTGCGATCTGTCCGACCTGCGTCGAAACACCGGTCGAAACCACGATCCCGGTTCCCCGTCCCGACAGGACGGTTGCGCCGGCGAAAGCCAGGTTGGTTCTTTCGGCCACACCCGTGTCTTCCCGCAGGATACGGGCCTGTTTTCGGGAAGCGCGTGATTCACCGGTCAGGAAACTCTCGTCTATCTCGAGGCCGGATGCCTCCATGATCCGGATGTCGGCAGGTACTTTCATGCCCGTTTCCAGATAAACCCGGTCGCCCGGCACCAGTCCCTCCGATGCGACTTCCTGTTCCTTTCCGTCACGCCTTACCCGGGCTTTTATTTTAAGCAGCTTCTGCAACCCGGATGCGCTTTTTTCGGCATTGTACTCCTGATAGGTCCCGAGCACGCTGTTGATGAGGATAACGAGAAAAATAAACAGGGCGTCTTTTCCTTCACCGATGACGATGGAGGCAACCGCCGCGGCGATCAGGATAAAGATCAGGGGATTCAGCAGTTGATGGAGGATGATGTGCCAGATCGTCTTCTTTTTCCCTTCGGGTAATTTGTTTTCGCCATAGAACCGGAGGCGTTTTTCCGCTTCCCGGGTACTCAACCCGTCAGGACTGGTATCCAGTTCGGCATACACTTCATCCATGCCGAAGGCATGCCATGCTTCTTTTGCAATCGTCGATCCGTGTTCCATGTGAGTTCCCCGGATGTGTGACACCCCCCGGATTTGGCAGGTACCCGTAAAAAACGGGACGACCTCAACGGGATGTACCCGCCGTTTTTGCAGGTTTCAAGGGGCTGGATGGAAGGCGCCGGTCGACCGGCTGAAAACCGGATTGAGGCACCGTAAACGACACGAAAGAGAATCAGCCGCAGGGGCCGTTCGCCTCCGCACGGGACTCATTTGGAGAAGCTGTCCCCGCCCCCATCACAACGCGCCCTGCAATCCGAAGGTGAACGTCCTCATGGGCATGAGGTTCGATTCCATGGGGGCGTAATTGTACTGGAGGAGATTCACCACGCCGCAGAGGACTTTCAGTTTCCAGACGCTGTATGAAAGACGCACGTCAAAAAATTTCATGGGTACGCGGTCGTTGATCGGGTAGACCTTCACCGCGTCGATCCGGCCGGCATACCGGTAAACCGCCTCGGCGTGGACGGGGCCGGATTCCATCTGCGCCTTGATGTTCCCGATCACCTTCGGCCGGTAGGGAAGCGGTTCGTTCCACTTCAGATCCTCGTGATCCATCGCAGTCAGGGTCAGCTCGAGCGCCGGCTTCCAGTTCCGGCCGGCGAAAAACACCGGTGAAGCCCACCGGGTCGTGGCTTCGACGCCCTTCAGGCGGGCGCGGGGGATGTTCCGGAACTGGATCTGCCCCCGGATCAGGTCGAGATGGGCCTCGATCAGCTCCCGGTAATCGTTCAGGAAGAGGGAAAGGTCGATGTTCCAGTTCTCGGTGAAATAGAACCGGCCGCCGATGTCGTACGCCCAGGCCTGTTCCGCCTTCAGGTTTTCATTCCGGAGGATCTTGAAATTCATGATCGAGAGCTCGAGGAACCGCTCGACGATCGTGGCGGCCCGGAATCCGGATCCCACGGACGCGCGCACGCTGGACCGTTCGGACGGCTTCCAGTTGACACCCAGCCGGGGACTCCACAAATCCTCCTTCAGCCCCCCGACGAGCTGATAGCGGTCGTAACGGAATCCGGCGGTCACCCTGAGATTGTGCAGAATCTTCCATTCGTCCTGTATATAGGGGCCGATGAAATATCCCTTGCGGTCTCCGATGAATTTCGTGCTGCCCGCGTCATGTTGATACTGCACGCCCGCGGTGAGGGTATGGAGGGGACTCGGAATCCAGTCGGCCTGGATCTCCCCGCCCTGTCCGATCGCCGGATTGAATCCGCTGCCCTCGCCGAACTCGTTTCCCATGAGCGAACGGACCATGGAGGCGCGCACGGTCAGGCCGAACCGGGATGAAAAGGGCACGGCGAGCCGGGTATAGAGGTTGAGCTGGTTGACGGTGGCGTAATTGTCCAGGTTCGAGGGATCGACCTCGTACGGGTCGTTCTGGCTCTTCCACTGGATGAAGAATCCGCGGTCGATCAGGCTGTAGGCGGCGTAGGTCGTCCACTTGACCGAACGCGGGAAATAGTAGTCGAATTTACCGGTCAGGTTGAACTTGTCGAAATCACCGAGCTCCGTATATCCCGTCGACACGTGGTGTCCGGCGGAGAGTCGCAGGCCCGCATTGCCGATTCGCCTGCCGTAGCTCACATCCTTCCGGGTGTAATGGAGACGGCCGTGATCCGTCCATTCCCATTCCCTGTAATGGGGTTTGTCATATTTCCCCGCGCTCATCGAAAACATGAGCCGTCCCTGGGGCGTCGGATCCTGTGTGATCACGTTGACCACGCCCCCCAGGGCCGAGGCGCCCCACAGGGTCGATCCCGCCCCTTTCAGCACCTCGATCTGTTCGATGTCGAGGGGCGGAAGCATGTCCCAGTTGAACTGTCCCGTGTCGCTGGCGTAGACCGGCACCCCGTCGAGCAGCAGCAGCACCTTGTTTCCCGCGCCGAAAGTATATCCGGTGGAACCCCGGATGTTGATCTGGTCGCCGATAAAATGGATTCCCGGCGCGGATTCGAGGGCGTCGACGAGGTTGGTGGCGTTCCGGGCCCGGATCTCCCGCGACGTGACCACGGAGAGGGAGACCGGGGAGAGATCCAGCCGCTGTTTGGTCCTGCCCCCGAGCACCACGATGGGTTCGAATTCGATCGGGGTCTCCTTCAGCTCGAAAAGGACCTCGGTCTCGCGGTCCGGCCGGACGACGACGTGATCCTGGGCGACCGGTTTGTAGGCGATCATGGAGGCGCGCAGTGCATAGGCGCCGGGAGGCAGGTTTGTGATCCGGAAATTCCCCGCCCCATCCGTCGCCGCCCCCCGCACCGTGCCCAGCACCTGGATGTTGACCGCGGGAAGGGGCTTCCCCGTGGCGGCGTCCACCGCCCTGCCGGTGATCGTCCCCTGCGCAAAGAGGTTGGAAATCCCCAAAAGACCGATGCCGAACAAAAGAATACGGATATTCAAAAACAATTCCCCAAAAGAAAAGAAGGGCGGAACGGATTTTTGATGTCTCATCGCACCGCCTTCGCCCAGTCCGCCTGGATGTCCACGCCGGTAAGGGTCTCTCCGGTTCTCGGGAGGAATTCCCCGGGGGTTCCGGGTACGTCGGGATTTTCGTAAAATCCCAGCATGCGGAGTTCGTGAAGCCCCATTTTCTCGCCGAGCCAGAAGACCGCGATGTACCGGATCCGGCGCCGGCTGCGCACCGGCAGCCTGAAATGGAACGGGTTGCTGTCGACGCTGAAGTCGATCGACTCGAGCCAGACGTAATACTCCACGTCCCGTTGCGGCACATGCTGGAAGGCCGCGACGGCGGTCGCCAGGGTGTTGGGGGGAAACGGCCCGTTGAAGGTGATGGTGCCCTCGAGGGACGATTCACGGTTGACCCGGTCCAGGTTGGCGAAGAGCTCGATCTCGTGATGCGGCTTTTCCGGGGTGATGTCGAATTGATAGGGCAGGAAATCCGGTCCCAGCTTCAGGGTGAAGACGTCGGCGAGATTCGATTCGGTGAGCGTGGAATACCACCAGAGGCCGACGGCTTCGTAATGGCCGTAGGGCAGCACGATCTCCGCCATCACGGTGTCGTTGTCGAGGGGGATGGAATTGGGGCTGAGGAACAGCTCGTTGATCGCGTGGGGCGGGAAGACCGGCGCGACGAACAGATAGACGCCCTGGGTCTGTTCGGGGACTTCCTTGTTCAAAAAAAAGACCTGCACGCTGAGTTTCCCCGGGAGCGGCGCGATCCCGTGGTCGATGTCGCACACGGGAAGGATAAGGAGTCCAGACAGCAATACAAAGGCCCGAAAGGCGGACAACCACGTGGAATGAAGTTTTAATTGCATGACCGGATTTTCCGTTCATCCTAGTTCGTTTATTGGGTCAGGATCAGTTTCCGGGTCCGGACTCCTTCGTCCGTGTCGAGCCGGCAGAGATAGATCCCGGAGGAGACCGGGCCGGACCGGTCGTCCCGTCCGTCCCATACCGCCCGGTGCGCGCCCGCGTCGAGGCGTCCGGAAATCAGGGTGCGTATCGTCCGTCCGCGGATGTCCAGGATGACGAGACGGACGGCGGACGCCCGCGTGAGGGCGAATGGAATTTCCGTGCTTCCGTTGAACGGATTGGGCGTATTCTGCTCGAGCCGGAATTCCCGGATTTCCCCCTCCCGGGCCGACACCCCGGTCTCCACGAACGGCTGGACGGCCGAGGAAATGGCCAGCGGATTCAGCGCCATGTCCCGGATCCGCCCGACGTCCAGCCAGTCCAGATTCTTTTCGGGGATGAAATAGGTCGTGAGGTTGAGGTCGAAGGTCAGGCTGTCGCGGCCGATATTGCGGAGCCAGATCCCGTGATCCCCGAAAGACCGGCCGTCGCCCGTGTCGTATACGCCGAACTGGGCCGAATCGGCCTGGCCGCCCGATGCGCTGTCGTGATAATAGAGTCGGACCTGGTCCCAGTTTTGTTCCGTGAGCTGCATGAGCGTGAATATCGAACCCGGATCGCCCGTGAGCAGCGACCAGGCGTTCACGGGGACGTCCACCGTCAGATCGACGTCATCCCGCATGCCGTCCACGGGGATGTCCCGGTTGTAGGGATTGAAGAACCGCATGCCCCGGGCGTTTTCGTTGAAATCCCACGACTGCCGGGCGTAACGCATGACGATCGTGATGTCGGCGTCCGGAAACATCGCGTCCAGATCCTCCTTATAGATGCTGGCGCCGGTCTCGATCGTGCCGCTGAAGGGATAATAATGGGTCCTCAGCCAAAACGGGGTGTCTTCAAGCAGAATGGTAAATATTCTGACGGCCTGTTTGGCCTGGCGGATCAACCGGACCACGGGCCGGGGAGACGTATAGACCTCGTCGGGAAACAGATCAAAATTGTTTTCGGTCAGGATGATATCGAGGGGTTGAAAGGCGTCGATGACGCCGGAAAAACGCAGCTTGAGGACGTCGAGGAGATCCCGGCCGTCGCCGCCGGGCGGCTTGATGCCGATGTCTTCGATCACGCCGTGCCGGTCATGCTTCAGGAAATAATAACGGGTGTCGATCCGGTCGGTTTCGGGATCATAGGCAAAGTCGTACGGAGCGGGAACCGGTTCCGTGATCGTCGCGGAGCGGTAGAGATAGGCGTACGCCTTTTTGTCCGGATCGAGGGAATCCTGCACGGTCAGTTCGAGGCGGCCGTGCGCCCGGGATTCCGCGTCGTCGATCCAGGCGTCCGCCGGCGCGCGGTCGCCCATGTCGCCGATGAGAAAGACCAGTTCGTCCAGCCCGTTGAACCGGCCGTCATGTTCCCGGACGGACCAGTCCGGGAGGATGATATAAAACCAGCTCGAGTCGCCCCCCTTGACCGGATCCGGGCCGCGCGTGCGCTCGTCGATCTGGTAGGGCATCATGGACCACGTGCCGTCCGAAGACCCGTACCGGTACAGGTAGAGGTCGCCGACGGAGGTGTTCAGGAACCCCCGGAACAGGGAGACATTTGCCCCGTCCCCGGAATAACTGGCATTCGCCTTGATCACGACCGGCTGATATTTTCGGTCTTCGGTCAGCGAGCCCGCGCGCAGGAGCGATGAGGACAACAGAATAAACAGGCCGAACACCGGAAACGGTTTCATCATGGGTAAACGGATCATGGCTGGACTCCAATTTTACTATACTCTGGCAATTCTCGGATCGATCCGAGAATTGCCAGAGTACACTTTTATATAACGAAGCGCATCGCCCCATGTTTCCCGGAGCAGGGGCAATTTAATGAGGATGAGCCGAAAAACAAAGTGAATTTATAGATGGATCCGGGACAAAATATCCGGGGAAAATATGTGGAGAAATGAGCCTCTGGCGGGAAATCGTTTTCGTAAATCCCCTTTCGGAAAAGGATCCATGCCCTGTGAAACTGAATCCGGATGGATGACCGGATCATCCAACCCGACACGCTTCGATACAATCCATTACTTTGACATGATTACACTTAAGTTGTTTTTTCGGCGGTTGTTAATTGCACCCGGAACAGAATTAATAAAAAACCGGGAAAAAGAGCTTGACTTTCTCATTTAAAGAATTATCTTACGAATTACGAAATCGTTTTCGTAACCGGGAAGATCGATCCATGACGGCAGCGGCAGGGAACCGCCGCCTTCGACCCCGTGTTAAACCCGTAAGAAATTCCCGAAAAAGGTCCTGATTTCATGATGACGATCAAAGAAATCGCCAGGCATGCGGGCGTTTCCCAGTCCACCGTTTCGAAAGCCCTGAATGACCGGCCCGATGTCAGCCCAAAAACCAAAGAAAAAATCAGACAACTCATCAAGCAATACAACTTCACCCCCCACGCATTCGGCAAAGCCCTCAAAAAAAAGACATCGGAAAATGTGGGCGTCCTGTTCTGCCGGGACCTGCACTCCCTGTCGGGGAATCCTTTTTATTCCCGGGTTCTCGAAGGCATCGAGGCCGAACTGGCGCTGAACAATTACAGCCTCCTCCTCCAGATCATCACCGAAAACACACGCGATGAATTACCGAAAATGGTGCGGGAGCATCAGGCGGACGGGCTGATCCTCGTCGGTACGTTTCTGGACACCTATTTCACCCGCATCCTCGGCATACAAATACCGGTCATTCTGATCGACCCCAAGGAACTCGCGGAAGACCGGTGCCAGATTCTCATCGACAATGAATACGGGGCCAATCAGGCAACCCGGCATCTTCTCGACCGCGGCCACAGGCGCATCGGTTTTATCTCGGGCGACCTCTCCCGAACCAGTTTTCGTCAACGATACAACGGGTATTTGAAAGCCCTCAAAAACAGCGATCTGTCTCCGGATCCGGATCTCGTCCGGACGGGCGGACTCGAAAACGGATATGAACATGTACGCGTACTGCTCGAAAACAAGGACATGACGGCCATTTTCTCTGCCAATGATATCAATGCGTTGTACGGATATCAGGCTATCATCGAACGCGGGCTCAGGATTCCGGATGACGTGAGTATCGTGGGTTTCGACGACATTGAAATGGCCAAGATGGCTTCGCCCCCCCTCACCACGGTGCGGGTTTACAAGGAAGAGCTGGGCTCGATCGCGGTCCGCGCCCTCCTTCAAATACTCCGGGGCGAGGTGAAGAAACCGGTGACGACCGTCGTCCCGACCCGGCTGATCGAACGGGGATCCGTCAAAGAAATCGGCCCTCCGGTGGCATCGCAGAAACAACCGGATGCCCCGACATTGAGAAGGCCGTCCAATGCCTCTCAACTTTCAAAAACAATCTCTTTGGAGGATTGAACGATGAAGAGACGATTGAATGTGTTCGGAATCCGCCTGATCCTGGGAGCGATGATGTCGTTTCAACCGTTTGTTTACGCCTCTCCATTCGGAAGAATCACTGGCACCGTGTTCGACAGCCAGACCAATGAGCCCCTTCCTTCGGCCAACGTGTTCATTTCGGGGACGAATTACGGCGCGGCGACCGACCTGAGAGGCCAATTTGTGATTACACAGGTCCCGGCGGGCCGCCATAATCTGGTCGCAAGATATATCGGTTATCAGGAAAAAACCATGGCGGTCCAGGTCAGGGCGGGTGAAACCCTCGACAAGGCCATCGGACTCGACTTTCAGAGTGTGGAGGGAGAGGTCGTCGTGGTGACCGCCCAGGCGGAGGGTCAAATCCGAGCGATCAGCGAACAACTGGCTTCGAACACCATCGCGAACATCGTTTCGGAAGCGCGGATCAAGGAACTGCCCGACGTGAATGCGGCCGAATCGATCGGCCGGCTCCCGGGCGTCTCGATCCAGCGGTCGGGCGGAGAGGCCAACAAGGTGGCGATCCGGGGGCTGTCACCGAAATACAACACGGTGACCGTCAACGGCGTCCGCGTACCCGCGACCGGCGGAGACGACCGGAGCGTGGATCTTTCACTCATCTCATCGAGCATGCTCGCCGGCATCTCCGTGAAGAAAGCGAATACGCCGGATATGGATGCAGACGCCATCGGCGGCACCGTGGATCTGCGCCTGAAAGAAGCCGCAGACAGGCTGCAGATCCATGTCTCGGCGCAGGGAGGATATAACCGGCTCCAGAATTGTTACGGCAACCACAATTTTACGGGCAGTGTGAGCAACCGGTTCATGAACAGCCGGCTCGGCATGATCGCCAGTATAAACAGCGACAAATACGACCGCAGCGCCGACAAGTTCTGGGGTGACTACCGTCAGACCACGGAGGCCGGAACGGGCCTGACCCAGATCATCGCCTCAAACATCAGCCTGAGAGAAGAAAACGTGACGCGCGGCCGGACCGGCGCGAGCCTGCTTTTGGATTACCGGATTCCCTACGGCAAGATCACCGCCAATTCATTCTACAACCGCCTGAGCTGGGATGGCCTGTTCCGCATCGACCGGATGCATGTCTTCGACAACCGGCACTATTACGAACTGGAGAAACGGGGAGGCACCACTTCAATATTTACCGGCACCTTCGGCATGGAACAGAATTTCGACTGGATCCGGTATGATCTCAGCGCGGCCAGGACATCCTCTCGCACGAACAATCCCGGTGAACGCGCCTGGTCCTTCGTCCAGGAAAACAACGCGTTCCTCACGGCCAGGATCGACCCCTATACCCATCCCAATGAAATCCCCGCGTTCGCGACCGTCGATTCGAACAACACCGGTCTCTCATCCATGTATATTCTGGATACGAAACGGCATGAAAACGAGACCTCATTTCAGCTCAATGCCGAAATACCTTTCCGATTCGGCAACCGGATGGACGGCCGCATCAAACTGGGCGGAAAATTCCGGTGGCTGGATCGGATGAACGACGAAGAACGGGACGGCAGACACGGAATCCAGTACGGCGGCTCGACGGGTGTGAATACGATCCTGACCGCGGTGCTCCAAAATCTCGCCGAAGAACATCCGGACCGGTGGAACTGGCAAAGCGATTCGGCGCTGACCCGTCAAAACGGGATTTTTCCCATCACGCGTGTGCTGAGCGACTATCGGCGCTCCGATTTTCTGGACGGAGAATATCCGCTCGGCTTCGTGGTTGATCAGACCTTGATGGATCAGATGATGGACGCCCTCTTTGAATCCGGAGAGAACCGCCGATATGCGATCGACTCCCGGGGACGGGACTACGACGGCATCGAACGCTACCAGGCGGGTTACATCATGACCGAACTCAATTTGGGCAAGCATCTGACCCTGTTGCCGGGGATCCGCTGGGAGGGCGATTTCTCCCGGTACAGCGGTCAACGATACCGGGAACTCGTGGTCAACAACATCCAGGAAGAACCCAAGGAATTCGATGACATCACCACCGAACGGAACAACAGCTTCTGGCTGCCCATGATGCACCTGATGGTGTCGCCGACCGACTGGATGAAAATCCGGCTGGCGCGCACCGAAACCCTGACGCGTCCGGATTATATCCACTATGCGCCCATAACATGGATAAACAGCCAGCAGAACTACATGAGGGCCGCCAATTCGGCGCTGAAACCGGCGCATTCCAAAAACTATGACATTTCGGTCTCGGTCTATCAGAACCATGTGGGCCTGTTTTCAATCTCGGGCTTCCATAAAACCATCGACGATTTAATCTTCCAGACCAGTTATAAACTCATGGCCGGCGTGCCCGTGCTGCCGGGACTGAACATCCCGGACTCCTGGCTCGTGGGTGCCGCACCCCAGATGGACACCTATATCAACAACACCAAGCCCGCCATTTATCAAGGCTTCGAGATCGACTGGCAGACCTATTTCTGGTATCTGCCTCCGATTTTCCGCGGTGTGGTGTTGAACATGAATTATACAAGAATTTATTCGGAGATCGAAAAGATATTATATTATAACAACCAGGGTGACATCATCCCCGGAACCCGGCCGCCCCGGAGGGAAAATGTCCTGATCGACAGCTCGCGCGTGGCCCGCATGCCCGATCAGCCTGCCCATATTTTCAATGTGACGCTCGGATACGACTTCAAGGGGTTTTCTGCCCGTCTCTCTTATCTGTATCAGACAAATCGGGTGACCTTTATCTCGACAGAACCGGCGCTCGACAACTTTTCCGGGACCTATGCACGCTGGGACCTGACATTCCAGCAGCGGCTTGGCCCGAGAATACAACTTTTCTCCAATTTCACAAACCTGAACAACCGGCCCGATCAGAATTTCAGGGGAGCGGCTCTGACCAACCCCACCTATACGGAGTATTATGGCTTTGCCATGGATGCGGGGATTCGATACAGATTTTAAAACGATCAAGAACTCAAATGCCGGGCCGACACACGGCCGAAGGAGGTGAAGCACAATAAAAAGAAGTAGGCAAGTGCGTGTTGGGGGGTCAATACACGCGGTCGACAAGAGACATCCAACCCGTTGTGAAGGAGGAAGACAATGAAAGGAAAATATTCGGGTATCTTTGGTGCCCTGCTCGCCGGAGCCGTGCTGCTCATGGCGCCCCGGGCTCTGACAAATGAACTCATCGTCGAATGGGAGGATCCGGTGACCGGTGAAGTCATCGTGGATGCGCTTCGTGATGCCATCGCCGCGGATGCCGACCGTCCGGACGACCGGGTTTACAAATTAAGGAAGGGCGGTTTTTACTGGATCACCGAAACACTCGTAAATGACGGCTGGCATCTGCGTATCGTGGGCGAAGACCCCGGACCGGGCGAGCTGGACAATCCCGCGGTGCTGCAGATGGTCGCGCGCGGTGACGGATCGGTAAACCAACGCATACTCACCGGCGGCGACGACGTCACGCTGAAAAATCTCTACATCATCGGCTGCGACGACAGCGGTGTACAGACTGCGTATCAGCCCATCCAGATCGATGCGAGCAACTCACGCTTCGTATTCGACGGCATCATCCTGGAACGCACCAATTTCGCCCTGATCGCCGTCACCGGTTCCGGAAACAGTATCTACTATACGAACTGCGTATTCCGCAACCTGATCGGCAAACCCAGCACGCAGCAATGGGAAGGACGCGCCATCTCGATCTGGGCAGACCAGGACACGGTCGTGGTCGAGAACTGCACCTTCTTCAATATTGGAATGACCGCATTGCAGATTGAAGGCGGCGCCGCCGATTACGTCCGGTTCAACCACAACACCTTGGTGAACATCGGGCGGACGATCAACACGGGCAACTGGTGGCGCGAGGCCTACTTCGCCAACAACCTGGTCATCAACGGCTTCTGGCACGGCGAGGGAGTGGGCGATTACACGGCCGACGGCCGCGACCCGCGGGCTTATACCTCGGGTATGTTTTCGGTCGGCCCGCTGCCGTCGAAATACGGTCCGGAACAGGGCCGCCGGGTGTTGTTTGCCAACACCGCCGGCTGGCGCGACCCGGCCTTTGCGGCCTTCTATGCCGCGGACGCGGCCCGGGCGCAGCCGTTCATCAATGCCGTCACCAAAGAAGACTTCGTAGTGCCGTACGAAAACATCGTGGTCAGGGACACCTCATGGCTCCCCGCCATGCCCGACATCGGAACCTACACGCCCGACATCATTCCGGACATGATTCAGAACATCACCGACCTGCGTGCGGGCAATCTCCCGGCCAACCCCTGGTTCTGGGAGCTTCCCGAAGATGCCGTGGTCCCCGGCGAGATCTGCCATGTCTGCCCCAGCTGGCCGCTTCCGGAAGACTTCTCCTACACCACCGCATCCCTCCTGAACGCCGGAACGGACGGCCTGCCGCTCGGCGATCTGAACTGGTTCCCGGACAGGAAGGCGGAGTTCGAGGCGAACAAGGATCAGTTCGTCGCCGACCTGAAGACGCTGGCCGGTCCGATCAAGGTGTATGATGTGGTGGATGAGGCGGAGGCCGAAGAAGGCGCACTGGCAGGCGATGCCGTGATTGAAGAGTTTGAAGGATTTACCTTTTTCCAGATGGATGGCGGCGGTTTCATCCAGTGGGTCTTCGACTTGCCGGCGGAAGCTCAGGTCGACCTGAATGTGTGGACGCACATGCGCGGAAACGATATGCGCGGACAACGCATCATCGTCAACGGCATCAGCATACACGACCCCAAGGGCTGGGGCGAATACATCTGGGATTCGGGTGAAGGGATACACGCCGGCATGCCGACCAACGAATGGACCTGGACGCTGATCACCCAGGCCAATATTCTCGAGGCCGGTGCATTGACGCTGCCCGCGGGTGAAAACACCATCCGGATTGAACAATCCTGGGGATGGCAACACTTCGCCGGAATCGATATCATCGACTTTGCCAGCCGTGAGGCATTGGTTGAGCTGAGGGCCCCCGATGCCACCTTCGACATCGTCGCCCTGGTGAGCGAAGGCGCACCCTGGGTGCCCAGTGGTTTCAAATCGGTCGCACTGAATACAGACGGCAACATCACGTGGGATCTGACCGCACCCGATGACGGCGAATATGCGCTTCAGGTGTTCTATCAAAATGTGGACGGTTTGGTCGTAGGCGAAATCCATACAAACGGCGCGTTTGCCGTTTCTGTGAATTTTGAAAGCAATGATGACTCGACGGGCCTGAGCGTATTGTCGGAAACATTCCCGTTAACGGCTGGAACGCATGCGATCACCCTCTCCGGCAGCCGGGTGAAAGCAGATGTTATCAAGCTGGTCAAGGTT
Source organism: bacterium (assembly GCA_011046415.1). Classification (GTDB taxonomy): domain Bacteria; phylum Zhuqueibacterota; class QNDG01; order QNDG01; family JABMRT01; genus DSAP01. Next base: position 9,490 of record DSAP01000108.1, on the reverse strand, counting down.
TCCGTCATTTCTTCAGTGAAAGGACGTGGTGATTTGCCGAGGGGCTTTGCACTCGAGCAGAATTACCCCAACCCCTTCAACCCGACGACCAACATCCACTTCGCCTTGGGCAAGGCTTCGAATGTCCGCCTGACCGTGTTTAATATTCTGGGTCAGAAAGTGGCCACGCTGATCGATGCGCCCATGGAAGCCGGGTCTCATCAGGTGCTATTCGATGCCGGTCATCTGACCTCGGGAATTTATTTCTATCGCCTCGAGGCCGGTGACATCAAAATAGATAGACGGATGACGCTCCTGAAATAACACCCCTCTCGTTGCTTGGGACAGGGAGGGATCGCCGGCCACCCATCGGCACATCCCTCCCTGTTTTTTCATCCGCATACCGGGAATAAAAAATCATGGAAGATTCGTGTCGGCTTCCGCCAAACTGAATTTGGCCAGCATTCTCTGTTCACCCCCGGCCATCGTTTCGAGCGACTTGGCCAGGTTCGTGACGGTTTCGAGCTGTTCGGTCATGTTCCGGGTCAATTCATTCACCTGTTGAACCGCGACCATGTTCCTTTGACTGACCGTACCGACGTTTTGCATGGCCTGCCCGACGTTCAGCGAGGACTCCTCCATTTCCTGCATGGCTTTTGAGATACTCAAAATACGGTGTTTGTCGGTCTCGACGCGTTTCTGGATCTCGGCGACGACCTGAATGGATTCATCCGCCAGTTTGGACGTTTGTTCCAGTTTCGCCAGCCCCCCGGACATCACGCGATCCACCTTGACGATATCACTTTGGACCGACTCAATCAACCGCGCGACTTCCCTGGTCCCTTCCGCCGTCTTCTTCGCGAGACTCCGGATTTCCTGTGCCACGACCATGAATCCTGCCCCGAACTCTCCCGCCCTGGTCGCCTCGATCGCCGCATTCAATGCCAGCACGTTGACCCGGGAGGCGATATCGTCGATCAAATCGACGACCGCATCGATCCGCTCGGAGTGTTTGCCCAGTTCTTCCACAATGCCCCAGGTTCCGGACACCGATTTCTCGATGGATTTCATAGTCTTCAGGGTCCGGTTCATCGCCTCGGTGCCGGTCACGACCGAGCCGATGGTGATCTCGGCCTCCCTTGCGCTTTGCTCTGTGTCCTTCCGGACCCGTACGATATTCGTGAGCAATTTTTCGAGGACTTCTGCGGTTTTCGAGACATCGTCATTCTGGGACCGTGCGCTTCGCGCGACATGATCCATGGCATTCTGGATCTGCACCGTGGCTTCGCTGGTCTGTGCGGTGCTCGAGGCCAGATTCTCGCTGACCCCCAGCAGATGTACCGCCTGCGAGGAGATCGTGACAATCAGTCCGCGCAGACTCGTCGGATCACTGTTATACAATCCGACCGGGATTCCGGCATCCACCGCTTGATTGATGTAGGGAATGAATCCCTGATCGCTGGCCATGGTGATCAGACCGTCATATTGATCGGAAACGACTTTCTCGATGGCCGGCCCGTAAATGTCCGCCGTGATCCGGTGAACTTCCCGGACCTTCGGCGGAACGATCCCGTCTACGGTGACGGGAAGTCCCCTCAAAGTATTCCGGGCCTCTTCGACGCCTCTGTTTATGGACTGCCAGAACGCCGTGTCATCCCGCCCGAGGAAAGCGATTCGCAGGGGTTTGTCTGCCGTTCTTCGGATCGGTTTGGCCAGTTTATCCCTGGCCTCTTTCGAGATCTGGATGCCCTGGCCTTCCCGCCAAAATGAATTTACATTATCCGCATGGACCTCTTCCATTTCGGTTAGTAAAAACGGGATGACCGGGTTCCATCCCGCGGAGAGATGATTATACATATGAACGACGGGATCGTGGCCCTGTGCGGGAGAATTCTGGCTGAGTGTCGCAGTGATGACACCGTCTTGGATGTATCGCATGGTTTCATCGACTAAATCATGACAGACGATCTTGATCTGGCCCGATCGGCCTGCATCCACGACCGCTTTGGCGAACTGGGCGGCGGAAGACCCGCTGGCCACATAGATTCCCGTGACATCCGGATGCTTTTTGAGTGCCTCACGCCCCACCTCATAAGCGATCCCTTGCGCCGCGGTCGCGTCGAGTGTGGCGATGACTTCAACGTCGGAATATTTTTCACGGATCGTGCTCAAAAAGCCCCGTCTCCTCAGATCCAGATTGATATTGCCGAACGACTCCGCCGTCACGATGATCCGGCCCCCGCCCTTGAGGCATCTGCCCATCATCTCGCCGCAGCGCCGGCCTTCCAGGAAGGGATCCGAACCCACATAGAAGAGACGTTTACAGGGAATCCCCGTGATGTTGTTGAAGGCCTGATAGGCATCTCCGAGATTTTTCTGCATCGCATTGAAAATATCGATGATTTGATTCAAGGCAGGCTGGCCTGAATCCGGAAGGGTCTCTCTTTCCGGGCGAATCTCTTTCGTCATGTCTCCCTGCGACAATTCTCCGATCGCATTGGACAAGACGCCGATTCCCTCGGAGGCGATCTTCTTGCCGGCATCGAGCACACGCTTTGTCGGCCGTAACGCGATCCGGTTGGATAGCCACTGTAACCCGGCGAGCAACAGACCGTAACCCAGGATGGCCCCCAGCATGTCTCGCCTCGCGACAGAAAGAAGCGCGGGATCCTGAAGGATGACCCCCTCTTCCAGCTTGAAATAGCCGGTGATGCCGAAGACCGCAAAGAGAGCGAACGCGCTCACGCGCAGGATTGAAATCCTGTGGATCTTGAGGATCCGGACGGCCGGTATGCGCATATCATCCTTTCTCGAATCATTTTCCGGAAGGAGAGTCCTTCTCTTTTGCAATGATCCATTTCATCAAAACACGCCCTTTCGATAAATTTTCCGGACGGTGAATGGCCCGCAGGAACATCATTCCATCGGATTGCAATCGATGAACGATTCATCACCATGTATTTTCGAAATATCGCAAGCAAATATTTTGCCAATAAAACGGCGGCCTGTTTTCAGATTGATATAAAGCCGATAACGGGATGAAATTGTGGAAATCTATGAGCCCGGGATGATCCTGCGAAGCAGGCGCAGCCCCTGATACGCAATCCGGCTCGCAGCCAGAATCACAGGTTTGTGGACAAAAACATGCCGGCCGTAACAGATTTCACGGCCGCCGTACTTGGACTTGAATTCACGAACCCCGTAGGGTTCATCTTTCTTCCCCGCCCATCCCCAGTCGATGTGATGATACCCGTTTTCAAGTCCCCACCGGAGGAGAAATCCCATGAATCCGTCGGTGGGACGCGTGTATCGCATACTGGTCTCGTCCGCGGTGTACCAGATATAAATGATTTTCTTGTAAAGAAGAATCAGAAACGATCCGACGATCCGGTCTTTCACGACACCGGTATAGAATTTCGCCATACCGGCCGGAACCAGGATGTCGAACGTCCTTTCAAACAGGGAAATATCCGCAAGCGGCAAGGCCTTGCGACGGTAGGTATCGTCAAGCAGTTTGTACCATGCGGAGATTCCGGCACGGTCGTCGACCGGCAGGATCTTCAGGCCCTCTTTTCTCGCCTTGCGGATGGATGTCCTGGCCGATGGTTTCATCTGTTTCCAGATGGCATCCAAAGATCGATCCAATTCCTGCCAGTAATTGACATGCGGTTCGAACACGAATCCCAATTGATCGAGCGTCGTCATGATTCCTGAGACATCGGTCAGATTCCTGAATTCTGTAAAGATGGCATACTTCCGGACCGCATTCGTGTAATGGTTTAACAGGAACCGAAGGGCCGCGATCCCTTCCGGGTCGTCCGAAAAGAGTGGGCCGCCGAAATGCAGGGCGCGTGATGACAGCGGTTTCAGGATCCCGTCATACAGCGAAACCACCACAGGCGTGATCAACGCCTGGATCTCGCCCTGCCGGTCGCATGCGGCGCAGGCGTAGGGCATGTATCCCTTCGTCCCGAGAAAAACCTCGTAGCACTCGGGGGTATGAAACACAGTGCCGTGGGGATTCGCCGCGACAAACCGTCCCCATGCGTCTTTGTCCAGATCCTGTCGATGGAGAAGGGTGAAGGATTCTGATTTACCGGAATTTTTCAATTGACGATCCGCTCCGACGCCGTCAGGACACCGGCGATTGCGACTCACAGGACGCAGCGCAAAGTGCGCATGCTGTTAACCATGAAAGAACAAAAGGAAGATAACACATACTGGCAAAAAAAACAAGAAATCGCCCCGAGAATCCTGTCGCTCCTGATTCGGGATCACGGACGGAATCTCATTTCCCGGACGGTTTCGGCAGGTACATGCTTTCGACATATTCCATCAGCATACGGTGGGTGTTGAACACGGGAATCACGGCCGTCATCGAGGCCTTCATGCGTTTCACCCATCCTTCTGGGATGCCCTCGCCGTTGCGCGTGTAATAGAGCGGGATCACGGCGTGTTCCAGCAGGTTGTATAGAGACTGGCTGTCGGTCTCGTCCTGTTCCCATTCATTGTAATAGTCCCGGTCTTCGCCGATCGCCCAGCCGTTGTCTTCCTGATAGGCCTCGCGCCACCAGCCGTCGAGTACGCTCAGATTGATGCCGCCGTTCGCCGCGACCTTCATACCGCTGGTGCCGCTGGCTTCGAGAGGCCGGCGGGGGGTGTTGAGCCAGACATCCACGCCGCTGACCAGATGGCGGGCCAGGGTGATGTCATAATTCTCCACGAACACGATGCGGTTCTGAAATTCGGGGTTGCGACTCTCCTGATAGATCTCCCGGATCAACGCCTTTCCCGGCTGGTCGGCCGGATGGGCCTTGCCGGCGAACAAAATCTGGACCGGCCGATCCGAACCAGTGAGCAGGTGTTTCAACCGTTCACGATCCCGGAAGAGCATCGCGCCCCGTTTGTACTGAGCGAAACGGCGGGCGAAACCGAGGGTCAGAAATTCAGGATTCAGGATGGCTTCTGCTTCCCTGAGCGCGTCACCGGATTCCCCGTTCCGGTCCCGCTCCCTGACGAGACGGCACCGGACTTCCTCTAAAAGGGCTTTCTTTAAAGTCTGATGTGTCTCCCACAGGACTTTATCCGGGATGCGCCCGACTTTTTCCCAAATGGCGGTTTCCGTGATCTGATGCCGCCAGTCCGGACCCAGATACCGGTCGAGCAGATCTTTCATGGGACCGGCCATCCAGGTGCGCGTATGCACACCGTTGGTAATGGCCCTGATCGGCACTTCTTCAGCGGAACGATCCGGAAAGACATGCTGCCACATATGCCGCGAGACGGTGCCGTGAAGCCGGCTGACGGCATTGGCTTCTCGGGAGTGGTAAAGCGCCAGGATAGTCATATTGAATGCATGGGGATCGGGATCCTTCCGGGATTGCCCGAGACGCATGAACCGGTCGCGGTCGATTCCCAGTTTTTCCCAGCAGGGCCTGAAAGCGGATTCGATGCGCGCGGTTTCGAACATCTCGTTGCCTGCGGGTATGGGCGTATGGGTCGTGAACACGGTCGTTTTCCGGATCTCCTCTACCGCCTGGTCGAAGGGCATGCCCGACTCAACCAGCCGGCGTATGCGTTCGACGATGAGGAAACTGCAATGACCTTCATTCATATGCCAGACCGAAGGCGCGATCCCGATCGCATCCAGTGCACGCACGCCGCCGATGCCGAGGAGTATCTCCTGTAGCAGGCGCATGTCACGATCACCCACGTAGAGTCTTTCTGTGATTTTGCGGTCGCCGTTTGAATTTTCCGGGAGATCGGTGTCGAGCAGATAAAGCGGGACGCGGCCGATTTGTGCCTGCCAGAGTTTGGCGGCGATCTGCTTCCCGTCCGTGACCACGTGAATCGTGAGCTGATCTCCGTTTTTGCCCATGACGGCGCGTACGGGCAGATTGGAGAAATTATTGTAGACATAATGGGACTGTTGATGGCCGCTGAGTGAGATCTGCTGGGTGAAGTAGGACTCCCGGTAAAGCAGGCCGACGCCGACGAGCGGGATTCCCAGATCAGAGGCGGATTTCAGGTGGTCGCCGGCCAATATTCCGAGACCGCCGGAATAGATGGGCAGTGATTCATGCACGCCGAATTCCATGCTGAAATAGGCGACGGGACCGGGAAACGCCTCATGCCGGATATTGAACCAGGTCTTCTTGTCAGTCAGGTAATGATCCATCGCCCGGATCACGGCGTCGTACTTCCGGACATAGGCTTTTTCCCCGGCCAGCTCTTCGATCCGGCCCGCATCGACTTCATGCAGCATCCGTACCGGGTTGCGGCCGGTCCGTTCCCAGAGCGGCTGGTCCATTTCCTTAAACAGATCCACGGCTTTGGAATGCCAACTGAACCAGAGATTGTAGGCCAGGTCACCGAGACGGATCAACCGTTCGGGAAGAAAAGGAAAATGATGTTCCAACACTTTCATAAAAGTCGACTCAACTGGTTAAAAAAATGTACGGTTTTAATTATAATCAAAAAAAGGATTAAAGTCAATTGGCATTCGAACCGGATTTGGATAACGCCGGGCAGAGTGCCTGCAGCGTCCCCATCCCGCCCACCGTTACGGGCACCCCGCAGGCTCCGTCTTACCCGAAATCTTCTGCCGGGAATCCATGGGTCGGGCGAGGGGGAATCGGGAATCCATGAAATCGCAAGTTCTTATGCGCCTTATTTCAGGAAAAGGTGCCCCAAAAACTGCGGCTGACACAAAAATCTGCCGTACAGGGTACGCCCGAAACTCACTCGGATAACGTTAATTTCCACAGGACGACATTTGATATGCCGCCTCATTGCACCCCGTCCCCGGAATCCAATCCCGCCCCACTTGTCTTCCCGGCGTTCTTAAGGCCGGAATTTAGCGGGCGTTGGGACTCTGTCATTTTAAACTTTTAATTTTGTTTGTTTCCTTCTCTGCGGTTCTGATTTCCTTTCGTGTTTTCTGTGGGCGGTTTCCGGGATGGGACGGCCCGTGAACGTTGTTCAGAGTCTGAGGCCCGTCTGTGACCCATCAAACACCTTGATATTGACCCCATTGATGTCTATATTGAGGTCAAATCAGGAAGATCAAAAATGACGACATTGATCTGTCAAAATCGCCTGAATTATTCACATATTGACGATAATCATCTCTGGAGAACCGGGACGCATGCAATGCCATGAAATCGACTACACGATACTCGGCGACGACATGCAGATTGTCGAAATCGAACTCGACCGCCACGAGACCGTCATCGCCGAGGCCGGCGCCATGAACTATATGGAAGACGGCATCACCTTCGAGACCAAAATGGGCGATGGATCCAGCCCGTCCCAAAAAGCGCTGGGGAAACTGCTCTCCGCGGGCAAACGGATCCTGTCCGGTGAATCGCTTTTCCTGACCCATTTCAAAAATCTGCATCCGGACAAGAAGCGGGTGGCGTTCGCGGCACCCTATCCGGGGAAAATCATTCCCGTCGACCTGGACGAAATCGGCGGCGAACTCCTCTGCCAGAAAGACGCGTTTCTCTGCGCGGCGCTGGGTACGGAAATCGGCATCGCCTTCGCCAAACGCCTCGGCGCCGGATTCTTCGGAGGCGAAGGTTTCATCCTGCAGCGCCTGCGCGGCGACGGCATGGTCTTCGTGCAGGCGGGAGGCACCGTGGTCCGAAAGGAAATCCGGGGGCAGACCCTCCGTGTGGACACGGGCTGTATCGTGGCCTTCACCCCCGGCATCGATTACGACATCCAGTTCGTCGGGGGACTCAAATCCATGTTTTTCGGGGGGGAGGGCGTGTTCCTGGCGACGCTGCGGGGAACGGGCATTGTGCTGCTTCAAAGCCTGCCTTTCTCCCGGCTTGCGGACCGGATTCTCGCCCATGCGCCTTCCGCCGGGGGCCGGCGCAAAGGAGAAGGATTCACTTTCGGAGGCCGGTCCATCTGATATGCGGTATTCAATTCGTCCGGCCAAAATTGTTCCGGACGGATAAATAAGGAGGGTTCTCGGTGGACGGCGTTTCGATCGTCGATCTGAACGAAGGAAACATGCTGAATTACGGGATCTGCGGATATAAAGATATCCGGAGGGAAGGATATACGGAGAAAATCGCCTGGATGAAGCAGCGGTTTGCAGAAGGCATGAAGATCAAGATGCTGGTTTCGGAACGGGATGGCGCACAGGGCATGATCGAGTACATCCCCGGCGCGCAGGCCTGGAGGCCTGTCGCGGCGGACGGACACCTGTTTATCCATTGCATTTTCGTCGGCTTCAGGAAAGCCTACAAGGGGAAGGGTTACGGATCCAGACTGCTGGACGAATGTCTGAAAGACGCCCGGGAGGCGGGGTTTTCCGGTGTCTCCGTCGTGACACGGAAAGGATCCTTCATGGCGGGCAGGGAACTCTTCATCCAAAACGGTTTCGAAACGGCCGACACGGCGGCGCCGGATTTCGAACTGCTCGTGTGCCGGCTCACGAACTCCGCACCGGCTCCCCGGTTCAGGGGAGATTGGGATGAAAGACGGAAGGCTTTCGGCCGCGGCCTGACGATCATCCGGTCGGATCAATGTCCCTACACCGTCAAGAATGTGAAGGAAATCTGCGAAACCGCGGAAAAGGAATTCGGTCTGCGGCCCAGGGTCGTCTCCCTGAAAAGCGCCGAAGAGGCCCAAAACAGCCCGTGCGCCTTCGGCACGTTCTGCATCCTCTATGACGGGAGGCCGATCGCCGAGCATCCGATCAGCGGCACGAGATTCCGCAACATCCTGCATTCCATCCGGAGCGCCTGAGGAAACCTTTGTCTCATGTTTCGGGATCCGTCCGGACGAAAACGGGGTGAAAGAAACAAGCCGGATTCAGCCGATTCGTTCAGGACCGGAAAAAGGGATCCGGCAGTCGCTTTCCGTTTGCGGGCGTGATCCAACGGGGCAAAAGATCGGGAATCGGCTCCCGGTGACCGGAGCCGGTCTGAGGAGAGTCATGAGAAGTATATCGCCTTTTCATCGGACGGAGAATTTTATATTTATTCGCAGGATGGAAATCTTTGGATGGATCGTTTTCTGTTATAAAACCCGAATCCCAGGAGGATGTATGAAACGACTGACGGTTTTTTTGATCGGCATCACGCTCATCGCCGGATGCGCCCTGAAACCGGACCGCAAACTCACCCTGAAAGAACGGCCGTTCGGCGAGATGCCGGATGGCCGCCCGGTCAGCCTGTTCACCCTGTCGAACGGGGAGATGACCGTTCAAATCACGAATTACGGGGGCATCATCACCCGCATCGTCGCGCCGGACCGCGACGGCAACAAAACGGATGTGACGCTCGGATACGACAACCTGGATGCGTATCTGGAAAACAACCCCTATTTCGGGTGCATCGCGGGACGTTACGCCAACCGGATCGCCGGGGGCCGCTTCACACTGGACGGAACGGCCTGGTCCCTGCCCCTCAACGACGGACCCAACCACCTGCACGGCGGATTCACGGGATTCGACAAGGTGCTGTGGGAGACCGAATCCGTGCGCACGGATTCG
>DSAP01000035.1 GCA_011046415.1 bacterium | reverse complement strand
CGGTCGCGGCAGGTCATCTGGATGATCGGTTCCACGCCCTCGTCCAGCAAAATTTTTGCGGAAGCGATGCTCGACATCCTCACGATCGCGGTCTGATTGTCCGTGATGTTGACCGCGTCCACACAGCCCCGGAAATGGGCGGATTTCTTGCGGATCACGTCGCCGTTCGGACTCTGGGGCGGTCCCATTTCTCCGCAGACGACGAAGCGGTTCGAATCGAGTTTTTCTCGGAAGGTCATGAACGGACGCCGCTTTCCTTTTTGGATTTGCGGAGGAAGAGGACCGGGGGTTCGATCCGTCTGGTGAATACATTCAGCCAGGCGGATGTGCCCTCCAGCTCCCAGTTGTGTATTTTCTGGATGGCCCGGAGTGCGGATACACGGCGCATCATCCGGGATCGTTTGTGAATCAGAAACCAGACGCAGTTCCGTTCCGGATAGACTTCGCACCGGCCGTTGTCCCGCGTGCCGCCGCACGGGCCGTTGCGCAGCCGTTTGGGGCATCGCTGGCAGCAGACCAGGGCGGTGGAGGACAGGATGCATTCCCCGCAACGTTGGCATCCGAACAGGGGCACCTTGACGACATCCTCGCAAAAGAGGAGGAAGCGGGACAGGCGTCTCTCTCCGGGAGAAATCCGCTTCTTCCGCCGGGTTATAAAATCTTCCACCAAATTTTCGGGCATGGCGTATATTCCTTTTTTGCATGCGTTCGGCGATCCCGTTTTCCCTGCCCTGTGACAGGAGGGCCTCGTCCCGGGCGGACGAAAAAAGGGGCCGGCGGGACTTCACCGGTACTCTCGCGCGGATCAGGAGTAGAAGGACATCACCCGCATCACCACATCGTATCCCTCGAGCGCGAGAATGTCCCTCAGGCAGCGCAGGGCTGGATGGTCTACGGGCAGGATCCGGTAATTCCGCCTGACCGAGCCGATGACTGTGTTGAGGCCGAGCGGCATGGCCAGCGTCAGGAAGGCGCTCTCGAGCGGTCCGCGGACCGGCGAGCCGTCCGCGCATTTGGAAGGGAGCATGACGGTGAAGTTGCTGAGTCCGACCGACAGGCTCACGCCGTTCAGTTCCGGATCGCCATGGATCAGCCGCAGGGATTCCATCAGCCGCCTGAAGTTCCCGTCCAGATCGCTGCCGATGGGCATGATGCCGGGGTCGAGTATGCAGGCGTCCGCCGTGAATCCATCTATGCGTTCCGCCGCGATCCTTACGAAATCCCGCGCCGTCCGGTACGTTTCCTCCGCGGTGTGGTTCATCCGTGCTTCACCGCCGGCATCGATCCGCTCCGTGACGAGCAGGATCGGGATGAAAGGCCGGATCCTGTACAGATCGAACATGGCGACCCGCGTCCAGGCGATCGAGTTCAGGATGGGCCTTTTGCCGTCCGCCCGCCCGGGATCGTAAGCCTCCAGCCCGGCAGCCGCGATCTCCGGATCGGGCGTGTCGATAGACAGGGGTTTCGCGGTGACCTGCTGGATCTTCCGGACGAGGTCGGCCATGAATCCCGGAGGTCGCCGGCCGACATTGACGTCGATATAGGCGGCGCCTTTCTCATCCTGAGACCGGGCCAGATCGAGGATCTCGTCGATTTTCCCCGCTTCAAACAGTTCGTGTGTCGAAGGCACGGAATCGTTGATCGATTCGCCGATAATCGTTAATCCCGGTATGGGCATCGCATGCTCCGAAATTATTTTTGTTCGAGAAACCATTATTTTATACAAAAAAATTGTCCTGAAAAATACAAAAGGAATCCTTCTTTATCAAGATATTTTCCCTCGTGTGGTTTTCTCCGGAACAATCCGGCCGAGGGAGAAACGGAACGGGCGGATTTTTTTATTGACAAATTCAGGGAAATGTATCATATTTCTTTTGTCATTCTTTTCAGATCCATAATCACGGCTTTTTTTCTTCACGCTCACCAGCATGGGAGGGGAGATGAAAACGTATTCATCCATCAGGGGGTACCGTTTTTTCAGGATCGGACTGATACTGGCCGCGCTCGCGGTGATGGGGCTCGGGGCGCAAATCCCCCCGGGGACCTGGCATTGCATCCAGGCGGAGCATGCCGATTCCGCGTTTACCGATTTCGACGCCACGTTCGAGATCGTCGACGCGGAATACTATCAGGCCACTTTCCAGAGCGGACGGTACAACGGAACCTCGAATACCCGGTATGAATATTCGGCTTCCGGGGACACCCTGTTGACCCTGATGCCTCAAGAGATTATCCTGAGCGGAGGTTCTTCATCCTATTCGGGCGGGGAAAAGATTTATGATTATTACATGATCTGCTCCCAAGAGTTATGGGATAAGGCGGCCCAGGTCGCGCTCGGCTGGGGATATCCCGAAGGGGCGACCGGAAGCAAAATCCATTTTTCCGTCCACGGAGACACCCTCCTCGAATTGAAGAGCGTGGACGGAAGAACCGTGCTCTCCTACACCGCGGGCGCGAAACGGCCGAGGCACAACCCGGTGGCCTTCGCGGTGAACATGAAAATCCAGCAGCAACTGGGGAATTTCAATCCCGGGGCGGGAGACCGCGTCGTGGTGCGTGGCGATTTCAACGACTGGGCTACGGACGGGCTCGCGATGGAAGAGACCGACACCCCCGGGATCTACGGCGCCGTCCGCGATTTTCCGGGAAGCAGCGTGGGCACGGCATACACGTACAAGTACGTGATCCTGAAATCCGGTGACGGGGAGATCGTCGAATCCGACCCGGCCCGGTCCTTTGTCCTCGAAGGACACGGCAACACCCTGGGGATCGCCTGTTTCGACCGGCGTGCCCGCGCGGATGAGGTCGAGGCCCTTGTCGTGACCGCGAATCCCGATAAAGAACGCCGTCCGGCGACGGCCTATAACCCGGCGCTCGGCACCTTTCTCGTGGTGTGGCAGACCGAGGCCGATGATGTGCACGGCCGGCTTCTCCGGAACGACGGATCCCCGGAAGGCCCGGCCTTCCCCATCGCCTCCGGTACACACCGGGAATTCTATCCCCAGGCGGCATACAACACCCGCAGGAATGAATGGCTGGTGGTCTGGCAGGACGACCGGAACGAAAAATGGGACATATACGGCGTCCGCCTCTCCCCGGCGGGGGAAAAACGGGTCTCGCCGGAATCCGAACCCGACCTGAGCTTCGCAGTCAGCAAACATGACAGCAGTCAGAATACGCCCAGAATCGCCTATAACGATCTCGAAGACACCTATCTCGTCGTGTGGGTGGATTTTCGTAACGCGCAGCGCAGCGACTGGGGATTTCAGGTGAATACGGATGTGTACGGCCAGCGGGTGGCCGCCACGGGGGCGTTGATGGATCCGGGAGACATCCCGGTCGCATTCAACGCCCACTATGACGAGCGGTATTGCGACGTCGCCTTTTGCGGCACGGCCGGGAAGAGGCTGAACGAATGGCTGGTCGTCTTCTCCCGTTCCGAATGGGCGAGTTACGGCGGCGGCCGGATCTGGGGGGTCCGAATCGACGGCAAGAAAGGGGTCCGTTTGAACACCTGGGGAGAAGAAATTCCCGCGGCATTGGGCAAACCGATGGGACCCATCAAGCCGCCGTTCATGCCCGAATTCCCGATCGGGTGGGACGGACAGGATTTATGGGGCATGCTGTCTTATTTTCAGGGCAGCCCGCACGTCGAGAGCAACGACGACGCTCCCCTCGAAAGTATCGCCGCCAAGGCCTCCGCGGACCGGTATCCCATTCCCGAATTCCTCGTGGTATGGACGGAATCGCGTTCCGGCATGGACCAGGACATTTATTCGCAGCGTGTCGCCTATTTCCCGGATTCGACGGCCTATCGGCTCGGCTTCAAATCCGCGCGCGGCCCGGACAGCCTGTTCACCGCGGTGCTGCTGGACCGGGACGGGAACTGGCCCGCGGATCCCATGGCCTGGATCACCTGGCCGAACTACCGGGTCAGTGAGGACCCCTTCGAACAGAGCTGGAACAATGTTTCCTACAGCGCCAATGACGGGTCATTCCTGGTTTTGTGGAACGACTGGCGTGCCACGCGATGGAACGGGGAATGGGGCCCCCACATCCCGGCGGCCGACATCTACGGCCAGCGCGCCTATCTCAATCCCGCGGACTCCTCCCTCGTCTGGGTCGATCACGACGGTTCCTGGACCGGATCGCCCCTCAACACGCCCATCGCCTTCACGGACGCCAACGAGGGCAACCGGAGTTACCCGGCCGTGGCGTTCGGCGTCCATGCGGACGCCTATCTCGTGGCGTATGAATACACGGAGACGGACACAAGCGCCAACGTCGATATCGTGGCCAACCTGTATCAGGGAGCGCCCCCGGCGCCGCCCACGGCCGTGGACGGGGAGGCGACGCCCGGACCCTCCGGATTCACGCTCGGCCAGAACTATCCCAATCCCTTCAATCCCGACACCCGGATCGCCTATGTCCTGAAATCCGGGGGACGGGTCACCCTGCGCGTCTACGATATCCTCGGACGGGAGGTCGCGACCTTGTTCGACGGGCCGCAGGGCCCGGGCGCCTATCAGGTGTATTGGGACGGACGCATGGCCTCAGGCGCCCCGGCCGCATCGGGGGTGTACATCGCACGCCTGACATGGACGAAGGCCGGGGAGAGCATCCACCTGAACAGGAAGATGGTGCTCTCTCGTTGAAATCCGAGAGATAACCCCCACGTCCGCACGAGGCGGACGATCCCCCTGGGTCAAGGGGGACAAAAAAAGAGACCGGATGTTTTTTGCCCCTCCTTGCCAGGGAGGGGAGGCCCGCCTCAGGCGGGGCGGGGAGGTCGAAACCGGGCGCACACGACCGGTCTTTTCCGCCGGGATGGAGACTGCGCCCGACACAGTTCCCCGGGTTTGAAATCGTGATCCTGAAGGAGGCCTTTCCCGGCGGGAGGCCTCCTTTTTTCCGTCCCGGGGTATCGCGCATGAGACGGGGATCATCCAGGAACATTCCCAGAAGAAGGATCCATCCGTGACGGGTTTCGATGCGCTGTCCCATCCGCTCGCCCTTTTGATTTTCGGGCTCACCCTGATTCTTCCCATACTTGTCGGATTCCTGACGATGCGGCGCACGAAGAACCAGTCCGATTTTTTCATCGGCGGCCGGGCGATGAACCGGGTCGTGGTCGCCCTTTCCGCGGTTTCCTCGGGGCGGTCTTCCTGGCTCGTGCTCGGGGTCAGCGGCATGGCCTATACCCTCGGCGCGGGCGCGGTCTGGGCGGTGGCCGGATACACGCTGGCCGAGATGATCCTGTTCGTGACCGTGGGGAGGAGGCTGCGCGAAGAGACCGAAAGGCTGAATTCGCTGACCCTGCTGGATTATTTCGAGTCCCGGTTCCGGGATTCCCGTCACCTCATCCGCATCACCGGTGCGGCGATTATCGGCATTTTCATCACGGCCTATGTGGCGGCCCAGCTCAATGCGGGCGCCCGGTCGCTGGGAACGGCTTTCGACATCGGCTTCCCGTTCGCGCTGGCCCTGTCCGTCCTCCTCATCCTGATCTACATGGTCCTCGGCGGATTCATCGCCGTGGCCTACAACGACGTGATCCGTGCGGGGATCATGGTGTTCGGGCTCCTGATCTTTCCGGCCGTCGGACTGATCCGGATCGGCGGGCCGGGCGCGCTTGCCGGCACGCTCTCCGCCCTCGACCCCAGGATGATCGATCCGTTCTCACTCGGAGCGGGCGCGCTGATCGGCTTCCTCGGCATCGGGCTCGGCTCGCCCGGCCAGCCGCATATCCTCGTGCGCTACATGGCGATCGATGACCCCAGGCGGCTGACCCATTCGGCCGCGATCGGCACGCTCTGGAACGTCCTGATGGGGCTGGGCGCGGTGATGATCGGGCTGCTCGGACGGGCGTCGATCCCGGATGTCCGTGACCTGCCGGGCGGGGATCCGGAGATGGTCTATCTGGTCCTCTCTTCCGCGTATTTCGGCCCGGTCCTCTTCGGCCTTTTGGCCGGCGGGATTTTCGCGGCGATCCTGTCCACGGCGGATTCGCAGCTGCTGGTCGTGGCGTCCACCTTCGTGCGGGACGTGTACGAGAAAATCTGGAAGAAAGGGGCCGGGATCCCGGAACCCGACCGGCTCCGGCTGAGCCGGCGGGTGGTGCTGATGTCGGGACTCCTGTCCATGATCCTCGCCTGTTTCGCCAAGGACATCATCTTCTGGCTGGTGCTCTTCGCCTGGGGCGGGCTGGGCGCCTCGATCGGCACGGCCGTGATCTTTTCCCTCTACTGGAAAGGGACGACGCGCCTGGGCGTGTTCGCGGGCATGATCACGGGCACGGCCGTCACCCTCGTCTGGCGGCTCTGGCTGAAAACCCCGACCGGCATCTATGAACTGATCCCCGCGTTTTTCCTGTCCGCCCTTTCGATCCTCCTCGTCAGCCGCCTCACCCGGCATCCGGGGGACGAGACCGGACCGGACGTGTAACTTTTTCCCGGAGTTTCCGTTTACTCACAAAACCATCCCATTTCAAGGGAGTTCGAAATGCCGCGACCCAGGAACATTCCATCCCGTCCATCGCTTTTCCGGATCCTTCCGCTCCTGGCCGCCGGGACGATCCTCCTCTCCGGATGCAAGGAGGCGGAGATCCTCGGCGGGCCGGTCCAGTCCGGACGGCTCACGGACGGGGTGTTTGAAGGAACCGCCGGATCCGGACCGAACAAGGCCGCGGTGCGCGTGACCGTCGAAGACAGGCGGATTACCCGCGTCGAAATCCTCAGCCATGACGCCTGGAAGGGCAGGAAGGCCGAACCGGTCATTCCCGGACGGATCGTGCAGGCGCAATCCACGAACGTGGAGGCGGTGACCGGCGCGACGAACAGCAGCCGGGTGATCATGAACGCCGTCCAGGACGCCGTCGAAAAAGCCTGTTCGTCCGACCCATCCCCGAAGGAGTAACGCATGAAAACAATGATCGTCTATCAATCCATGCACGGATGCACCGAAAAGTGCGCCGCGAAATTACAGGCCGTTCTGCCGGGCGGGGCGGATGTCGTCAACCTGAAGGAGACGAAAAAGGCGGATCCGCAACAGTATGACGCGGTGATCATCGGCGGATCGATCCACGCGGGCCGGATTCAGGGCGGGATCAAGAGATTCTGCGCCGCGCACCGGGAGACGCTCCTCGAGAAGAAGCTCGGCCTTTTCCTCTGCTGCATGGAAGAAGAACAGGCGCAGAAGCAGTTCGATGAGAATTTTCCCGAACCGCTCCGGAAGCACGCGAAGGCCCAAGGCATCTTCGGCGGCGAATTCGATTTCGAGAGGATGAACTTCATTGCCAGGACGATCGTGAAGAAGGTGTCGGGCATGACCGAGAGCGTGTCCAAAATCTCGGAAGAGGCGATCCGGAAATTTGTTGAGGACTTGAAATAGAATCCGCCACAAGGGGCTGTATCCAAAGTCCAATTTCACCCGTTTTGTCATCCCCGTCCGCCAAGGCGGACGGGGATCTTCTTGGCCTCAAAAAAGATACCGGCCGAAAGATTCTCGTTTACATCGAGAAAAAGAGAGCCGGCATGACAACATGACTTTGGATACAGCCCCCGCTCCCCCGGGTTCCACATCCGGAGTCCCGGGAAGTGGACCCTTTCCTGTCAAACGCGACTTCAGAGCGGCTTCACCGGCACGTAGATGTCCACGATGTGTTTTGTGTTCGGGATGCTCCTTGGGATCGTTCAGACACAGTTCGAAACAGGGGCGGTCGTCCGGCTGATACCCGCTCTCCGGCAACCATCCCGCATACAGCGCATTCCACGCCTCGCCGAATTCATCCGCGCTCAGCTCGAAATGTCCGATGCCGTATTTCCCGGCCGGGATGGTCATCTTTCCGATCTCTCCGCCCACTTGCGTGTCTTCGGGAACGGTGATGCAGACGCTGATCCGAAGCTTCTCTTCCTCCGTGATTTCGGGATTGTCGTGATAAATGATGAACGACTTGGTTTCCGGGAAACGGAGAAGATTCCGCGGTCCCGCCCAGCGCAGCAGTTTGTCGAAGAGTCCCTTGAACAGCGCCTCGTTTCCGGCGTAGGAGCCGACATGCCGCACGTACGCGGCGGTCATTTCGGGACAATCCCGAACCGTGACTTCGCAGTGGAAACGGTTTTTTTCCTTCATTTCGATCCTCCATCTTGGGGGTTGTGTGATGGATCCAAGATAGAGGAGACAGACCTGAAAAGCTTTTCCCGGATTGCCGACCGGTTGGCAATCCTTGCGGTCTGTTTGACCGATCTTGCTTTCAAGATGCCCGCACGAACGCCACCGGCTGGCGCTCATGCCGAACGTGTCCCTGAATGCCCGGGCGAAAGGCGCGTACCCTGAAAAACCGCAATCGAACGCCACCTCGATGATCGATTTGTCGGGGTTGTTGACGAGCAACCCCGCGGCCCGCTCGATGCGGATGCGCTGAATGAACTGATTCAGGGTCTCTCCGATCTGCGCGGCGAAAATGCGGTGAAAATGGTATTTTGAAAAATTGGCCACGCCGGCGAGTTCTTCGAGCGTCATCGGACGATCCAGGTTTTGTTCGATGTAATCGATCACCCGGTTGATCCGTGCGGTGTATTCGTTTCCCAGGGACTGATTTTTCATGACGGCTTTGCCTTCACAAATCCTGCCGGGCCGATCCAACCCGGTCCGGATTTTTGATTCGAGACAGGGAACCCTTATGTCCTCAAACCCGCCCGGACAGTGTATCTCTGCCTTCCCGCAGGGGATCGCCCCCCGGAACGGCGGGGTCTTCCGGGTCACATGTTGATGTCCGGTTTCAGATTCTTCTCCGCGCGTTCCACCACCTTGCGGATGCGCTTCTCCCGCGTCTCTGCCCGTTTCGCATCCGCCACCCAGCGGAGGTAGAGCTTCCGGTAGGACGGCGCGAATCCCTCGAAATTTTCCTTTGCCGGCGGAATCCTCTCCAGCGCCGCGCGGAGGTCGGGCGGGATCCCGGTTTCATCGGGGATGGACCGATCCTTCTCCCATTCCCCGGACCGCTTCGCCGCTTCGACCCGGGCGAAACCGGCTTCGGTCATCCGACCTTCCCGGATCATCTTTTCCACGCCCTGATTTTTTTCGAGCCAGGCGCGCCATTCCCCGCGGGTGGCGGCGTACACTTGTTCCGGTTCGTTCATCCACCGCATCCTCAAAATGACAGGCTTTGACACGTGCAAGACGAGCGCTTTCCGCATCGTCGGAACAATATAACGCGGCGCGGCATGCATTTCAATCTCTTTGTTGACTGTCCCGGCGGTTTTTGTTACATTCATGGGATACGATTCCCGGAATGACCCTTTCTAAAAATCCTTGAGAAGGAAAGTTTTCCATGATCGATTTACGCAGCGACACGGTCACCCGCCCCACGGCCGGGATGCGCCGGGCCATGGCCGAGGCCGAGGTGGGCGACGATGTGCTCGGCGACGATCCCACGGTGAACCGGCTCCAGGAGACCGTGGCCGCGATGCTCGGCAAAGAAGCCGGACTCTTCGTCCCCTCAGGCACGATGGCCAATCAGATCGCGGTCAAGACCCACACACGCCCCGGCGACGAGGTGATCTGCGAGGCGGGCGCGCATGTATATGTGTATGAGGCCGGGGCGCCCGCCTTCCTCTCGGGCGTGCAGATGCGGCCGATCGCGGGGAAACACGGCGTCATGGACGTGGCGGATGTGGAGGCGGCGATTCGTCCCCAAAACGTCCATCATCCTGTTTCGCGGCTTATCTGTCTCGAGAACACGCACAACCGCGCCGGAGGCACGGTCTGCCCGATCGAAAATATCCGGGAAATCCGTGCGCTGGCGGACCGCACCGGACTCCGCATGCATCTCGACGGCGCGCGGCTGTGGAACGCGCATGTCGCGACGGGAATTCCCTTGGCCGAATATGCCGGATATTTCGATTCCGTGTCGGTGTGTTTTTCCAAAGGCCTGGGCGCGCCGGTCGGCAGCCTGATCGCGGGAGACGGGGCGTTCATCCGGGACGCCCGGCGGTTTCGGAAAATCTTCGGCGGGGGCATGCGCCAGGCGGGGATCCTCGCGGCGGCCGCGCTGTACGCGGTGGAGCATCACCTCCGCCGACTCGGAGAGGATCACGCGCGCGCCGGACGACTCGCCGGGGCCCTCTCCGCCTTCGACGGGGTGGACGTCGACCTGGAATCCGTCCAGACCAACATCCTCTTCTTTTCCGTCGCCTCCGGGATCGGGAGCGCGGAACGCATCGTGGAGCGGCTCCGGGAACAGGGGATTCTGGTGCTGGCGCTTCCGCCCCGCGGCATCCGCGCGGTGACCCATCTGGATGTGGAGGAACGGGACATCGAAACGGTGATCGCCGCGCTACCCCGGATATTTTCCGCGTAATCTCCCGGCATCCGGATTGAACGGGATGCGGATGGGTCGTCCCGTGATTCCGGCGGGAGACAGGAAGAACACGCGTTTTTCAGACAGGAAAAGAGTCGACAAGGAGGTGTGCGGCATGCGTTCCCGGGATTCGAATCGCGATCAGGATGAACAGGCAGGGATGGAACAACTGGTTTCGACGCTCGTCCACGGATTCAGGAATCCGCTTTCCTCCATCAAAATGGGGCTCACGACGCTGCAGGCCCGCGCGGCCGCGACCGAAGCGGACCGCCGGATCCTCGACGTTTCGCTCCGGGAGGTCGCGCATCTCGAACGGATGCTGAAGGATCTCGAGGAGGCATTCCGTTCCTCCGAGCCCCGGCTGATCCGGACCGGCCTCAACGCACCGGTCCGCCAGGCACTCGGCCGGGCCGCCCCCATGTTCCGGGAAAAGGGCGTGATCCTCGAGGCGGACCTGGCCGACAGCCTTCCAAATGCGGATCTCGACACCGGGAAGGTCGAATCGCTTTTCCTCAAGTTGTTCCTGAACGCCCTCGAGGCGTCCGGACCGGGATGCCGGGTCGCGGTGCGGACGCGTCCGGATCCTTCAGGAAAAATCCTGATCGCGGAGGTCGAAGACGACGGCCGCGGCATGCCGCCCGGGATCCTGGAACGCGCCACGGAGCCGTTTTTTTCCACCGGGAACGGGAAGCCGGGGCTGGGGCTGACCGCGGCCGAACGGATTGCGAAGCTGCACGGCGGGACGATCGAGATCGTGAGCGAGCCGGGCTGCGGGACGACCGTGACCCTTTGGATCCCCGTCCGGGGGTGAGCGCGGGAGGTCATGCACGGCGGGGGGAGGAAACAGAAAGCCGTGATGCGTGATGGGGGAAGTTCAGGCCAGGTCGGGAGTGCAACTCCCTCCCAGCCAATAAAGCCGTGACGCGTGACACGTGACGCGTGACAAGAAACACGTGAAGGGTAAAGTTTTTGAACAGAAAATCTTCCCTCCCGCCCCGTAGATTCCTGCTTCCGCAGGAAAGACAAGTTGTCGGGCGGGGTTTTACACCCCGGCGGCCTTTTCAGGAGATTTTGCGTCAGCCGCGATTTTTTGGGCGCCTTTTTTTGAAAAAAGGTGTAAAAAGAACCTGCGATTCCCTGGCCGCCCGCGCAAAAGATGCCCGACAGAAGATCTCTGGCATGACAAATGAGGGGTGAAGGGATTGTCCAAGAAACTCACGAAAAACAAAAAGGTTACACACTACCCGATACCGGGATTGCCCGCGAAAACCCACGAAAAAAAGGTTGCTTCTTTTCTCCCGATCGCGTAAGTTGAATTCCATGAAATCGCTAAACGAACGCATCCGTGAAACGATACACGCGCAAAACTCCCTGGTCTGCGTGGGCCTCGACACCGACCCCGGGAAAATCCCCGCCCATTTGACCCGGCAGTCCGATCCCGTATTCACATTCAACAAACGGATCATCGACGCGACCGCCGGCCTGGTAGCCGCGTACAAACCCAACCTGGCCTTCTACGAGGCGCTCGGCGCCGAGGGATGGGACATCCTGAGCCGCACGGTCCGGTATATCCCGGAGGGCATCCTCAAGATCGGAGACGCCAAACGGGGGGACATCGGCTCCACCGCGGCCCGGTACGCGGACGCCCTGTTCGGACTGGGCTTCGACGCCGTGACGGTCAGCCCGTATCTCGGGGGCGATTCCGTCTCCCCCTTCCTCGAAGATCCGCGGCGGGGCGCATTCATCCTCTGCCTGACCTCCAATCCCGGATCGCGCGACCTCCAGTATCTGGAATCCGGGGGACGCCCCCTCTATCTGCACGTGGCGGAAAAAATCCGGGACTGGAACGGGAAGGACAACTGCGGCCTGGTGGCGGGCGCCACCCATCCCGAAGAACTGGCCGGCATCCGGGAGGCGGCCCCCGCGATCCCCTTCCTCATCCCGGGCGTGGGCGCGCAGGGCGGCGATCTCGAGGGCGCCGTCCGTTCCGGCACGGACGCTTCGGGCGGGATGGCCGTCATCAATTCGAGCCGCGGCATCCTCTATGCCTCCCGGGGCGAGGATTTCGCCGATGCGGCGCGCGAAGAAACCCGCAAACTCAGGGACGCCATCAACGCCATCCGAAACCGGTGAGGATCCAGCATGTCCATTCCAAAAGAAAAAATCATCTCCCTTTTCAAGGAAACCGGTGCGCTGCTCGAAGGCCACTTCCTCCTGACAAGCGGGCTTCACAGCGGCACCTATTTTCAATGCGCGAAGGTGTTCCAGTATCCCCGGCACGCCGAAACGCTGTGCAGACACCTTGCGGATCATTTCCGGAGTGAGCGGATCGACACGGTGGTTTCCCCGGCGGTCGGCGGGATCGTGGCGGGCCAGGAGACGGCCCGGCTTTTGGGCGTCCGTTCGATTTTCACGGAGCGTGCGGAGGGAAAAATGACGCTGCGCCGGGGATTCGAGGTCCGGCCCGGAGAGCGGATCCTCGTGATCGAGGACGTGACCACGACCGGCGGCTCGGTCAAGGAGGTGATCGCCGCGATGAGAGACGCCGGAGCGGAGGTGATCGCGGTCGGGGCGGTCGTGGACCGCAGCGGCGGGAATGTCCGGTTCGACGTGCCCTATCATTCCCTCCTCAGGCTGGAGGTGGCGGTCTACCCGCCCGAATCCTGCCCCCTCTGCGCGCTGGGAACGCCGGCCGTGAAACCCGGCAGCCGGGGATTGAAATCCGGATGATGCCTTAAAAGGGAAACCATTTAACCGGCAAGGTGTTTCAGGCTGTCCGTCAGCTCCCGGACCTGACTCTCGGACGGGGTTCTGTCGTGATCGGTCACCCGGCAGACCAGGATGTCCATACCCCCGCGTTCCAGCCGGCTCATCGTCACATCAAAGTCGTCGAACACCGCGAGAACTTCCCGGAGCGACACCCTGTCATGGGGATAGGCAATCCCGATCAGCATGGCCTGACAGCGGAATTTCCCGGAAGGCGCGAGGATCCCCACGCTGCTTGTCTGTACCAGAATGCCGCCGTTTTCCTTCATCTTTGTGAGGATCTCATACACGAGCCGGATATGCCCCGCTATCTCATTGACGGGTGCACTGACCCTCAGGAAATCCTCGATGCTGTAAAAAATCTCACGGAACAGGGATTTGTCCATTTGTTTGACCTGGGCGTATACGGACTTGAATTTGACCCCGTCCATGGTGCGCATGCCCTCGTCGAAATCCCGGAAATCGCCGAGGTTTTCCCGGATTTTTTCATGGAGCAGCCTGTAGACGGCTTCCACATTATCGATAACCGCCAGACTCGCGCGCGTATCCATGATGAAAAGATGTGTCTTTCCGAAACGTTTCGGGGGTTTGATGTTCTGGATGTGCAGACCCCTGACCGATTCGATGGCATTGATCAGTTCGTTGATGGTGTTTTTCTGAAATCCCTGTTTATCCGGAATCACGCCGATGATCTTGAAATCGATGAAGAGGTCGGTCATATTGCCGACGCTCTGATAGACCTGGGTGATGCCGGTGCTTTGCGCCTCCCTGACCAAGAGGGGGATGATCGCGCGCGCGTATTGTTCGAATCCGCCGATGGATTCGATCCACTGGGCGCGGTCGCGGCGCTTTTCGAGAACCAGGGACCGGAACGCCTCCCTGAGCCGGTTCTGGTCAAGTTCACAGAGCGGGCCGCCGTTTGCGGCCACGAATTCGATCCGGTACAGGGAAATGCCCTCGGCGGTGGTGAACTCCCGGTTGTGCTTGAGCAGATAATGCGGAATCGTCAGTTCGATGGTCTTGAGACAGTCTTCGAGATTCAGCATGCTCGACACGCCGCAAACGGTCACCCCCGTAAAAAACCCTTCCTTCCGCGTCTCGAAATTGGTGATGTCGAGCTGGATGACGCTTCCGGTCTCACGGGCTTTTTTGATGAAGGAAAAATTCAGGACGATTTGACGGGAGAGATCCTCCACCCGGCGGTTTTCCAGATAATCCCGGGACCGGGCCGCAAAAAACTTGACCGTTTCCCCGTCGAGGCCGATGATTTCCTGGATATCGTCATCCAGATAAATCCGCTGGATCTCCTGGATGACCCGGCTGTAAATTTCAAGCTTGCGTATTTCTTCGTTGAGCAGCACGGCCTTACCGCCGTCCTGAACCGCGGCCTGGCGTAGTTTTTCCTCGATTTCCGAGGTCTGACCGATCAGCTGCCGATAGACCTTCTCGTCGTCGGTTCGCACGCCGAGTATCACGATTCCGAGAGGCGTGTCGAGATGGGTCAGGGAGAATCCCTTCATGAAATAGACGTTCCATCCCATCTCGTGCAGCACACCCAGGCAGGCGTGCGAGAGGCCCGGCCAGTCCCGGCTCAATATTCCGAACGAGGTGACACAGGGCCCGCCCTTGACATAACAGATCTCCGAACTCGCGGTAATGATTTTCCGCTGCGGATGGGCCTCCCAGTCGAGCATCAGCTTGATGGCGAGGGCCCGTTGTTTGTCGAGCGGGAAATATTCCTGCGCCTTCTTGATGACGTCGATACGGGATTGCAGTTCCTCGCCGGAGAGGGCGATCGAATAAGAATTCAGCGCCTCCTGAATCTGGCGGATCGATTTTTGCATGTTGGACATCCTTGATTTACGGCCCGGGCCGATCTCTCTCCAATTGACCAATTGAAGAAAAGGATTGCCTTCTGCGCGCTCGACGTATTATATTTTTTAAGGATCCGGAATGTTCCGCACACGCATCTTTCACGCGTCGCGAAATCCCGGAACGTCTTCACGAAAGTTTGAGTTTTTGATGCGGATACGGCTTCTCATTTCCATCCTCTTTCTTGTTCCCGCCGGGTTTTTCACCAAACTCTATGCGGGTCCCGCCTCCCGTTGGGTCTATGATTCCCTGGGAGGCGTGCTGTATGTGATCTTCTGGTGCCTGGCCGCCGCATCGATCCGTCCGCAGGCGTCTCCCCTCCGGATCGGGGCGATCGTCTTTTTCCTGACCTCTCTTCTCGAATTCTCCCAGCTCTGGCATCCCGCATTCCTGATTCCCGTCCGTGAGAACTTTCTCGGCCGTACGCTCATCGGCCATGCTTTCGCCTGGTCCGATTTTCCCCATTATCTGGCCGGCGCTCTGCTCGGGGTTTTCTGGATTGTTTGGATCCGGCACTCATCGGAGCAGGACCAGCCGTCTTGAAATCCGGTAACCCGGAGCCGATACGACGACGAGATACACACCGCTCGCCGCCGGATTCCCGCCCTCGTCGCGGCCGTCCCATATCCAGCGCGTGTGATCCGGCGCCGAGAATTCCGGGACCATCCGGTGCCGGACAATCCTGCCCGTCATATCCACCAGGGAGAGGTCCGGGGCGGGCCGAAGTCCGTGCTCGGCCTGTATCCTGAAATACGCGTTTCCGGGATTGGGGTGAACGGCGAGCCGGAAAACACCGGGATCCCGTAACCCGGAAAATGGGCCTGCGGAGGTTGTCGTGTCCGGCGCAGACCCGGAGGTGTCCGGGGGGACGACGGCGGTGTCGGGCGGCGATTGGGTGGAATCCGGGACTGCGACCGTGGAATCCCGGTCCATAATCCGCAGGAAGGAAAAGACGGGAGGCGGAGCCGGGATCGCGAAATACCAGTCGTCGCGTCCGAGGGTGAAATACCTCAGGGCGAACCGGTCGAATGTCCAACGCTGGAGGAGTGTGTCGTCGAAATAAAACGACACGGTGCCGGAATTCCAGTCCACGCGATAGCGGTGGGGGAACCCGTCGTTGACCCTGTCGTTGTCCCCCACGCGGGCTTCCTCGCGCGGGGAGAGGGTGTCTGGACGCGCGAGCACCTTGAACGGATGATATCCCGTGCCGATCCGCCAGTTCCAGAACGATCCGGCCTGGTCCCAATGGGTAAAGGCGTTGGCGTGTTCCCATCCGGACAGGGGATGGGATTTCTCCGCGCCCTGGGCCGGGGCGGTCCATCCCGACAGATGGATTTCAAAGACGCCGTTTATGACCGGATACCCCAGGTCGTAGAGGATTTTTCCGCCCGTCGAGCGCCAGCCGCCTCCCGGGAGGAATTCACCCGTTCCGTCCTGGATGCCGGTTGTATGTCCGGACAACGTGTCGGAGACCAGGGTGACTTCGGCGAACAGAGGAAGCCAAAGAAAAATTCCCAGAAAGACAAATCCCCGTTTCATGTCAGGATCCCGGTCATGATCCGGATGGCCGGATGATCCCCGTCCCCGGAAGGCCATCACTCAACCGCATCCCGCACACCCGGGGCATCCCGGTTCTCCGGCACGGTCGCGTTTGGCCAGGGCCCGGTAAAAGCAGGTCCGCTCTCCCGTGTGACACGCCGGACCGGATGCCTCAGACAGCAGGATCAGCGTGTCGCCGTCGCAATCCATCAGGATGGACTGCACCTTCATGATGTTTCCGGAGGTCTCGCCTTTCATCCAAAGCTTCCGGCGCGAGCGGCTCCAGAAGACGGCGCTTCCGGTTTCGAGCGTTTTCTGGAGACTTTCCTTGTTGAGCCAGGCCATCATCAGGACCTCCCCGGTCCGGATGTCCTGCACGATACCGGGAACCAGGCCTTTTTCGTCCCATTTGAGTTGATTCAGCAACCGGATATCCAGCTGCAGTGCGTTCAATTCAGACATGGTTTTCCTTTCATCATACCGGGAGGACGGAAACCCCAAGAACCGGCGGCGGTCAAACGGAACATCCCGCGATCCGTGCGCCGTACAGCCGGGCGGAAGAGGCTACTCGATGAGGATTTCGACATTCCGGATCTTGTCCGGGATAAACCGCCGGCCCGAGGGGTCCCGGACCAGAAAACATCCCGCTCGGCGTCCTTTCCGGATGCGGCGGACCAGGATGCCGGTATGCAGGGCGCCGTTCTCATCGTAATAATGGACGCGGACCTGCTGGCGGTTGAACAGGCTGAGTTGATCCCCCGGGGTCGATTGTTTTTGATCGTCCAGAAACATGGTTGTCCGGTCCAAACAGGTTCGATCAAAAATACGCATTCCGGAGTCCAAATTCAAGTAAAGAACGACGGCAACGCGCCGGCACCCCCTATTTTTCATAAAAGCCTTTCAGGAGAGCGGTTTCACCGACCGGCGCTTTTCCAAAAACACCTTGCTTCTGTTCCCGTCATGCCGTAAATTTATATCTCGATTTTTATTTTTGGAGTATTGTCCAAATTTGCACCGTCCTCGGGAGTTTTCAGGCGGACGGGAGACGTATTATGCTCGGGACCCGGGTTCTGGTACTCAACCAAAATTACCAGCCGCTCAGCGTCTGCAGCGCGCAGAAAGCGATCGTGCTGCTCTATCTGGGCAAGGCGGAGATGATCGAGCACAACCACGACATTGTGCATTCGGTTTCCGCCGCCATGCCCCTCCCGAGTATCGTGCGTCTGAACTGGCTGATCAAACGGCCGCATCGCCGGATTCTGCTCACGCGGAAGAACATCATCAAGCGGGACATGCACACATGTCAATACTGCGGCCGACGGGAGGGGGCGCTCACCGTCGATCATGTCATCCCGAGGACGCGCGGCGGGCCCGAAACCTGGGAGAATCTGGTTTGCGCCTGTCTGGCCTGTAACGGCAAGAAAGGCAACCGCACGCCGAAAGAAGCCGAGTTGTCGCTGTTGTCGCATCCCCGGAAACCGGGGTATCTGTTCTTCGTACAGCATCTGGTGGGCATCCCGGACGAGCGGTGGAAACAGTATTTATACCTGTGTTGAACGAATCGTGTGTATGGATCCGTCCTGTCCGTCTATATGCCGACCGGCCGGGACGTCACAGCCGTACGGGACGGGTTGAGCGGTCCGGCCGGCGTCAAAGCGTAACAGGGAGACGATGGCACAAAAGAAACGGATTTTGAGCGGCATGCGGCCCACGGGCCGGCTGCATCTGGGCAACTATGTCGGGGCCCTTGAAAACTGGATCCGGCTTCAGGAGACCTCGGAAAGCCATCACATGGTGGCGGACTGGCACATGCTGACCACCAGCCTCGACACGAAAGAGATCCGCCAAAACAGCCTGGAGGTGGTCATCGACTGGCTGGCCGCAGGGCTCGATCCCCGGAAGAGTCCGTTTTTCATCCAGTCCCATGTCCGCGAACACGCCGAACTCCATCTGATTTTTTCGATGCTGGTCACGGTGGCCCGGCTTCAGCGCAATCCGACCGTGAAAGAGCAGGCGCGGGATCTCGGGCTCGAGGCCAACATGTCCTACGGACATCTGGGGTATCCCGTGCTCCAGGCGGCGGACATCCTGCTTTACAAGGCCAATGCCGTGCCGGTCGGGGAGGATCAGGCGCCGCACGTCGAAATTACCCGGGAACTCGCCCGGCGGTTCAATTTCTCATTCGGGGAGGTTTTCCCCGAGCCCGAGACGATCCTGACCCAATTCGCGCGCATGCCGGGCCTCGACGGCAGGAAGATGAGCAAATCCCTGAACAATGCGATCTATCTGTCCGATTCCCCGAAAGAGGTTTCCGAGAAGGTGATGCAGGCATACACCGATCCGACGCGTATCCGGAAGACCGATCCCGGGCATCCCGAAGGCTGCGTGGTCTTCGCCTATCATCAGAAATTCTCTCCCGAAACGGCGGATCAGGTTGCCTGCGACTGCCGGGCGGGCAGGCTCGGTTGCGTGGAGCACAAGCGGCAGATGGCCAAAACAATTTCGGATTTTCTCGAACCCATCCACGCGCGCCGGCAACATTACGAGACACATCCGGACGAGGTGCTGTCGATCATCGACGAGGGCGACAAGGCCGCGCGCCGGGTCGCCGGGGCGACCATGGAGGAGGTGAGGAAGGCGATTTGCCTGGGTTAGTCTACACCGAAAACCGGGATGCCAGGCAGGATTACCGCATCCAGCTTTCCAATTTCGAGGGGCCGCTGGACCTGCTCCTCTTTCTCATCCGAAAGGACGAGCTGGACATCTACGACATTCCCATCGCGGAGATCACGCGCCAATATTTAGATTTTATCGACATCATGAAAGAACTCGACCTGGAAGTGGCAGGCGAGTTTATCCTGATGGCGGCCACGCTCATCCAGATCAAGGCGAAGATGCTGCTGCCCCGGCCCGAGATCGAAGGCGGCGAGGAGATGGAAGAAGATCCCCGCGCCGAGCTGGTCCGTCAGCTTCTGGAATATAAACGCTACAAGGAAGTGGCCGAACAGCTCGGCGAAATCGAAGACCGCCGCCGCCGCCTCTTCTCGCGCTCCGATTTTTCCTGGCAAAAGCCCTATCATTCCGTCGAAAGAGAGCTGGTCCTCAAGGATCTGACTCTTTTCGATCTGTTCACCGCGTTCAAGGCCGCACTCGACAACATGCCCAAAGAACCCGTTCACGATGCGGGGAGCCTGGGCGTGACGGTCGAGGAGCAGATCGCGTTCATCCTTTCCCTGTGCGACGAGAAAGAACGGTTCACTTTCGGCGAACTCATCCCCCTCTTTCCCGGCCGGATCGCCCTGATTGTGACATTCATCGCCATCCTCGAGCTCATTCGCACCCGCCGTATCGTGGCCAAACAGGCTTCCACATACGGTGAAATCTGGATTATGAGGAGGTAGGCGTGGGCCAGACGGCACCGGATTCCCTGAAATGCGTGGTCGAGGCGTTGGTTTTCGCGTCCGATGAACCCATCCCGTCCCGGCAGATTCAGGAGATCGTGGAAAATGTGACACCGGCCCAGATCCGCAAAATCATGGACACCCTGAATCTGGAATACAAACAGACCGGCCGGGCTTTCCAGATCGTTGAGGCGGCCGGGGGGTTTCAGATGGTCACGCGCGAGACATACAGCCAGTGGCTCCGCAGGCTGTTTCAGAAGAAGATCAAGAGCCGGCTCTCGCAGGCCGCGCTCGAGACCCTTTCCGTCATCGCCTTCAGGCAGCCTGTCTCGCGGACCGAAGTCGATGCCATCCGCGGTGTCAATTCCGAAGGTGTGATTCACACCCTGCTCGAACGCAAACTCATCACCCTGTCCGGCCGCGGGGACGGCCCCGGCCGTCCCCTGCTCTACAAGACCACGAAGGAATTTCTCCGCTATTTCGGGATCAATGACATTGCCGACCTGCCCAAACCGCGAGAGATCGAGGAGTTGCTGAAGGAAGAAGAGCGCCCGGAGGCGTCGGAGCCCCCGGATAAACCGGACGGCGGAGGCGCTGTGGCCGGCGAAAAAAAATCCTTGCCGGAATCCGACGAACGTTCTTCAGAAGCCGAAACGGATCCGCAACGGTCCGCCGGGGAGGCATCCACAGACGGCGATGCAGCTTAACCGATATCTGTCCCTCTGCGGAATCGCCTCGCGCAGGCAGGCCAACACCCTCATCCAGGAAGGCCGTGTGCGGGTCAACGGCGATCCGGTGACGCGGCTGGGCGTCCGGGTCGAACCGGAACGCGATGCGGTCACGGTGGACGGCAAAGCCGTCCGCCCGGAAACGCGGAAACGGTATGTCCTGTTAAACAAACCTCCCGATGTCCTGACCACGGTATCCGACGACCGCGGCCGCAGGACCGTGACCGATCTTGTCGTCCTGCCGGAGCGGGTGTTTCCCGTGGGACGGCTCGACCATGACACGACGGGCGTCCTCCTTTTGACCAACGACGGCGACCTGGCCTACCGGTTGAGTCATCCCAGATATGAGATTCAGAAGGTCTATTGTGCAACGGTTATCGGGGAGGTCGCGGATTCCATACTCCTGAAATTCCGGGAAGGCGTCGAGATCGATGAGGGCGTTTTCGTGAAGGCGGACGTCCGGATCCTCCGCCGGGGACGGTCGGGCAAGACGCTTCTCGAGTTCAGGATTCACGAGGGCAAGAAGCGGCAGATCAAACGGATGTGCATGGCGACGGGGCACCGGGTGGTCTCCCTGGAGCGGACCTGCTTCGCGGGGCTGAAAACCGGACCATTGAAACCGGGAGCCTGGCGGGAATTGACATCCACAGAAGTGCGGCGGTTGAAGGAATTGACAGGGACGGGATCGATCCCGCACAAGGGGTGAACGGGAAAACGGAGAATCGGAAACCGGCCGTGACCCGTCCCGCGCCGGAACCGTTCCGTAAATAAAATATCCATGTTCGAATCAAAGGAACACATGACCGCATGAAAAATCCTGAAAAATCCGACAAAATGGTCGTGACGCTCGACGGCCCCGCGGCGTCCGGCAAGAGCACGACGGCCCGGCTGGTGGCGAAGGAAATGGGCTGGCTCTATCTGGACACGGGCGCGATGTACCGGGCTATGGCGGTGAAGGTGTTGGACGAAGGTATCCCCCTGGACGATCCGGAAGCCATCGGCGCCATGGCCAGGCGGACGAAGATGACGCTGAAGGCGTCCGACGAGGGCACGCGCGTGTTTCTCGACGGCGTGGAGGTGACGCACCGTATCCGCACACCCGAGGTGGACCGGGCGGTCGGCCCGGTCTGTGAGGTCCCTGTCGTGCGCGAGGTACTGGTCGCGCTTCAACGTGAAATCGGAAAGAAAGGCAGCCTGGTGGCCGAGGGACGCGACATGGGCACGGTGGTCTTCCCCGACGCGGATTTGAAATTCTATGTCATCGCCTCGATCGAGGCGCGCGCCCGGCGCCGTCGGATCGACATGGAGAGACAGGGCATATCCGTTTCTCTCGATGAACTGATCCATGAGATCGAACGCCGGGACCGGCGTGACAGCGAACGGACCCACAGCCCTCTCAGGCCGGCCGGCGATGCCGGATTGCTCGACACCTCCGAAATGACCCTCGAACAGCAGGTCGGGACGGTTGTTCAAAAAATTCATCGAAAGATGGCGCGATAGCCCCAATGGACCGTCTTCAGGAAGCATTTGTATTTCATGGCGAACGGAGAAAGCAACAGGTGCCCGGATTAGTTCGTCCGGATCTTCCGCGACTGCAGAAGAAACGAGCGTTGGTTTTTTCCGGTTTGAGAAAATGCGCTTTTTATTCATTGAAAAATTTATTAAATTGATTTGTTTTTCGGCCGGTGAAACCTTCCTGAAGAGGGGAGCGCACATCTTGATTCTGTTTTATAAAGGATGAAAAGAGACCGACCATGCGGGTAACCGTTGAAAATAAAGCCAGGCCCTGTCCCGGTGTCGAACGGGCCGTCTCCATGGCAGAAGACGCACTCCGGCGGGGGAAAAAGGTGTTTGCCGTCGGCGAACTGATTCACAACAGCCGTGAAATCGATCGCCTTATGGGTCTCGGATTGCGCGAATTGACCGCTGAACAACTGGGCGATCCCCGGATGCGCGCGGAGTTCGACGGCGCCTGCCTGATCGTACGGGCCCACGGAGAGACGCGTCAGATCCTCACCCTGGCCAGGGAAGCCGGACTCGAGATTCTGAACGCCACATGCCCGATCGTCGCCCATTCGCAGGATGTCGTGAAACAACATGTCCGTGAGGGATGGGGAATCATCATCGTGGGCAATCCCGCCCATCCCGAGGTGCTGGGGCTGCTGGCCCGTGCCGGGGAAAACGGGAGTATCGTCTCGTCCGTCGATGAGGCCACACAGAAGGATTTCGAGTATCGCAGCCTGATTCTCGCACAATCCACCGTCAACCCGGATTTGTTTCACGCCGTGTGCAGGGAGCTTTCAGTCCGTTTGCCGGATCTCAAGATCATGGATACGACCTGTCGTTTCATTCGAAACCGGCAGGAGGATGTGAAGTCGTTTGCCGACACCCAGGACGTGGTCCTCGTGGTCGGCGGGAAAAAATCCTCCAATGTCCGGTTGCTCTATGAAAAAGCATGCGAACAAAATGTGCAGACCTACCGGATCGAAGGCCCGGAGGAGATCGACTGGCGCTGGTTCAGCAACGGCGAACGGGTCGGTGTCACAGGCGGGGCCTCGACACCCAGATGGCAGCTCGAGGAGATCAGGAGCAGCCTGGAGAACCATCCCATCGATAATAACCCGAAAGGGTTAAAAAATACAAAAGGAGGATCCATTTTATGGTGGATGAGGAAAAAACCCAAATAACTGAAAATGCCGTGGAAGAAAACCCGGCAATCCCAGGTGAAGGAGGTGAGGCGACGCCCGATTCTGTCGAGATCCAGGCAGAATCACCCAAGACAGAATCCCGTTCCAACGGACTGGAAGACGAAGCGGAGTACTCCCAGGAGGAGTACAACCATTTCGTCGATCTATACAGCAGGACGCTCAAGGACATCGAAGAAAATCAGATCGTCCAGGGCCGGGTGCTGGCCGTGACGAACTCGGATGTGGTGGTGGATATCGGATTCAAGTCCGAAGGAACCGTGCCCCTCGAAGAATTCGGCGATGTGTCGAATGTGAAGGTCGGCGACAAGATCGAGGTGTTTCTCGATACGCTTGAAGATACCGACGGGCAGCTTGTCCTTTCCAAACGCAAGGCAGACTTCATGCGGCTGTGGGACCGCGTGGTGGATATCCATAACGAGGGAGGCACCATCGAGGGTACATGCACCCGCCGCATCAAGGGCGGCATGGTGGTGGATTTGATGGGAGTCGACGCGTTTTTGCCCGGTTCCCAGATCGATGTGAAGCCCATCCGGGATTTCGATGCGCTGATCGGCAAGACCTTTACATTCCGGATCGTCAAGGTCAACAAGCTCCGGAAAAACATCGTGGTCTCACGCCGGATGCTGCTCGAGGAGAGCATGGCCGAGATGCGCGAGCAGGTGATTGCCGAACTCGAAAAAGGACAGATCCGCGAAGGGTCGGTCAAAAATATCACCGACTTCGGTGTATTTGTCGACCTCGGCGGCGTGGACGGACTTCTTCATATCAACGACATCTCATGGGGCCGGGTGAAACATCCTTCCGAAGTGGTCGATCTGGATGAGAAAATCGAGGTGGTGGTACTCGATTTCAACGACGCCAAAGATCGCATTTCCCTCGGCATGAAGCAGCTCACCCCGCATCCCTGGGAAAATGTCGACGACAAATATCCCGAAGAGGCGGTGGTCAAGGGCAAGGTCGTCTCGATTGCCGATTACGGGGCCTTTGTCGAACTCGAACGGGGCGTCGAAGGTCTCGTACATGTGTCCGAAATGTCCTGGACGCGCAACATCGTGCACCCCTCGAAGATACTCAATGTGGGCGACGAAATCGAAGTCAAGATACTCAATGTCGACCGCGAACGCAAGCGGATCTCCCTCGGACTCAAACAGCTGACACCCGACCCGTGGGATACCATCGAAGAGCGCTTCCCGGTCAATTCCCGGTACAAGGGACGTGTGCGCAACATGACGAATTTCGGCGCGTTTGTCGAAATGGACGAGGGCATCGACGGTCTCATCCATATTTCCGATCTTTCATGGACGCGGAAGCTGAAACATCCGAGCGAAGTCCTGAAGAAAAATGATGAAATCGAGGTCATCGTCCTCGATGTCAATAAAAACGATCGCCGGCTTTCACTCGGGTACAAGCAGATCGAGACCGATCCCTGGCCCGCCTTCGAGGAAGCCTATCAGGTGGGCTCCGTCTCGGATGCGAAGGTGATCCGGTTCATCGAAAAAGGCCTGATCGTCGAACTTCCCCTCGGACTCGAAGGGTTCGTGCCGCTTTCCCAGCTCGAGGAATCCTCGATGGCCAAAGTGAGCCAGAACATGAAAGAAGGGGAAACCTACCCCTTTCTCGTGATCGAATTCGACAAGGAAAACAAGCGCATCGTACTCTCTCGCAAACAGCTGACGCAAAAAAATAAGGCCGCGAAAGACGAAGCCGACAAAGCCGATCTCGATGCATACGCGCCCAGGGATTCCGAGGCGCCCACACTCGGGGAGATGGCCGGTGAAGTCGCCGGTCCGGCTGTGGAGAAGAAGCCGAAGAAGAAGACCACCCAAAAGGCCGATGCGGAAGCGGCACCTCCCAAGAAGACCGGGAAGGAGGAGGAAGCGGCGCCGTCCGAGGATCAAGAAGCGGAAAAGGCTCCGAAGAAGACGAAATCATCCCGCGCGAAAAAAGAGAGCCCGGCGAAAGCGAGTCCCGAACAAGAGAAACCGGAACAAGAGAGTCCGGAAAAAGAGACCGAAGCCTGATCTCGTTTCATGAAATGATCAAAGGAGTTGGGCCGTCGGGTTCAACTCCTTTTCTTTTTGGCGGGAGGGATGTAAACGGGAGCACGAAAACGGATCGAGACTGAAAACCGGATCGGATAGATGCCCCATTTTACGGTACGATTCAAGACTTTCGGATGTAAACTCAACCAGTCGGAGACGGCCGTGATGGCCCGGGACTTTCTGGATCACGGTTACCAGGCCGCCACGGAGTCCGAATCGGCGGATGTCGTCGTCATCAACACGTGCACGGTCACCGGCCGTTCGGATGCGAAGTGTCGCCAGGCGATCCGGCAGTCCCTGACGCAAAACCCCGAGTCCACGCTCATCGTGACCGGGTGTTATTCCCAGGTCTCGACGGCGGAGATCGCGTCCATTCCGGGCGTCGATTATGTGTTCGGTGTTTCGGAAAAGCTCGGCCTCTTTGATTTTTTCCCGGGGCCCGGGAAACGGGAGGTCCCATGCGTCCGGGTCACGGACATCCAGGAACGAAAGGATGAGCCCATCCGTTTCGCCGGGAATTACACGGATCGGACGCGGGCGTTCCTGAAAATTCAGAGCGGGTGCGACCGGCGATGCAGTTATTGCATCGTGCCCCTCGCACGCGGGCCGAGCCGGAGCCTGCCCGTGGATTTCATCCTCGACCAGGCGGATCATTTGATCCGAACCGGCTTCAGGGAGGTCGTCCTCACGGGCGTCCATGTGGGAGATTTCGGCAAGAAAGGGTCCGGAACGTCCGGGCTGCCGGCGCTGTTGCGGCGTCTCGTGCGGCTGGATCCCGCCGTCCGCTGGCGGATGAGTTCGCTCGACCCCGGCGATCTCGGAGACGAGCTCCTTCACACGCTGGCCGAATATCCCTCCATCTGCCGCCATTTTCACGTAGCCCTCCAGAGCGGCAGCGATACGATCCTGAAGGCGATGAACCGGCGGCACACGACCGGTGAATTCAGGGAGGCGGTCGCACGGATCCGGGATGTGCTGGGTCCCGTCGGGCTGGGGACCGACCTCATCACCGGATTCCCGGATGAAACGGATCAACGATTCGAAGAAACCCGCCGTTTCGTCGAATCCCTCCCCTTTTCCTATTTTCATGTCTTTCCCTTTTCCGCGCGCGGGGGGACGCCCGCCGCCGGGATGTCCGGTCAAATACCTTCCCGTGTCCGC
Organism: bacterium; assembly: GCA_011046415.1. Taxonomy (GTDB): domain Bacteria; phylum Zhuqueibacterota; class QNDG01; order QNDG01; family JABMRT01; genus DSAP01. Next base: position 11,337 of record DSAP01000035.1, on the reverse strand, counting down.
ATGGAGCGGGCCCGCATCCTGAGGTCGATCGGGGCGGCGAAAAAACAGGCGTTTCTGGAATCCTTCATCGGAAAAACCACGGAAGTGCTTTTCGAATGCCGGAAAATTAACGGACGCATGGGCGGTTTCACCTCCGAATATGCGCGGGTCGAGATACCATTCGATCCACAGCTTGTGAACCGGATCGCCCGGGTCCGGATCCGGAATATGGATGGACAGGCGCTGACCGGAGAAATCCTGCCGGCGGATGCAACCTAATCGGGTCGAGACCCCGGGAGGAGAAAATCCAAATTCCATTTGAGTCATGGTTTGTGATCTCTATCTTGTGATCCGGGATTTCATCGTCACCCAAACAAAACAACAGAGAATCCAGAAAAGACTTGCTTCTTTATTTCATTTTGGTTATACTTTTTTGTATTTTTTCTCGAACATCCAATCGCGCTAACAACCCCCGAACGAGATTTTCATGTTTTCGAAAGTGCTCAGCGCCGCCGTGCTCGGCATCGAAGGCTATCTTGTGGAGGTCGAAGCCCATCTCGATTTTGGCCTGCCCAAGTTTGCCACGGTCGGCCTGCCCGACGGCGCGGTGAAAGAATCCAAAGAGCGGGTGATCGCGGCGATCAAGAATTCCGGCTTTCGCCTTTTCTCTCATCGAATCACGGTCAATCTTGCGCCTGCCGACATCCGTAAGGAAGGGTCCGCGTTCGACCTGCCCATGGCCATCGGCATCCTGGTCGCGAGCGGTCAGCTGGACCAGGAGACACTCCGGGACACGGTCATTCTCGGAGAACTCGCGCTCGACGGCCGGGTACGGCCGATCCGCGGCGGACTGCCGATCTCCATCGCGGTGCGGGACAAGCGGGTCGGGCGGATACTGCTTCCCCGTGAAAACGCCAAGGAGGCGGCGATCGCGGGCGGCCTCACCGTCTTTCCGGTTGAATCCGTACTCGACACGGTCGATCTGCTGAACGATGGATCGGGCCGTGAACCGTTTACGGTCGATGTGGCCGAGGTCTTTCGCAGACACACGCAGTATGCCCTCGATTTCATGGAGGTCAAGGGGCAGGAACATGTCAAACGCGCGATCGAGGTCGCCGCGGCCGGCGGACACAACGTGCTGATGATCGGGCCGCCCGGATCCGGAAAGACCATGCTCGCCAAACGGATTCCCTCCATCCTGCCCGATCTCACGCTCGACGAGGCGCTCGAGACCACGAAAATCCATTCCGTGGCCGGGCTGCTCCCGCCGGACACGGCGCTGATCGCCACGCGGCCGTTTCGCTCGCCGCATCACACCATTTCTGATGCGGGATTGATCGGCGGCGGACATATCCCCCGTCCGGGCGAGGTGAGCCTGGCGCATCACGGCGTGCTTTTCCTCGACGAGCTCCCCGAATTCAGGAAAAACGTCCTCGAGGTGATGCGGCAGCCCATGGAAGACGGGGGCGTGACCATCTCCCGCGCGACCGTGTCGCTGACCTATCCGGCGAACTTCATGCTGGTGGCGGCGATGAATCCCTGTCCCTGCGGATATTTTTCAGATCCCACGCACGACTGCACCTGTCAGATTCCCCAGATTCAGCGTTACCGTTCCCGGATTTCCGGGCCGCTGCTCGACCGGATCGACATTCACATCGAAGTGCCGTCCGTCAAATATTCCGAGCTGGCGGGGAAGGCGACCGGCGAGCCTTCCGAATCGATGCGTCGCCGCGTGATCCTTGCGCGCGAGGTGCAGCTGGAGCGGTTCCGCGGGGCGCCGGGGATGTACTGTAACGCGCACATGGACACGAAACCCATTCGCAGGCATTGCGCCATCGACTCCCAGAGCGATGTGTTGCTCCAGACGGCGATCACGCGGCTGGGGCTGTCCGCGCGGGCGTATGACCGCATCCTCAAGGTGGCGCGCACGATCGCCGATCTCGAGGGTTGCGCGGCCATTCAGGCCGCCCATATCGCCGAGGCGATTCAGTACCGCAGCCTGGACCGCGATTTCACGGGGATGATGTAGGGAGTGTCAAGAACGGGAAACGGAGATTCTATAGCAAAGGCGTTCTTAAAAGGGGAGTTTTAGGGGAATGCGCGGGATAACCCCCTCCCGGCTTCGCCGGGGTTTGGATAAATTAGACTGAAGATATTCAATGGATTCTGCCGGAAGGGGCCTGCACATCATTTCGCGGCCACCGTCACATTCTCGACATACAGGCCGAGCGTGTTCGCCTTCACGTCCTCGATGCGGAGCGCCACCCGGTACCGGCCCGGAGGCAGAAGCACCGGTATCCGTTCTTCGATCGCGTCCCTGTCCGCCAATTCCTTCCGGTTTTTCCCCGGGACCGTACGCAGGGTCTCGTGCCGCCGTACCTCATGCATGGCCTCGTCAAGAATCAAGAGATGCCTCAGATACCGGATTGCATACTCTCCGTGTTCTCTTTGGATTGAGAAATGCTTCGGCGGGACGCTGTAAGCGATTTGGACTTCGCCCCGATGGTCGCCTTCACCGCGTGTGATCAGGACACGCAGATCTTTCATCGGCTTTCGGTTATATCGATGTTCGTAACGGAATTCAGGATTCAGGATATAATTGGCGCGCACCCATTCTTCCTGACCCGCGTAGAGGGCCTGGCTCAGGGGGCCGGGTGAGAGGGCTTTCTGATAGATATTGGTCAGGTATCGGGTCGCTACAAAGTCAATGCTGTAACGGTCGTACTGCCATTCTTCCTTGTGCCAGCCCCCGATCGCGACATGGTTGGGTTCCCCGTATTTCACATACAGCTCTCCGCGTGCGTCCCAGGGTGCACGCGGCCATCCCTCGCGCAGATACTGGTCTTTGAGATACTGGAATTGGCGGGCGTTCCAGGTTTCCCCGTACCGTTTATGGGCATACGCGATCCGGCGATAAAATTCATCGAGGGCTTCGTTTTCCTCCGTCGTCGGGGTGGGATCCTGCAATGTCCAGTATCTGCGGAACCATTCTTTTTTGTCATATCCCTGAAGCGCGAAGTAGGCGGCGAACCGGTCGGCCGGCAGGATGGTCCACATGCCGAAATCGATAAGATCCTCACGCGTCCACTTCCCGTCATCGCGCAACAGTTTGCGATAATGTTCATGCCGTTCGGTGAGGAAGAACGTCCGGTCGTCCCATATTTCCCGGGGCGTCCGGGTGCGGGCGGGTGTCTCCTTTCGGGTCCGGATGTCGAATTCAAGCGCCCCTGGTTTACGGGCCGGAGACTCGGGTTCGGTTTTCCCGGGAAGCCGGGATGCGGTGATCTGTGAGGCCAGCACCCGGGCCTCGGAACCCCAGTCTTGATCCCCGAACATCGATTCGAGGACGGGAAGGGCCTCCCGGTCGTCCAGCCTTCCGAGCGCCAGGGCCGCCTGTTGCCGGATCACGGTATTTTCGTCATCCAGTTTGTCAAGGAGAAAAAAGCGGAAGGTCTCCTGCTTGCCGCGTACCAGGTTTTCCGCCACGATGATCTGATGCACGACCGCATCCTGCACACGCGGACTCCCTGGAAATCGCCGGATCAGATCCGAGAAGGCCAGGAACGCCTCCGGATCACTGTCCCCCCGCTTTTCGAGACAGTATCCGATATAGAACTGCGCATCATCCTCATAACGGCTTCCCGGAAAGTCTTCGATCAGACCGGAGAAAAGCGCGAGCGCCTCATCCCACCGGAATGCGACGATCTCTTTCCTGGCTTTCTGGTACAGTTTCGCGGCATCCGTCTCATCCGCGGCGGCGGGAAGCGCCGAACCGGTCAGCCCGAGAATCAGGATCATCCATTTCACCGAACGGTTTATCCGGGTTTGTCCGAGAATCATTTCAGACCCCCTCTCTGTGCGGCGCCTCGATCAGACGCTGGATGTTCCGGACCTCCCTCGGCAGGGGTGTTTCATGAAGGACCGCCCTGATTTTCCGGACGGCCTCTTCAAATCGAAAAACGCGACCGCTTTTTAAAAGTTCCCAAAACCGGAACGCCCGGATGAAGGCGTCCTGCGCCAGATCGGAGGCGTCGTCATAATTTTTCGTCAGGTCATCCGCGAGCGCGCGTATCCGATCTGGACAGGTTTCCACCAGCCGGCCGAATGCGCGTCGGTCTCCGGTTTTGGTTTTCATGTAAAAAGCCGGAGTGAACGGTCCGCGGTCTCCAAAACGGACATCCCTGTTCTCCCCTTCCCCGGGATCGGGGGTTCCGGTGAATTCTGAATACGAGAACCGCCAACCGGCCGGGCGGAGGACAGTGATGGCCGAGACGCCGCGCCGGTATGCTACACATGGTTTCTCAGCATCAGTTCGGCCGGATGCGGATTCAGATAATGTTGCCGTCCGAGATAGGGCTGCCGATACTTGCGGACATGATGGTTGAGCAGGGTGACCGGAACGATCAGCGGGATGAATCCCTGATGGTAGCGCCCGATCGTTTCGAGCATTTCCTGCTTCTCGTCCGGCGTCAGATCCTTTTTGAAATAACCCAGGACATGGTGCAGCACGTTGGTGTTTTTCCTCGGGGTGGCGATCAGTCCGAGCGCCGGCATCAGGGTCCGGAAATAGCGTTCGACGCCCGCCTCGAAACGGGATGGATCGGCGTCGGCCACGATTTGCCCCAGCGTCTTCAGCGCCGCGGGGCTGTGCGCCATGATGAGGAGCTTGTGATCGGCATGAAAATCCATCCATCCTTTGACCGAAGGAGATTCGCGCAGGAAATCCTTCCAGCGCCGATACACGAAGAGGCGTTCGATAAAATTCTCCCGGAGGGCCGGGTCGTGCAGCCGGCCCTCGTCCTCGACCGGCAGAAGCGGAAACTTCTTCATGAAAAGACCGGCGAAAACACCGGATCCTTTGGCGATCGGATGGCCTTTTTCACTGTAAATTTTAATGTCGCGAATCCCGGAACTGGGTGACCTGGATTTGAAGACAAATCCGCAGAGAGATTCGGACTCCAGCCGCTTTAGCCGTTTCTCCGCCCAGCGGATCATCCGGTCCGTATGATCGGTGCGCGACCGGATCGTGACCAGCCGGGGCGATTCAGGCGTTCCCTCCAAATGCATGGACTCGCGCGGAACGGGCAGTCCGCATTCCGTTTCGGGGCAGACCGGCACCCAGTCGACAAATTTTCCCAGGGTGTCTCGCAGGAAGCGGTCGAGCTTGTGTCCGCCGTCATAACGTACGTTCTCACCCAGCAGGCAGGCGCTGATGCCCAAACGGGGCCGGGAATCGTCCATCTTCCTTCCTCCTGGATTTGTTTGTCCGTTCCCCGCCCCTGAATTGTGAATCCGAAATCCCGTTTACCGCCTCCGGACTGCGGTCTCGTCCATTCAATCTTCCCTGCACCACCGGTCGAGCCATTCGATCACCGTATCGTGCCACTGGATGGAATTGTGCGGCTTGAGAACCCAGTGGTTTTCGTCCGGGAAGTAGAGCAGTTTGGAGGGAATGCCCCGCCGCTGCAGCGCGTTGAACGCGCCCAGCCCCTGGGTCTCGACCACGCGGAAATCGCGTGCGCCGTGCACGACCAGCGTCGGGGTCTGCCATGCATCCACGAAACGGACGGGATTATGATGTTCATAATGTTCCGGATCCGACCAGGGCGTTCCCTGGTGATCCCATTCCGGAAACCAGAGTTCTTCGGTGTCGAAATAGGCCATGCGGTTGTCCAGATTGCCGTCATGGCTCACCAGGCAACGGAACCGGTCGGGCCAGTTGCCCGCGATCCAGTAAATCATGTATCCGCCGTATGAGGCGCCCAGGGCCGCCACCCTGTCGCCGTCCATCCACGGATACCGGTCGAGCGCGGCGGCCAGCCCCTTCTGCAGATCCACGAGCGGCTTGCCACCCCAGTCATTGTTGATCGCGTCGGTGAAAGCCTGTCCGTATCCCGTCGATCCGTGGAAATCGACCATCACGGCGGCGTATCCCGCCCCGGCGTAGGTCTGTGGATTCCAACGGTAATGGAAATCGTTTCCGAACGAGCCCTGAGGTCCGCCGTGGATGAGAAACGCGACCGGATATTTCCGGCCGGGATCCAGATCGACCGGCTTCACGACGTAACCGTAAACCGTCGCGTCATTCCACCCCTGAAACGTGAACTGTTCCGGCTCGCCCAGGCGGACTTTCGCCAGCCGGCCGGTGTTCACCTGCGTGATCCGGCGGACATCCTTCCCGTCCGGCGTGCAGACATACAATTCCACGGGGGATTTCAGATGATCGCATCCGTAGACGATCCGGCCGCCGGCCGTCTGCGGAGAACGGACCGTGCCCTGGTCGATGACGGTGCGCGCACGACCGGATCGGACATCCACCGCGAAAAGGGCGCGCTGGCCCAGGTGATCGGCGGTCGCATAGAGGGTTTTGCCGTCCGGAGACCAGAGGATCGTTCCCGGTGACCGGTCCCAGTCTTCCGTCAGGACGCGTGTCTTCTTATCCGGCCATGACATAAGCATGATCCGGAACCGGTCCGACTCATATCCAGGACGGGCCATGGCCAGATAGGCGAGGGTCCTGCCGTCGGGAGAGAAAACGGGCTGCGTGTCCCATGCGGGATTCTCCGCAGTCAGGCTCAGGACAGGGCCTTTGCCGTCCACGGAAGCGAGGAACAGGTTATAATCCGTGGACCAGGCCTCCGCCCTGCCGACGTGCTTGGCCGTGAAAACGATGTGTTTGCCGTCCGGTGTGAAACAGAACTCCTCCGGACCGCCCCAGGGTCTGGAGGGGCTGTCGGCGTCCATGTCTTTCATCACGCCGACAGGATCGCCGCCGCCGGCGGGCATCACGAAAATGTGAGTCCTGCGGCCGTCCATCCAGGTGTCCCAGAGACGCACGAACAGCCGTTCATAGATACGGCCCGAAAAGGGCTGGTTTTCGATCTCATCCAGCCTTGCCCGGGTTTCGGAGGGCGACAGGCCGGGGAACACCTCCATGGTCAGCGCGAGTTGTTCGCCGTCCCGCGAGAGCACGAGGTTGGAGACGTCGAGCGGCAGGTCGGTGACCTGGACGGCGTCTCCGCCTTCCGCGGGAATTTTCCACACCTGGGACGATCCGGACCGGGAAGAGATAAAAAAGATCCGGCGGCCGTCCGGTGACCAGCATCCGCCATGCGCCCCCCCCTCGAAATCGGTCAGTGCACGCAGGTTGCTTCCGTCGATCCCGACGACCCATAACTGGGTGATGCCTTTGTTCGCGTCCAGATCGGTGACGCGTTTCGCGAACAGGACGGAACGTCCGTCCGGAGACACCCTCGGCTCGCTGATCCGCTCCATCATCACCAGATTCCGCACTGAAAAAGGATGTGAGGTTTCCCCCGCCTGGATGTGCGCGGCAAAGAGACAGGAAAAAAAGAAAAGGAACATGAATCGCATGACGACCTCCATGATCAATGAATCGGGTTGGGTGGTTAAGATGGTCAAGGGCATACCCTGTGTATGATACCGTGGTTCGCACAGATTACGCCAAGAGGGGGCGCCCGGACACCCTGTTCCTTGTCTCTTGCAGGAAGAGGCGCTGTCGCCTCCCATGACGCGAGATACGTCATTGATCCGTGATTCCTGTCTTTTGAAAACGGTGCCGGCCCTCGTTTCATATGGCAACAATTTAAAAATACCATAATGCTGCGCCGATTTCAAGGTATTTCTATTTCATCCGGAAGCCGGACAATCACCGGATGAACCGGCGAAGAGACAGGAACTCGAGTGAACAGGAAAAAGACCTTGATTATGACTTTAATTGAATGTATATTATTTTGTTTTGGATACGGTATCCAATCGTATTGATTGAAGGAGGATGTTCCCGATGAAACGACATTTCATCATTACGGCCCTGCTCGCAGCCGCCGTTGTTTTCTGGAGTGGATGCCAGCAGACGGCTGTAACCTCGGCCAAGGTGTATATTCAGCAGCAGAACTATGAAAAGGCCATCGAACAGGCGGAGCTGGCCATCCAGTCCAACCCGAATGACGCGGAAGCCCATTACGTGGCGGGACAGGCTTACGGATATGTCGGCGAATTCCGGAAGATGAACGAGGCATTCAACACAAGCCTCGAGCTTTCACCGAAACGCGAAACGGAGATCACCTATTATAAAAACAAATACTACGCCGACCTGTTCAACCTTGGAGCCGACGCGATTCGGAACAACGAGCTCGACACGGCCAAAGAGAAATATGAACTCTGTATCGACATGATTCCGGATAACGGCGCCGCCTATACCAATCTGGCGCTGGTTCACACCCTTCTGGAAGAAGATTCCATCGCGATCGAACTGTATAAGAAGGCCATCGCGCTCGACCCCGAAGATCTGAACATTCAGGTCACGCTCGGGATGATCTATTACCGGGAAAAAATGTACGACGAAGCCATCGCCACATTCGAGGATGTGCTTACAAAAGCGGAGCCGGGATCCGAGAATTACAACAAATCCATCTACCATATCGCCTATTCCTATGATTTGATGGGCGACCGGGACAAGGCCATCGAGACCTATTTCGCGGCGCTGGAAACGAATCCGGAGGACAAGGATCTCCTGTTCAACCTCGGGCGACTTTATTTTTTGCAGGAACGGCTCGACGACTCGATCGAAATGTTCAAAAAGGTCATCGAACTGGATCCGGAGGATTTCGAATCACAACTCAATGTCGGGCAGGCGCTCATCGAGGGGAAAAAATACGCCGAAGCGATTCCTTTCTATGAAAAGGCCGTCGAACTGAACCCGGACACCTACACGGGCTGGTACAATCTCGCCATCTGCTATATCCAGGTGGGTGAGCGCGAAAAGGGCGTGAATGCGTTCGCCAGAGCCGAAGAGCTGAAACCCGAATAGACTGTTTCAATCAAGATCCTGCAAGGCCGGGCCGTCCCCGGCCTTTTTTTTTAGAATATTTACTGTAACAATTTGGCTTGCGGATGCGTATATGCTACTGAATTCATCGCCTCAACCAAATGGATCGTATCCTGGAGGATGAACATCCATGAAATTCCGTAAAAAGAAACTCTGGATTTGGATCGGCATCGCGGTCGTGATTCTGGCCATCGCCGGCGCGGCGGTTTCTTCCAAAGGAAAAAAGGGGAATGTAGAAGCCCGCACCGTCCGGGTGGAAAGGAAAAACATCCTGGACAAGGCCCTGGCCGTCGGGTCGATCGAGCCCCTGAATGAAATCGCCGTGAAGTCAAAGGTCTCGGGAGTGGTCCGAAAATTATACGTCGAGCTCGGCGACTTCGTGAGGGAAGGCGATCTTTTGCTCGAGGTGAAACCCGATCCCACGCCCCTCGAACTGGCAGAGGCGAAACGCCACGTGGAAATGACGTCCATCGCCCTGTCGACCCTGGACAATGAAATCAGGCGGAGCCGGGAACTCAAGGACAAGGGAATGATTTCGGATTACGAACATGAACAGCTTCTCAGGCAATTCGATGAAGCGACCCTGAACAGGCAGATGGCCGTCGAACGGCTGGCCCTGATCGAGAAGGGCCGCATCCGGATCGCAGACACCGATATCGAAAGTGTGATCCGATCGCCGATCTCCGGATTCATCCTCGAGAAGTCCGTCAATGTGGGGGATCCGGTCGTGCCCCTCACCAGCTATCAGGCCGGAACGGAACTCCTCAAAATGGCGGACATGGAAGAATTGCTTTTCAAGGGAACGGTGGACGAAATCGATGTGGGAAAAATCCGCGAAGGACTGACCGCCGAACTGGATGTCGGCGCCCTTCCCGGCAAGACCGTAAAAGGCCGCATCAGCCTGATTTCGCTCAAGGCGCGCAAACAGGACAATACGACCGTTTTCCCGATCGAGATCCGGATCACGGATCACGGTGACGCCGTACTCCGGGCCGGCTTCTCCGCGAACGCCCATATCATCATCGCCCAGAAAGACAGCGTGCCGGCGATCCCGGAACGGGTCGTGACGTTCCGGAATGATTCCGCATTCGTCCGGCTTCCCGTTCCCGGGGGAGAACCCGAGGAGAAATATATTGAAACCGGCCTGTCGGACGCCATCCTGATCGAGGTCAAATCCGGCCTCGAGGAAGGGCAGGAAGTGCTCGAAAAGCCGGAACAGGAAATTACCTGAGACACCCGGAATCCGGCGGCGACATGAACCGATTGACCGAAATGCTTCGTGAGATTTTTCACACCTTCCGCCAGTACAAATCGCGGACGGCTATGACCATGTTCGGCATCATCTGGGGCACGCTGACCGTGGTGCTGCTCCTCGCCTTCGGCGCGGGAGTGGAAAAATCGATGAGCAAGAACATGCACGGCATGGGCGAATCCATCGTGATTGTCTGGCCGGGATCGACCAGCATCCCGTTCGGGGGATACGGACGGAACCGGCGCATCCGGCTGACGCATGAAGACATGGAAATCATCCGGCGGGAAGTCGTGAACATCAACCGGATCAGTCCGGAATACAGCCGGTGGAACGCGGCGATCCGCCGGGGCGAAAAGATCCAGCGGCCCAACATCGCCGGCGTGATTCCCGAATACGGGCCCATGCGAAACATCTGGCCCGAACCGGGCGGCCGCTGGCTCAACGAGCCGGACCTGAAGTTTCGCCGCCGTGTGGTCTTTTTGGGCAACGACCTGAGGGATTTTTTGTTCGGAAAAGACGCGGATGCGATCGGAGAATACGTCTATATCGGCGACTCTCCCTTTCAGGTCGTGGGCGTCCTGAGGAAAAAGACACAGAACTCCTCCTATAGTTCGCAGGACAAAGACCGCGTCTTCATTCCCGCCACGACTCACCGGGCCATGTTCGGGGACCGATATGTGAACAACTTCCTCTATCAGGTCAGGGATCCCAGAATCACCGGCGAGACGCAGAAACAGATCTACGCGGTCATGGGCAAGAAATATCAATTCCATCCGGACGACACCGAGACCATGGGTGTCTGGGACACGACCGAGATGGACAAATTCATTTTTTATTTTTCACTGGGATTCAACATCTTCATGGGCATGATCGGGACGATCACCCTGATCGTCGGCGGGATCGGCCTGGCCAACATCATGTATGTCGTGGTCCAGGAACGCACGCGGGAGATCGGAATCCGGCGTTCCGTCGGAGCCAGACAGAGAACCATTATGGGGCACTTCGTGCTCGAGGCCTTCCTGATCATCGGGGTGGCGGCCTTCATTGGATTCCTCCTGGCCCTGATCATGATCCGCCTGATTTCACTCCTGCCCATCGAGGAATACGTGGGCCATCCGGAGCTCAATCTCGGCGTCGCCCTGGTGACCGTCGCGATACTCGGCGCCATCGGCTTTTTCGCGGGATTCTTCCCGGCCCGCCGCGCCTCGAAACTGGATGTGGTGGAATGCCTGCGTTACTGATTGCAGGGGGGATGGAT
>DSAP01000036.1 GCA_011046415.1 bacterium | reverse complement strand
CGATTATATCGTCAAACCCTTTACCAAAGAGCGGATCGTCACGATGCTCTCGAATTCCCTGAATGTCCGTCGATCGAAAGAAAGCCGTCAAATTCAGTTGGACGAAAGGAATTCATAGAGTCAGTCCATGCTATTCTATTCAGGAATGGGTAATCCAACGACAGGAAGGAGGCCTGAATATGACAGTGCAAAATCATTCCGTATAAACAGGTTTGTTGAATGATTTACAAACTTCTGAAAAGGAGAAGAAAATGAGTCAACTGAAAACAGGTGTCGTGTGGAAATGCGTCGCCATGATCTGCATACTGGGAATCGGCGTTTCTGCATTCGCAGGAGAAGAGAGGGATTTCATGTCTTTGTCCCTCGAAGAAATTCTGAACATGGAGGTCACCACCGTCTCGAAATTCGCGGAGAGGCTTTTCGATGCGCCGGGCGTGATCACGGTCGTGACAAAAGATGAACTGGACCGTTTCGGCGGGACGACCCTGAAGGATATTCTGGAGCGCGTTCCCAGTTTGATCGGTTCCACGGTCTACATGACCGACCGGAGTATGATCGCGGCGCGCGGAGATCAGGTTCTGGCGTCATCCAGCCATGTGCTGCTTCTCATCAACGGACGCCCGGTCAGGGAATCCCTGGAGGGCGGCATCAAGAGTGAGATGTATGAAGCCTTTCCCGTGAATATCATCGAGAAAATCGAAGTCGTCCGGGGCCCCGGATCGGTGTTGTACGGTTCCAATGCGATCTCCGCGGTCATCAATGTCATCACCGAGAGTGCCGGTCAGAATGAATTCGCCGTCACGGGCATCGCCGGACAGGCGGGCGCCTACGGCACCCAGGCGAAGGCCAAATGGCAAGCCGGTGATTTGAGCGTCGTGGCCTCGGGGCGGTTCATGAGAAAGGCGGACTGGGAAACCGATTTCTCCTACAACAACATTTACACTCCGGTCGATACCACCGTCACCGTCAAAAATACGATACCCAATGAGGGTATGGGAACCTATGTCGGCATCAGTTACAAAAATCTGAGCCTGATGGGATCCTACAACGCCTGGAAAAATCATTACTGGGTGGCCGATTACGCCACCATCTTCCCGTTCCCGACATTCGGCGTCAACAATTGGTCGAAAAGTTTCGCGGATCTGGGGTATAAGTTGCGCGTCTCCGATCAATGGGACATGAACTTCAACGTCACGTATAACCGTTCCACATTCGATACGGAGGCCTGGCCGAATACCAACCGGGATTCGTATGAAGTGGTCGCCGAATGGAGCAATTATTACAATCCCACGGAAAAAATGGGACTCGTATTCGGCGGATTATACAACTATTTCAGCGGCGAGGAATGGGGCCCGGGTTTCACCTTCACCGACGCCAACCGGTTCAGTGTCGGGGCTTTTGCTCAGGTGAATTACCGGCTGCTGCGATCCGTGAATGTCATCACCGGCGTTCAGGCCAATAAGGTCGAGGATATCGACCTGGATATCGTTCCCCGGCTGGGTATGATCTGGAATCCGGTCGCCCGGATCAATTTCAAGGCGCTTTACAGTTCGGCCTTCAGGGCTCCCAGCATCAATGAGCTGAGCATCAATTTCCCCGAAATGCGGGGCAACCCCAACCTGACACCCGAGAAAGTCACCACGCTGGATCTCGGGATGAATTATCAGGGTGAGCAAATCCAGGCCGGGGTCAATTTCTTCCACACGCAGCAGAAGGATGTGATCTTCCAGAATCGTGACCTGTCGGTGGTTCCCGCACCCATGTACTGGAACGGCGTGGAAGTCGATTTCATGGGAGTCGAACTCGAAGGAAAATATTACGTCAACCGGAATCTCTTTTTGACCGGTTCGATGCTGTATCAGACCAATGAAGATAAAGGCGGCATCGAAAACGTGACCCCCATCGCAAATTTCGGGGCCAAGGGGGGTGTCAGTTACAAGTGCGACAGGGGGTATACGATCAGCCTCTTCCATATCCATCAGGGCGGCCTCGATGAGAAGTTCGACACGCAGGTCAATCCCGCCCCGGGCGCCTACAATCTGTTGAGTCTGTATGCCCGCGCGGATGTCAACCGGCTGTTCAGCTGGGAAAAGAAACCGGCCTTCTCTCTGTTCCTCCAGGTGGACAACCTGCTCGATGAAGTGATCTGGTTGCCGGATTGGGGCCTGCTCATGGGTAAATCCATACCCGTGAATCCGGGACGGGCGATCTACGCAGGGCTCAATATAACCCTGTAGACACATGAATTCATGAACAGGAGACTGTTCACAAGGAGAACAGCATGAAGTGTTTCAGCACAACACTCCTCTTTTTGGGTTTGTTCATCGCCATTCCGGACCCGGCGCAAGGCCAGCTTAAAAAAACCCCGGCCGATGTCGCGGCCGCCATGCTGGTCAAGGTCGCCGAATTCGAAAGAAATCTCAGCGACGGACGTGATATCCAGATCTATGTCATGGCCGCGCCCGAGGTGGCCGCGGAACTGAAAAAAGGGATCGGCAGCCTGATCGGCAAATCCACTTTGCGCGGCGTCGAATCCGGAGCCGGTTTGCCGTCGACGAAACCGTCGATATTGTACGTGGAATCCGCGTCGGAAGTCGACAGGGTACTGGGTTACACCCGCAGTCAGAAAATCCTGAGCGCAACCGGGAATCCTGATCTGGTTGAAAAAGGGATCACTTTGGGTTTTGGTGTCGGGGATGACGGAAAACCCAAGATTGTATTGAATACCGTCGGTTCGGTACAGGAAGGACTCGACTGGAATCCCGCGATCCTGAGGATTGCCAGAACGGTGAATTAATCGATGAGGATTCATGAACGGCGATCCGCCATACTGCGGATCGCCGTTTCAATTTTACGGGAACTCATCTGGACAGATAGGACACTTCCAGATAGGGAACGTAATAGCCCTCTTTCACGACCGTTTTCTCCGTCTTGTCGCCCACACGGATTTCGGCGGAGACGGCCTGGTATTTCATGCTCGGCCAGTGGGAGACCTCCACTTTGACACCGTATTTGCCTTTGGGGACGCGTTTGCCTTCCAGGTCGGTCAGATCCCAGACCAAAACGTGCTCGCCCAGATCGATGCTGGCGCCGGTCACGCCGTCCACACCCTGAAACGCGGATGAGCCGGCCCAGGCGGGCAACACCACCTGTTTTTCCTTCACATGGCCGCTGAATCCCGAGACATAAATCGTCCGGACGTACCGGCCTTTGTCGTCCTCGATCCAGACCGCGGTCTGCGGGGGAAGCTGATCCTGATAGCCGCTGATGAAGTTGATCGTGACGACGGGTTTTCTGAGCCGGTCCGTGTTGATTTTGTCGATCGGCGGGCGCATGGCGTTCAGGACGAGTTGGCAGGCGGGAAAGCCGGAGAATTTCACGGCCACCGTGTTCCAGTAATCCATCGCCTTCCGGGTATGGCCGACACCCAGCCAGTAGAGCGCCTGGGCCTTCAGCGAATCCGGCGCATCGCTTTCCGCGATTCCTGTCAGATCGGAGATGCCCTGGTCCAGTCTGCCGACGAAGAAAGGCATGCTGATGCCCATGACTCCCCGGATCAGTCTGAACCGGGGATCATCGGGAAACGCGAGTACGGCCTGATCGGACCAGTGTATGAGTTCAAAGGCCTGTTTCGAACGGATATCGGTATCCTGCCGGATTCGCTCGTCATATCCCCGGTTGACGAGCGCGGACATCACCCGCAGTAAGAGCGCATGGATTTCCGGTGTGGCGGCCGGATTGCGTTCGGCGGTCTCTTTCAGCAGGGCGAGCGCTTCTTCCGGCTCATTCCCGGCAATCAGCAGTCCGGCCTTCGCGAGATTCGCGGCGATTTCTTCGTCCGTGAGCGGTTCCGGAGCCGTCTCGGCATCGATGTCGAAAGGCTTCAATTCGGGGTTTTCGGCGCGCCGGGATTCCACCTTCGCGCGCAGGGTATCCTGATCGGGCCCGTCCGGAAACCGTTCCAGTATGCTGGCGGCCACGGCCACGGCCTTGTCTGTTTCTCCTTTTTTCTCGTACCCGGTCATGAGGGTCTGACAGGCCAGCAGATGGTCCTGCGGTCTCACCCGGTCCGGCCGGCTTTTTTGAATTCGGAGCACGGCCAGCAGATCATCCACGGCCTGGTCGAGCCGGTTCATGAACGGGGGGACGTTCACACCCATGACGCCGCGGTAGAGACGCGCCTGGACCTGATTCGGATCCAGCCCGACGGCCTTGTCCAGATATCCGAACGATTCCATGGCGTAACGGCCCGCCGCCATATAATCCTGCTGGGATTGACCCGAGAGCATGCCGATCGCCAGCCCCGCCCAGGCGAGGATCTCGGGGTTCAGGGGTTCTTCTTCCGCAATCCGGCGGAGCATTTCGGCCGCATCCCCCACCCGCCCGGCATCCAGCAGGGATTTCGCCGCATCCAGCGTCGGGGGGGGCGCATCATGAGCCTGAATCGCGCCGTTCAGAAGACAAATCAGCAGGATGAATCCCGTCCATCGTTTCATCGGTTCCCTCCATATTTTCTCAAAATCGTCCCGCTTCAAGGTTTAAGAGTCATCTTTATTGAAGTACGGTTGCTTGTTATTACGTTTCCTGAATTAGAAAAGATTCGCCTCATGCATCATCCCGGTCTTTTCCGGCCGGACCCGCGCGGGCCCCGTGCGACGAGGGAGTAGGAATCCGCGATCATCTCCTCCAGGACATCGGGCGGAATGCTTCCGTCCAAAACCACGGAATTCCAGTGCCGCTTATTCATGTGGTACCCGGGAAGCACGGCGGGATAAATGGCGCGCAGCCCCTCCGCGTGTTCGGGATCACATTTCAGGTTGATACGCAGGGGATCTTCCTCCCAGGCGAGCAGGGCGAACATTTTGTTCCTGACCTTGTAGACCAGGACCCCCGGGCCGAAGGGGATCTCCTCGGTCGCGCCGGGTTTCTGTTTCAGATGATCGCGAAGTCTTTCGAGTTCCATGACCGTTCCTTTGGGATGCGATAAAATACACAACTACACCCGCGTTTGCAAACAGGATTTTGGTTTTCACCGGACGGATGGCGATTTTTCAGGGTTTGTTCACGCCTGAATATGTGACGGAATGATTTTATTCTTGACTTTTTCGTCATAATTGGGGATAATACCAGTGTCCATCTTCCGTCCGAAAAAAACATATCCCGGGGAAAGGAGCGGCAAACATGAGGCGGTGGTCATCCGTTTTATGTGTTGCGGCGGGAATCCTGTCTCCTTCCATTTCGACGGGTGGCGAGTCCTGTTCCCATCGGATTCTGATCCGGATTATCCGTCCGCAGGTTTTCGAGGTCCGTAAATCCGCGGAACCGGAAGAATCCGGTGTGACCGCCAGCCTGACCTGGCAGGCGGGTTCGGAATCCAGGAAGGTGACGGTGAGCACATCACCGGACCCGGAGCGAAAGGAATCCTCGCTCGAAATCCTGGTCACCGAACCGGATCAGGCGGGAAGATCCGATTTGTTTATTCCGGCCGGGACGCCCCCCGGCCGGGAGACGAATCCCGTGGTCGCGTATACCATCACGGATGCGAATTGAGTCGTATGGATTGAGCGTGAGACGGGCTGATACCGCCGGCTGGAAATCGGCCTCCCGAGCATGCCTTCGGGAACAGGCGCATTCAACCCGTTAAACATCCCTGAAGATTCCCGTCCGCACTAAGACGCTCCGCACGATTCCCGTCCAGATCAGCAAGATTCCCAGACCCGATAAGACGAACAAAGAAAACCGTCCGGAACGGTGTTTACGGAAATAACGGAAACATCCCTGATGCGATTTCCAGATGAGGTGCATCGGATCCTGCCGCACGCTCGTCCCTTTCCGGTGCCGGATGCGGGCGCCGGGTGCGAAGAGTATCTTCCATCCGGCGCGCCGGATCCGCAGGCACCAGTCCACGTCGTTGAAGAAGATCGGGAATCGTTCATCCATCATCCCGGCGGAATCGATCACGCCGCGGCGGACGAGGAGGCAGGTGGCTTCGGGCTGATCGACTTCGCGTTCGGTGCGGTGGTCGAACTCCGGCATTTTCCATTTCGGCGTGAAACACCCCGGGAAGAGGCGGGGGAGTCCCGTCAGTTCGAACAGGATGTCATGCATCCGGGGAAAGCGGCGGCAGGAGGGGAGGAGGTTTCCCCGCCAGTCCAGGATCCGCGGCGCGGCCGCGCCGACCCGGTTCTCCGCCGAAAGCTTCCGTGACAGGACCGGGAGGGTGTCGGGGAAAAGCGCGGTGTCCGGGCCGAGGATCAGGAGCGGATCTCCGGTTGCGTTTGCCAGCCCCTGATTGATTCCGGCTGCGAAACCCCGGTTCTCCCGGTTGAGAAAGAGTCGCAGGTTCCGGGACGGATGCGCGTTTTTCCACTGCCGGAGGCGTTCTCCGGTGTCATCCCGTGAACGGTTGTCGATGACGAGGACTTCCAGGGGGATATCCGGCCAGGGCAGGGAGTCGAGGCAGGCGGGGATGTCCCCGGCGTTGTTGTGGGTGACGATGAGGACAGAAATCATGGAGAGGATGTCGTCCGTAATTTGCGGGTCGTTTTCCGCGGGGATTTATTGTCCCGCTTCATCCATTTTTTGACGAAGTTCCTCGATTTTCTCCTGATACCGCGTCACTCCGGGGTTTTGACCCAGCAATTCCTGATAGACTTCGATCGCCTTGTCGTATTTGCCCTGCGCCGCATAGATATCGCCGAGCGTGGGCGTGAGGATACGCCGGGCGGCGGCCGGTTCCGGCTGCGCGGGACCCTGTTCGCCGGGCTCCTCCGGCGCCGGGGCGGGAACCGGTTTTTCTTCGGAAGACGCCGCCTGTTTTTCCTGCGGTTCCGCCGGCCCGGGGGGCACGGGGGGAGGAGGGGGTTCGGCTTTTTTCGTTTCAGACCGGACCGGAGGAGGCGCTTCGGGCGGTTCCGCTTCCGGTGAAGCCGGAGGAATCGGTTCTTCCGGAATGTCCGCTTCGGCCGAAACCGGCGGAGCGGACGGGGGAGAGGCGGAGACGGGATGGTCTGAGCCGGATTCATCCGGGAGGGAGATTTCGATGCTTTCGTCCGCGTCCGGAGTCGCTTTGAATTCGGATTCTTCCGGCGGAGCGGTATCCGGGAGTAAGACTTCCGTTTCTCCGGAATCTTCGGCCGGGGCATCCGGTTTTATGGTGTCAGAGCCGAAATCCAGCGCCCCGAGATCGAATGAGGGGAGTCCGTTTTCGGACGGTTTTTCGGTAAATTCGGGTTCCACCAAATTCTTTGGCGGGGCATCGTCGGGGGTGTCCGGAGGTTCCGGCGGCGCCGGGGATTCCCGGATTTCGGAAAAGGAGTCGGATTCTGTTCTTTCCTGTTCCGGAGGCGATCCAGGCGGCTCTTCCGTGATCGCCTGGTCACGCGTTTCCGTCGAATCCTGTCCGGTATCCGATCCCATCTGTTCCAGCACATCCAGTGCATCCTGAAAATCCTGTTCGGTGATCAGGTCTTTGCCGTCGGCCGGATCGGGGATACCGATGTCGGCAAGCAGGTCTTCCCCCGAATCCTCCTCCGGTTCAGGCGCCGGGGGACGGATTTCGGTCTCTGAAGACGGAGAATCCGCGTCCTCCCGGATCGGAGGGATGGCAATCTCATTGCCCAGGAATTCCTCCGTGATCTTCCCGTCGTCGGGACCGGGTACGGCTGATTCCGGATCGGTTGGGGAGTCCCCGTTGTCTGTGATCGAGAAGAATTCCGGCGTTTCGGAAATGGGGTTCGCGAATTTCTCGTCGAGAAAATTATCCAGATCCTGCAGGGTTTCCTTGAGGGAGCGTTTCGGCTCCTCCCCGACGTCCCCGGTGTCGTCGGGAGAGACCGCCGGGGCGGACGCCTGGATTTCGTCCGGGAAAATCTCTCGGATGTCGTCGAC
Source organism: bacterium (assembly GCA_011046415.1). Lineage (GTDB taxonomy): Bacteria > Zhuqueibacterota > QNDG01 > QNDG01 > JABMRT01 > DSAP01. The sequence continues at coordinate 30,050 of DSAP01000036.1, read as the reverse complement.
CCATGCGTCCTCGTCCTGTTTCTCGATCGGGACTTCGGGAGATTGACGGGCGGCCGCCGTCTCTTCGGCCGCGGTAAAATCCCAGGTCTGGGCTTCGCTCAGCGCGCCGAGACGTTCCCTGGCGACATCTTCGGCCGGATCGATCGACAGGATATCCCGATAATGGACGGCGGCTTTGTTCTCCCAGCCCAGCGTCTTCATCAGGTCGCCCAGCAGGAGGTGCGCGGACAGAAATTCTCTGTCATGGGAGAGTACGTTCTTCAGCGCCGCCTCGGCGTTTTCATGTTCCTGATTGGCCAGATAGGCCTTGGCGAGGACGAAATGGCCGGTGACGTAATACGGATGCTGGCGGATGCCATCCGTGCAGGACTGGATGGCCTCGGGAATCCGGTTTTCTTCGAGGTACAGATCGGCCAGCCAGGCGAATATCAGGGATTTGGGGTTGTCTCTCAGCCGGGCTTCCAGGTGGGAGATGAGCTCGTCGCGATTCATCATTTCCGTCTATCCCATTTCATTGGACATCTGAAATAATCTATGAAATCACCGGCCGAATCGCAAGGATAATTTGTCGCTTACCAGTCCGACAGGGAACGATTCAGAATGTCCGTCGCTATTTTATCGAGCGCTTCCGCGATGCCTTCCTGTCTGTCCACCCCGGCGCCGTCATAAATGCCCCACTGGGATAGGGATCCCTCCCACATCACGGTCCGTTTGCGCATGTCCTCGAATCGGACACTGACCGTGACATGTACCCTGAAATCCGTGGCGATTTCCTCGGCGGAGTATTGTCCCGCGCGGTCTTCGACGCGGGTGATCGCGCCCGACAGCATGGCGTCTGCATCCCGCGGATCGGCGATTTTCAGGGTATTGTCATCGCGGACGGCCTTGATGAGCGCGTCGGTCAGTTTCTGGTCGATGCCGAATTCCGTGGTCTGATCTTCGAACAGGGGCACGCCCACGGTCCGGATATGCGGGGGCAGGGTCGAGCCCGAAAAACTGTAAATCCCGCATGAGACGAGCAGGAATCCGTTCAGCAGGCAGGCAAGGAGTAATTGTGTCCTATTCAAGGCCGTATTCCTTCAGTTTGCGGTACAGGGTCCGTTCGCCGATGCCGAGCGCCTTCGCGGCTTTCCGGCGGTTTCCACGGAACTGGTCCAGTGATTTCTGGATCAGCCGGCGCTCCACGTTCGTCAGGGACAGATCCTCGAGTCCGCCGTCTTCCACCCGCGGCCATGCCCGCCGGGACGCGTCTCCCTGTCCCGTAGTGAGTTCCCTCGGCCGGTACGAAAGGATCAGGGTTTTCAGATCCTCCAGGGCCACGCGGATGTCCAGGAGGGCCCGGTAGATGAGTTCGCGTTCGGCCTGATCCGGACTCCGGTGGAGGGGGATGGGCAGGGTCGTGTCGGGAATCGTGGATTTCTGCAGATACAGGCGGATGGTCGAACCGTCCACCTTGTTCCCTTTTTCGAAAATCAGCACCCGTTCGACCACATTCCGCAATTCGCGGATATTCCCGGGCCAGTCGTGTTCTTCCATTTCATGAAAGGCCTCGGATGTGAATCCGTGAAAGGGGATATGATTTTTCCGGCAGATCTCCCCGGCGAAGTGGAGGGTGAGAAGGCGGATGTCCTCGCGCCGGTCTCGGAGCGGGGGGACGCGGAGGGTGACGGCATTGAGCCGGTAAAACAGATCCTTCCTGAAATGTCCTCTCTGAACTTCCTTCTCGAGATCCTTGTTCGTGGCGGCGATCATCCGGACATCGACCCGGATCATGCGGTTGCCGCCGACCCGCATGAATTCCTGTTCCTCGAGCACCCTGAGCAGCTTGACCTGGGTGCCGGGCGGCATCTCACCGATTTCATCCAGAAACAACGTGCCGCCGTCGGCCAGTTCGAAATAGCCCTTGCGGGATTCGACCGCGCCGGTGAAGGCGCCCTTTTCATGGCCGAAGAGTTCGCTTTCCAGGATGCCTTCCGGGATGGCACCGCAGTTCACGGTCAGCAGCGGCCGGTCTTTCCGCGGGCTGAGCCGGTGCAAGGCCCGTGCGACCACTTCCTTGCCCGTGCCGCTTTCGCCGTGGATGAGCACCGTGATCATGGCCGGCGCCACCTGCCGGATGCTTTCCATGAGCCGGAGGAAGGCTTCGGATTGACCGATCAGGTCCGGGTCGTCGGATTTCTTGAATTCCATGGGCGTTCCTGTGTCAAACGGTGACGGTGTCTCCGTCCCGGGCGAAACGGAGCGTGACCCCTCCGCCCGGAATTTTCTTCATCTCCGAATCCGTATCCGTCCCGTCCGGGATGTGGGTGACGACGATCCGTGAGATGTTGTTTTCGACGGAAAACCGGAGGATGTCATCCACCCCGATATGGGTGCACTCGGATATCAGCAAATCCGTCCTTCCTCCGGCCTTCCGCAGATGACCGAGCCCGTCTACGTCCGCCGTATAGACACACTGTTTCCCCCCTTCGCGGAGGATGAAACTGAAGCTCTCCCCGCGGGCCGGGAGGTGTCCGTTCTCCAGCGGGCGGATTTCGAAATTCCCGGTCCGGACCGGGACGCCCGTCTCCCATCGGGTGAGGCGGAGATCGAACGGCCATTTCCGGCTGTCCATCCAGAACAGGGACAGGAGGTCTTCCATCTTTCCCGCGGCGGAGGCGGGCAGATATACGGTCAGGGGATCGGTGCGTTCCGCGAGATAAAACTGCTGAAGGAGAGGGATCAGCCCGGACGCATGATCCGGGTGCATGTGGCTGATGAATAGGGCCCCGACGGCATGAAACGGGATGCCGAGCCGGACGATCCCGCGCGCCGCGCCGTCCCCGGCGTCTATCAGGAAATTCCCCGAACCGGTTTCCACGTACAGGCAGGACGCCGCCCGTTCTGCGGATGTCCGGCCCGAGGCGGTGCCGACGAAGGTGATCTTCATTGCGTGTTCCGGCTGAAAAAAGCGACCGTCTCACGGAGACCGGACCGCAGATCCGTTTCCGGTTCCCACCCGATTTTCTCCCCGGCCTTCTGAGAACTGATGACACTGCGGCGCTGTTCTCCCGGGGCGGCCGGTCCATGGACTTCCTTCGCCTTCCCGCCGGTGATTTCATTCAGCATGTGAAACAGCGTGTTGACATCGGTTTCCATCCCCGTCCCGATGTTGAAGATTTCGTTTTCCCTGCGAGCCAGGCAGAGCAGATTGGCCCGGGCCACATCGCCGACATAGGTGTAGTCGCGGGTCTGCTTTCCATCCCCGTTGATGACCGGCTGCCGGCCCCTGAGAAGCCGGTCCGCGAAGATGGCGACGACGCCGGCCTCGCCCGCCGGATTCTGGCGGGGTCCATAGATGTTCGCATACCGCAGGATGGAGTAGGTGAGGCCGTATTCGACCTGATAGTAATGGAGATAGCGTTCCACCGTCTGCTTGGCCACGCCATACGGCGAGACCGGCCGCGTGGGATGGGACTCGTCGCAGGGAAAGGCCTCCTGCTCTCCGTAGATCGCGCCGCCCGTCGAGGCGAAGAGGAATTTTCCGACCCCGTTTTTCACGCAGTTCTGGAGGAGATTGAGGGTCCCCCGGATGTTCACATCCGCGTCGTAGAGCGGATCGGCCACGGATTTGCGCACATCCATCTGGGCGGCCTGGTGGCAGACGGCGTCCGGTCTTTCCTGTTCGAACAGTTTTCCCAGCTCGGCGGCCCGGATGTCCATCAGATAAAAGGCGGCTTTCGGGTTCAGATTCTTCGTCTGGCCGGTCGTAAGATTGTCCGCCACCACGACATCATGACCCTGGCCGATGAAACTATCCACGATATGCGAACCGATGAAACCGGCCCCGCCGGTGACGAGGATTTTCATGCATTCTCCTTCTGGATGTTCGGATGAATGATTCAAATATAGGATAACAAGAATTCATCTGATGTGCAATATAAAAAATAATGGTTTTAAATAAAATCCATTTTCCGGATAATGAATATCTTGATTCGGATTGGGTCATCCGGATGAACACAAATTGTCCGAGAGCCGTCAGATCGCGGGGGGGAAGATCCCCGGCTCTTCTGGGGGAATTATACCATCATCGGAAATGAGTTCGGTTGGAAATGAGGGATCTGGCCGGATGGCATCGCGGGCGGATGACGAACCTGCGGGGGGATGATTGTCCCCTTTTCGTTGCATTACCGGATTCAACCAAACACGGAGAAAACGGCGATCCTGAGGATTCCGAACCGAAACCCGGCTTTTTTTTAGAGTTGTTTCACGGTGTTCTTCAGCGTCCCCAGTCCCGTGATCGAGATCTCGATCTCATCGCCGTCCTTGATCGGCCCGACCCCCTCGGGCGTGCCCGTGGCGATGATGTCGCCCGGATACAGGGTCATATACCGGCCGACCTCGCTGACCAGCCTCGGAATGGGGAAGATCATATTTTTCGTGTTGTCGTTCTGACGCACCTCTCCGTTGACCGTGAGTGTGATGTCCAGGTTCTGAGGATCCGGCATCGCATCCGCCGGCACGAGACAGGGGCCGACCGGGCAGAAGGTGTCGATGCTCTTCGAGCGGAACCAGGGATTCCCGGCGTCGATGTCTCCTTTCTGCATGGCGCGCGCCGTGACGTCGTTGACGATGGTGTAACCGGCCACATGGTCCATCGCCTCGGATTCCGTCACATTCCGGGTTGTTTTCCCGATGACGAGCCCCAGTTCCGCCTCATGGTCGACACGCGTGTCCAGCCAGGACGGAATTTCAATGTGCTTTTCATGCGGGATCAGCGCCGAGGAGGCCTTGCAGAAGAAGACGGGTTCCGTCGGCATCCTGTGATTCAATTCCCGGACATGCGCCCGGTAATTCCGGCCGATCGCGACGATCTTGGAAGGCCGGTGTATCGGCAGGTCGATGACGACCTGTTCGGGCAGGCGCAGGGTATGCAGTTTCGAGCGGACCCAGGAATCCTCGAAGATGTTCGCGACCACCTGTCCCGAACAATAGCCCATCTCGATCATGACCTGGAGGAATGCGAACGAGACCGGAGGCGAAATCCGTTTGGCGTGCTGATATACGGCGAAGGCGCCGGTCAGGTTGAAGCGCCCTTTTTCCCATTCCGCCCCGATGCAGACTTCGCCGTCCTCGTTTTGAAAAGAAAAGAGTTTCATGGATATCCCCGATCCAGACTTGATGACGTCCGTTTAAAAATAGAGAAATCCCGTTAAGATGGCAAGATAAAACTTTCTCGCGAAATCAAAAAGCCCTTGACAATCATCCGAAAAACGGTTATTCTTTTCCAGCGAACCAACCTGGAGAATGTGTATGCTGTTCACAATCCTTTATGCACTCTGGTTTACGGTCACCCTGATGCTCACCGTCGTGATGTATCTGCCCTATCTGATCCTCAAGTTGTTGAAGAAGCCGCGGACTGCCGCACGATATGTCGCGCTGGTCGTTCCCGCCTGGGCGCGCTGGGTGGTCCGGATGACGGGGTCGCGTGTGACCGTGACCGGACTCGAAAACCTGCCGCGGGACCGCGCGGTCTGTTTCATCGGCAACCATCAGGGTAATTTCGACATCCCGCTGGTTCTCGGTGCGCTGCGCCGCAAGATCGGATTCATCGCGAAGATCGAGTTGATGAAGGTCCCCATCCTGCCGCTCTGGATGAAGGCGCTCGACTGTATATTCATCGACCGGAAGAAACTGCACCATTCCCTGCGCAACATCCAGAAAGGGATTCAGGCCGTGCACGCCGGGAACAACATGCTGCTTTTCCCGGAAGGGACGCGCAGCCGGTCCGCGCGGATGGGGCCGTTCAAACCCGGGGGCGTGCAGATGGCCATCAAGGCGGGCGTGCCGATCGTCCCGCTCACGGTCAACGGATCCTTTCGCGTTTTCGAGGAAAAGAAACGCATCCGGCGTGGAGATCTCACCCTGTTCGTGCATCCGGTGATCGATCCCAAACTGCTGGATGCGGCACAAAAAGAGGCGCTTGTCCAAAAAATCCATGATCAGATATCCGAAAAGCTGCCGGGCAGGTCGGGTTGATGTGAAAAAAACCAGGGTCCTGTCCTGTATCGGCCTGTTGACCTGCCTCGCGATTATCCGGGCGGAGACGCCCGGGATTCATTTCGAATATCTCGCAAGCTGGGGCGGGCCGGGAAAGGGGGCGGGGGAATTCAGGAATCCGGAAGGGCTGGCAGTCGGCCCGGCCGGGTTCCTCTATATCGCCGATACGGGAAATCACCGTATCCAGAAACTTGCCCCTTCGGGTGAATTCGTGACCGAAATCGGGGGATTCGGCTGGGAATCCGGTCAGTTCGATACGCCGGTCGCCGTGTGGGCGGAAAACGGGCTGGATGTCTTCGTCGCGGATTATCAAAACCACCGTATCCAGCGGTTCGACAAAGACCTGCACTTTATCGGGACATTTCGCGCCGAGGCGCACTGGCCCGACCATCTCGTCTTCGGATATCCGCGCGATGTGGCGCTCTCGGCGCAGGGCGAGCTCGTCTGCCTCGACGGACAGAACCGGCGTATTCTCAAGCTGGATGTCGCCGGCCGCCCGCAGATCTCGTTCGGCGGTTTCGATGCCGGAGCGGGTCGGCTCGTCGAACCCAGGCGGCTGGCGTTCGGCAGGCCCGGCAGCATATTTGTTTCCGGCGCCGAAGGCATCACGGTGTTTGATTATCTGGGCAATTTCCTATACCGGTTCGGAGACCGGATTCTCGGGAATCCGGCGGACCTGTGTGTGGTGGATGACTGGATATTCGTCGCGGATTCCGGATTGAAAGAGGTCGTCTGCTTCCTGAAACCGGGGCATCCGTCGGGCCGGATCCGCCTTCCGCAGATTCTGGGAATGGCCTTCGGTGAACCGGTCGCCGTGGCCTGCCTGCGGAACCGGATCTACGTGCTCGACAGGAAGCGCTGCATGATCGATGTGTTTCTCTGGAAGCAACCGGTCGAGTGAATCCGTCTTGCGGCCGGCCGACAGTCTGCATGCGATATATCCCGATGCGTTTCGTGAAGTCCGAGTTCACATACCGCTTGTTCCTCGTCCTGCTCGGTTTCCTCTCCGCGGAGGGCGCGGTCCCGTACGCGGATCCCCTGCGTCATTCCGTCACCTGTCCGGCTTCGGGAGACAGCATTTGCGTCCTTCCGCACCGCTTCCTCATTCCGGGAAGCGTGTCGGTCTGCCGGGACAGCCTGATTTTGCCGGTAGGGAGCTACGAAACAGCCTATCAGCAGGGCATAATCCGTTTCACCGAACCGCCCGAACCGGGCAGCCGCCTCCGGATTACCTACCGCGCCCTCCCCGTGCGTCTCGACTCCGTTTACCGGCGCCGGCATGCCCCCGCGGACGTCTCGGCCGGATCCGATTCGGTTTCGCCCGCGGCGGTCGGGATATCGGATCCGGCCGAAAAAAAGGAATCCGGGTACGGCGAGGAACTCCGTCAGAGCGGCTCCATCTTCCGCGGAATTACGGTCGGCACGAATCAGGGCATGCGCCTCGAATCGGGACTGCGCCTTCAGGTCTCAGGGCGCATCACCCCGGATGTGGAAGTCATCGCCTCCCTGACCGATCAGAATACCCCGATTCAGCCGGAGGGAAACACCCGGACACTCCAGGAAATCGACAAGGTCTTCGTCGACGTGATTTCCCCGCATTTCAGGGCAAGGCTGGGTGATTTCGTCTACGAAGCGGGGGGATCGGCCTTCGGCGCCTATTCCCGGAAACTCCAGGGGGCATCGATACGCGCCGAATCCGCCCAGGGTGCGGTCACGCTGATGGGCGCGGCCTCGAAAGGCACATTCGCGACACGCCATTTCAACGGGCGGGAGGGCAATCAGGGTCCCTATCAGCTCACGGGGGAAGGGGGGCGGCAGGACATCATCGTCCTCGCCGGCACGGAGAAGGTGTTCATCGATGGTGAACCCATGACGCGTGGAGAAGATTACGATTATGTCATCGAATACAGCCTTGGACAGATCACCTTCACGCGGAACCGGCTCATCACCGGGGATTCACGGATCACGGTCGATTTCGAGTATTCCGATCAGCAGTTCCAGAAAACACTTTACGGCGCGCAGGCCGAGGCCCGGATCGCGGGCGAACGGATCACGTTGCGCAGTACTTTCCTGAGCGAGGGGGACGACAAGGATAACCCCATCGAATTTCCCCTCACGGAGGAATATCTGGACGTGTTGAAGGCGGCGGGGGACAATCCGGATTCGGCCGTAGTCTCCGGTGCGCGCTATGCGGGTCCGGGATCCGGCAATTACGTGCGCCATGATTCACTGGGCACCGTGATCTGGGTCCATGTCGGCGAAGGCCGGGGGGATCACACCGTCCGGTTTTCTCATGTCGGTTACGGAAGGGGGGACTACTCGTTCCATGGATACGGACTGTACCGGTACGAGGGGGCGGGACGGGGCACCTATCTGCCTCACATCCGGCTTCCGCTCGCCAGGCGGAATCAGATGGCCGGACTGGCTTCCGAAATCCGTCTGGGCCGGGATATCTTGCTGACCGGCGAGGCGGCATTCAGCGATCAGGACCTGAACCGGTTTTCAGACCGGGATAACGCGGACAACCGGGGTGCGGCCTTCGAAGGACGGCTCGATGCGGCAAGCCGCCCCCTTACAGTCGCGGGACGATCGTTCGGCCGGTTCGGATTCGGGACCCGTCTCCGGCATGTGGGAGACCGTTTCCGTCCCCTGGGGCGGACCACGGAGATCGAGCACGGCCGCAAATGGGGCGCGGAGGAAGGCCGGGTCTGGGGGGAGGAATCTCGGGAGTTCCGGGCCACATACGCCCCGATCCCGGTTTTCCAGATCGAAGGGGAGGCCGGCAGCATGAACCGCGGCGCGGAGTATGCGTCGGATCGCCGCCTGATCCGGACCCGGCTTTCCCATCCCGTCCTTCCCAAACTGGATTACCGGGCCGAATGGATCGGCAGCGAGAGTCCGGAAAGGCCGGACGGATCCTGGATGCGTCAGAACGGTTTGCTGACCGCACAGGCCTGGAAATTTCAGCCGGAGCTGCGGTATGAAGGCGAACATCGCAAGGACGGCGCCGATTCCCTCAAATCCGGATTTATGTTTGACGCGATCACCGGGCTGCTGGGTTTCCGGAGCGGGCCGGTCGGTGTCTCGTTCGAGGAAGGACTCCGGGATGACCGCCGGTATGATTCCGGCAGGCTGGGGGCGTATTCGCTGGCCCGGACCCATCGGGCGCGCGTGGATCTCGGATTCGGATCCGCGTATTCCTCTTCGTTTTCGTACACACACCGCACACGCGATTACGCCGATCCCGGGACGGAGGATCAGCTCTCGAACCTGGCCGACGCCCGGATGCGGTTCGCCGTGTTCCGCCGGGCTTTCGAGGGATCCCTGAATTATCAGTTTTCATCGACCCAGGTCTCGGATATGGTGCGCGATACCCTGCAAGTCGGTTCGGGATTCGGCAATTACCGGCTCGATGAACGACTGAACGAGCTGATTCCCGATCCGGACGGAGACCTGTTGATCCGCATGATACAGACGGGTCGCTTCATCCCGGTCAACGACCTGAAGTCCGGGATCGATTTCGAATTGCATCCGGGCCGGTTCCTCCGCGGCAAAACCGGGTTCGGCCGGATTCTCTCCGCATTGCGGGGACGGTCCCGGATCCGGATCGAGAGACGAGACCGCATGAGGGACTTCATCCGGGTCAACCGGGCGGCGGCTGCCCCCGCATGGGGCTCGGATACGACCGTGGTGAGCGGACTCGTCTCAAACTGGCACGAGCTCGAATATCTTCCCCGGGGCGGTTTCCTGACCATTCGTCTTTTACTTCAGCGCAATGATTCCGAGGATTACCGGATGGCCCGGGAAGGATTGCGCCGGCATCTCGTCGATCGGGGTATCCGGATCAAGGCCAGTCCCACGTCGTCATTCGGATTACTCGGAGAGTATGAATACCGGAGCGATGAGAAATTATATGAAAATCCGGGCAGGCCGGACAGGGACATCCGCATCTCGACATGGACCCTCGAGGCTTCCGTGCGTCCCAGACAGCAGATCGAGCTGGCTCTGAAGACGCGGGTACGCGGTGCGAAGGACCTGTATCCGGATCCAGTCACCTCGGCATCCTCTCTGTTTTTCCTGCCCCGGATCGGTCTGGCGTTCAGGGGCCGGGGGCATCTGCGGGCAGAACTGGAAACGGGGAAGGTGACGGCCCGCCCCGCCGACGGTGCGCTTCCCTATGAAATGCTGGCAGGCGATCAGCCCGGACGCACGACCCGGTGGAATCTGTTTTTCAGTTACCGCATGGCGAGTCACATGCAGGCGACACTGACCTGGCGGGCCCGAAACGAGCCGTGGCGTGAGGGGCTGTATCAGACCGGACAGGTCGAGGTGAGGGCGTTCTTTTAAAAATGAAAAAATCAAAAATGAAAAATAAAAATGATAAATCTGAGATTATAAAATCTAAATATATGATTCCGGATGGGTCGTTCCATGATTGTCCGGGACGAAACACCTTGTGTCCGGCAAACCGGGAAAGAAACCGTCGGGATCGGCCGGTCCGGTATGCACGTCCCGCATTCCGGGCCCATCTGTTTTTATGGATTTGCCTCATCCCCTGCTTTCCCCGGGCCGTACGGGCTGATGCGGCCGAGGTGAGGCGGATCCATGTTCATGGAAACCGTGCTAAAAGTGCGAGGGAGATTCTCGAAACGCTGTCCCTCGCGACCAGCCGGCCCCTGCCGGACGGCTGGCCTTCCGTTCCGCTCGGCAGGCTGATCGAAGCCTATCAAAACGACGGCCGCTGGTTTTTCAGGATCGATTCGGTCCGCACAGACTATGCGCCGGATTCGACGCGTGCGGATGTGTCGATATGGCTGCGTGAAGGCGGTCCCGTCCGTGTCCGGGACGTGCGGATTCACGGCGTCCATCCGTCCGCCGCGGATGCCCTGACCCGGAACTGGGATACGGAACCCGGCGCCGTCTTCTATTCCGCCCGCCTCGGGTCGGATATCGAGAACGCACTCATCGGATATGAGAATACCGGATATCCGCTGGCCCGCGTGATCGTCGATTCTTTGAACCTGGAGGAGAGTCCGCATGATCCGTTACTGGATGTGGTGCTGACCGTAGAACCCGGCGATCCGGTCAGGTTCGGCATGCTGCACGCCCGGGGAAATTCCGCGACACGGGAAGGGGTGGTGCTGCGTGAGACACGGATCCACACCGGACAGATCTACAGCCAGGCGCGGCTCCGGGCCGCACGCGACAACCTGATGCGCACCGGGTATTTCGAGTCGGTTTCCGATCCCGAGGTGCGCCTCCGGGACGGACGGGCGGATATCGTCTTTCCGGTCGAGGAGGGACGGCCCAACACGGTCGAGGGGGTGGCGGGATATTCTCCCTCACCAGTTGAAGGCAGGCGGGGTTCGGTGACGGGGCGGTTGGATTTCTCATTTCAGAATCTGCTGGGAACAGGCCGCCGGGTTTTGATTTACTGGGAGAAGAAGGATATGTATTCCCAGGCCATGCGGGTCGGATATGAGGAACCCTGGCTGCTCGGATATCCCCTCTTTGCGGGCGGTCGTTTCGAACAACAAATCCGCGATACGACATATCTGGAACGGGACTGGAGGCTCTCTCTCCGGTTCGCGCCCACGGCTACGCTGTCACTCGGACTGGAAGGCGGGCGTAAATCCATCCTGCCCGATTCGTTGGGGAGCACCTTGATGGGATTCATGCAGACCGAGGCCTGGGTGGTAGCCGGCCGCATCGGGTACAACACGTTCAACGATCCGTTCAACCCGACACGCGGCGTGCGGTATCACACGGTCTTCTCCACGGGGAGAAAACGGATCACGGGCCCTGATTTTCTTATTCCCTCGGTCGAAGGCCCCCTCTCGGTCGTAACCCGAAGGATCGATCTGGATTTCGAAATCGTTTTTCGGATTGCGAGACGGCAGGTGATTTTTACGGGGCTGCATGGTATAGAGATCAGAAGCGGAGAACGATTTACGCCGGTCACCGAGCAGGCACGGTTCGGAGGGGCGACCACGCTTCGCGGTTATATCGAAGATGCGTTCCGTGGGGATCTGGTCGCCTGGTTCAATCTGGAGCACCGGTATCTCATCGGACGCCGGTCCCGCGTCTTCGTTTTCCTGGACGGCGGCATGTATCAGCGGCGCGAGACGGTACGGGGACTCGTGCGCGGTGAAAAGCTCGGCTGGGGATTCGGGCTGCGGATCGAGACGCGGCTGGGGCTCATCGGGATCGATTACGGACTCGGTGAGGGAGACGGTATCATGCAGGGCAAGGTGCATGTAGGGCTGGTGAATCAGTTTTAAACTAAAAAAATTAATTCGGAGAAACCCTGGATATTAATTTATATCGATTCAAATTGGAGACACTCCAGGCTTTTTTTGAAGAAATTCCCGGATCGGATGAACAGAATGAATTTTACCGGACATGCTGTCAAGAAAACTATTGCATAATAAAGATTAATATTTTATATTGCTTCTTCAAGTAGAAACCACGGGAGGTGTTATGCCTGAACATTCCGAACTGGTAGACGTATTCACCCGGATCGACGATCCGGTCATGATGGAACAATTTTTCCAGGAAATCTTTACCGAATCGGAGCGGCAGACGCTCGCGCTCCGCTGGAAACTGATGAAACTGCTCGATCAGGGCGTCACCCAGCGGAGAATCGCATCCGATCTCCGGATCAGCCTCTGCAAGATCACGCGGGGCGCAAAAATCATGAAAGACAAACAATCCGTTTCTTACCGGCTCATTCACAAATAAGGCCGAAACCGAATCATAATCCATCAAGGAGGCGCTGCATGGCCGACACGAAAATCAATCTGTCAGAAAAAGACATGCCGAAACAATGGTACAACATCCAGGCGGATCTCCCGAAACCCCTCCCTCCGGTGTTGCATCCGGGTACCGGGCAACCGATCGGACCGCAGGATCTGGCACCGCTTTTCCCGATGGAACTCATCAAGCAGGAAGTCAGCCAGGACCGCTGGATCGATATCCCGGAAGAGGTGCAGGACATATATCGGATCTGGCGGCCGTCTCCGCTGGTACGCGCGAGGCGCTGGGAAAAGATACTCGATACGCCCGCCAAAATCTATTACAAATGGGAGGGCGTCAGTCCCGCGGGCAGCCATAAACCCAACACGGCCATCGCGCAGGTGTATTTCAACAAAATGGAAGGCGTCAAACGCATCACGACCGAAACCGGCGCCGGACAATGGGGGAGTGCCCTGGCTTTTGCGTGCAGACTCTTCGACGTTGAAGCCAAGGTTTATATGGTGAAGATCAGTTACGAACAAAAACCCTACCGGCGGATCATGATGGAAACCTGGGGCGCCACCTGCATCCCCAGTCCGAGTACGCAGACCGAGGCGGGCAGGAAGATTCTGTCTCTCCATCCTGATTCTCCCGGATCGCTCGGCATCGCGATCAGCGAGGCAGTCGAAGAGGCGGCCAAACGGGATGATACCAAATATTCACTCGGTTCCGTCCTGAACCACGTGATGATGCATCAGACCGTCATCGGTTTGGAGTCTTTGAAACAGTTCGAAATCGCGGGAGAATATCCCGATGTCGTCATCGGTTGCGCCGGAGGCGGGTCCAATTTCGCCGGATTTTCCTTCCCCTTCGTACGCGACAAGATCGTCGACAAGAAAAAGACCCGGATCATCGCCGTCGAGCCCACGGCCTGTCCGACCATGACGAAGGGCTTGTACCGGTACGATTTCGGAGACACGGCCTGCACCACGCCGCTTCTCAAGATGTTCACCCTGGGACATGATTTCATTCCGGCCCCGATCCATTCGGGTGGTTTGCGTTATCACGGTATGGCGCCCACGGTCTGTCATCTCTACGATCTGGGGCTCATCGAAGCCAAAGCCTATCACCAGAATGCGGTATTCGAAGCGTTGGTGAGTTTCGCACAGGCAGAGGGCCATCTGATGGCGCCCGAGACCTCACATGCCATACGCGCGGTCATGGACGAGGCGCTGGAGTGCAAGAAGACCGGCGAGGCGAAGGTGATCGCGTTCAACGCCAGCGGGCACGGCCATTTCGACCTGGCCTCCTACCAGAAATATTTGCATAATGAACTCGAGGATTATGAATTCTCCGAGGAGGAGATGAACAAATCTCTCGCAAATCTCCCGAAAATCGGATGATCCGCGGCGTGAGGGTGAATAAAGGAGACGGCAGGCCGGACACGGAATACGCGTAAACGTTCCATTCTCAAACCGGTCGGATGTTTTACCCAGATGTCCATTTCCTTTCAGATCAGTGAAAGCCCCTTCCCCGGGAAGGGGCTTTTTTTTATGAGTCAGGACGTCTCACGATTCCGGATGCCAGGACTCCATTTCCTCCCGTTTCGTCCGGATCACCGGATTCGCGTAGCAGTACACGCATCCGCCGGGACAGGGCATGTACCATCCGATATCCCAGCTCTTCGTGCAGCCGCATCGGGGGCGCTGGGCCGCGGCTTTTGTGCGATCCGCGATCGCATGTCCGGGATGGAGAGCCGATAAACGCGGTCCGTCGATGCAGGAGGAAGCCGGCCAGTCCGGTACGCAACAGCCGGAGAGCACCATCCCCGCGGCCGCCGCCAGGGAACGGAGATGATCCGCCTCTTCCTGTCGTGCCTCCCCGGTTTGCGGGAACAGCCGGAGACCGCATTCTCCCAGATGCCTGATAACCCTGGGATAGGCGGACATCCGGCTGACGATGAGATCCGTGATTCCCGCAGCCCGGACCCGGGGGAGGATTTCGGGGAGACGATTCAGATTGCTGTAAGGACGGCCGTCCGGCAGGATCAGATGCACGATGGGATCGAAGCGGAAGGCGATCCGTCGTGGATCTCCGACGAATCCCACCAAATCCGGAAGCAGTTCCAATACCCGTCCCGGTTCGGGTATGCCCGGTTCGAGCGGTGTGCCGCCCATGCCCGTCACGGTGAGATGCAGCGTGACCTGATCGAATTCTTTGAGAAGCCGGTTCAGCCGGGTGTGGGACAAGAGATTCCGCGGGGATTTCGTCCAGAGGACCAGTGTATGGACCCGTTCGGGGGGGCAGCGTGTTTCGAGCAGGGAGATCAGGCGGTCTGGGGCGAATCCCGTCATCTCCTCCCTGCGGCTGGCCGAAATGACCTTGAGAAACGTCTTATTCATCCGGTATCGGGTTGCGTTGATCCGTCATGCGGGATCGATCGGGACTGGAATCGTCTGAATGGCACATCAGGCGTCCCGGTATTTCCTGGAGAAACCGTTCCTCAGTCCGCACGGAATTTCGCGGCGACGGGCATGCGGCGTCCCATGCCGAAGGCCTTGGAAGTCACCTTGAGGCCGGGCGGGGCCTGCCGCCGTTTGTATTCGTTTCGCCGAACCGTATCGATAATCCGGCGGACGGTCTCCGCATCCAGACCGGCGGCCACGATTTCTTCTTCCGATTTTCCCTCGTCCAGATACAGTTCAAGGATGCGGTCCAAAACCGGATAGGGGGGGAGGGTATCCTCGTCTTTCTGATCCGGCTTCAGTTCCGCGGAGGGCGGCCTCTCCAAAATACGCCGGGGGATGTGTTCCGTCTCCCGGTTGATAAACCGGGCCAGGTCGTACACCAGGGTCTTGGGGACGTCCGAGATCACGCCGAGGCCGCCGCTCATGTCCCCGTACAGCGTGCAGTATCCCATGGACAGTTCGCTCTTGTTGCCGGTCGAGAGTGTGAGGGCGCCGAATTTGTTCGACAGCGCCATGAGGATGTTTCCCCGGATCCGAGCCTGGATATTTTCTTCCGTCGTGTCTTCAGGCAGTCCCTCGAATTCCGGGCTCAGCAGATCCAGCATGGCCGTACGGAGCGGTTCGATCGGGATGATCCGGAAACGGATGCCGAGATTGGCGGCCAGTTTCGCGGCATCCTCATTGCTTTCCGCGGAGGTGAACACGGAAGGCATGGCCACGCCGGTCACGTTCTCCGGTCCGAGCGCCCGGGCGGCGATCGCGGCCACCACGGCGGAATCGATCCCGCCGGAGAGTCCCAGCAGGACTTTACCGAATCCACATTTCACGCAATAATCCGACACGCCCAGGACCAGGGCGTCGTGAACCGATCCGACCGGGTCCCGCGGGTGGAAAACGTCCGCAACGGGCGGGGCGTCGAGGCGGATCGTCCGGACCGTTTCTTCGAATGAGGGAAGATCGGCAAGCAATCTTCCATCCGGATCGAGGATCAGGCTGCGGCCGTCGAAGAGCAATTCGTCGTTTCCGCCGACCTGATTGACCAGGACGAACGGGACGCGATGGCGTGTGGCATGGTTCCGCAACAAGCGATAGCGGACCGTCTCCTTGCCCGCGTGGAAGGGGGAGGCGGAGAGATTGACGAGCAGGGTCGCCCCGTTGCGGGCCAGCGCTTCGACGGGATCCAGGCCGTAGGCGCGCCCGGGCAGGATCCCGGTGTCGTTCCAGGCATCCTCGCAGAGCGTGACACCCAGTTTTTCCCCGGCGTATTCGTATACACGGATGGCGCCGGCCGGTTCGAAATACCGGGCCTCGTCGAACACGTCATACGTCGGCAGCAGGGACTTGTGCTGTCGAAACAGGATTTGGCCGTCCCGGATCAGCAGGGCGGAATTGTACAACAGGTGGCTCGTGCCTTTCTGCGTCGGCTGAATCGTGCCCATCAGGATGCCCGGTTCGGGAAAACGGGCGGAGATTTCGATCAGCCGCCCGAGTGCCCGGTCCGCCTCGGACACAAAATCGTGCCGCTCGAGCAGGTCCCGTGGTGGATACCCCGTGAGAAAAAGCTCCGGGAACACGACCAAGTCTGACCCGTCCGACCGCGCCCGGTGTACTGCGGCCTCCGCTTTTTTCAGGTTTCCCGGAAAATCGGCGATGGTCGGGTTGAGTTGAGCGAGCGTGATTTTCATGGCGGTATTCTCTGAGATTTTACCGGAGGGATCAGGATTCCCCTTCCTTGATCTGATTCCAGATGGCGTCCATCTCTTCGAGCGGGGTTTGCCGGATATCCCTGCCCTGACGGATCAGGGTCTCTTCGATTTGTCTGAACCGCCCGGAAAATTTGTCCACCGCCTTGCGCAGGGCCTCCTCCGGATTGACCCGGATGAACCGCGCGAGGTTGACGAGTGCGAAAAGCAGATCGCCGAGTTCCTCTTCCATCCGGGCGGGTTCGTTCGAGTCGATTTCCCGCGTGAGCTCCTCGGTCTCCTCCCGGATCTTATCCCAGACCGGCTCGATGCGGTTCCAGTCGAATCCGACCGTAGACGCTTTCTGCTGCACGCGCCACGCGCGTAACAGGGCCGGCGCGGTGCGGGGCACGCCGTCGATGACGGATCTCTTCCCTTCTTTCTGATGTTTGAGGGTTTCCCAGTGGATTTTCTGTTCCTCCGCCGTGTGGATTTCTACGTCTCCGAACACATGCGGATGCCGGCGGATCAGTTTTGCGTTGAGGGTTTCGACCACGTCGTTCATGTCGAAACGGCCCGCCTCGGATGCGATCTGGGCGTGAAACACCGGCTGGAGGATGAGGTCTCCCAGCTCTTCCTTGAGTCCCTCATATTGACCTTCGTCGATCGTTTCGAGCACTTCATAGGCTTCTTCGAGCAGATAGGGCTTCAGGCTTTCATGGGTCTGCTCACGGTCCCAGGGGCAGCCGTCCGCACCGCGCAGACGGGCCATGATTTCGATGAGTTTCTCGAATGCGTGGATGTGCGCCTCCTTATCAGGAATTGGTTTGAAATAATGTCGTTAAAATCCAGTCAAGTTGCAAGAAAAAATCTGTGTTGTTCCGATCCAAATGAGGGAATATGGGGAGTGCAAGCACTTGATTCTTCGCTCGCTCATCCGTATATTGAGGACAGGATGAGGGACATGATGTGGAATTTGCATCTGCCTTCATCGATCCATACGGCGATAAAGGATTTGGGGGTGGTGACAGGATGATCGGATCGCGTCTGCCCGGACACAGGAAATTCCATTACGAACCGCGTTTCTGGGATCCCGAGAAAGAGAAACGCGAAGGCCGCCGTATCGAATTCAAGCGCACTCACAGGAAACGTCAGGCACGGCAACGGTCGCTGGTCTGGCTGTTCATCCTGCTCGGCGTGGCGGTCTATCTGATGATATTTTTCTCGCGTCTCGGGTGGTAGGACATTTTCTTGGAACGTCACTGCGTGGTTTGCGGCCGGATCCGGGACGCACACGATTTCATCCGGGTCTCGAAAGGGCAAAAGGGCCGGATTATCCTGAATGAGACGTCCGGAGACGGGATCGTGCTCTGCCGGGATCCGGATTGTGTCCGCCGGGCCAGGGAAACGCGTGTGCTGGAATCCCGTTTCGGCGCGGTGACCGAAGACGCCTATCTGAGAATCGCCCGAAAAATCCGGTCTGCGACGCCCGATAAACCGGCCAATCTCGTGGGCATGGGACTCCGGTCCCGCAAGATCGTGCTCGGCCGTACCGGTGTGGAACAGGCGATGAGAAGCGGGAAGGTTCGGCTGATTCTCATCTCCCGGGATACGCAGAAACATACGCGGGAATGGGCTGAAACCCAGAGCCGGATGCATCACATTCCGCTCGTCTCCTGGCCGGGGCCGGGGTCTTTCGAAGACGTCGTGCACAAGGCGAATTGCCGGGTGGCGGGGATCATGGATGAGGGGATTGCGGAAGCGATCGGGAAGATTCTGCTCACCTGATCACACCGTATTGCGACCGGAAGACATGGTCAACGTCACACGCAATGACAGGTCTGAAGGTTCAAATCCTGAAATGGGGAGAAACCACGGATGACGCCAATTAATCAAAATGTGCCCGTTCTGTATCAATAATCCGTGTATTCTGTGAATGAAAAAAGGATCCGCGGATGAGTAAACCAGTCAGAGATAAAACGATTAGGGTCGTGAATGCCGGGTAAAATACAAATCCTTTCCGAACTCCTGATGAAGCGCATCGCGGCGGGCGAGGTCATCGAACGGGCGGCATCCGTGGTCAAGGAACTCCTCGAAAACGCGGTGGACGCCGCGGCGACCGAAATATCACTCTCCATCGAGCATGCCGGTGAGAAAATGATTCAGGTCGCAGACAACGGTTCCGGAATGTCCGAGGAAGACGCACTGCTCTGCGTCCGGCGTCATGCGACGAGCAAAATCCGTGACATGCACGATCTGGACGCCATCCATACACTGGGATTCCGCGGCGAAGCCCTCGCCAGCATCGGATCGGTTTCTCGGATGACCCTCACGACCCGGGCGGCGGAGGATGAAGAGGCCACCCGGTTGGATATCGAGGACGGCGAGATCCGGGATGTGCTCAAGGTCGCGGCGAATCCGGGCACCCGGGTCCGGGTCAAGGACTTGTTCTACAACGTCCCCGCGCGGCGTAAATTTCAGAAAACCACGGCCACGGAAATCCGGCACATCATGTCCGCTTTCCGGCGGATCGCCCTGGCCTATCCCGGAATCCGTTTTACGCTGTACCTCGATGATCAGCGGACCCTGGATCTGCCCGCGAGTTCGCTCAAGGAACGCATCCACGATCTGCTCGGCGCCGAAAAGACGACCCGGCTTGTTTCGTTCGACAAGCAGATCGGCGCACTCTCCATGCATGGATTTGTCAGCCGTCCCGGTGAATTCAGGCGGACTCGGGACGACCAGTACTTTTTCCTGAACCGGCGGGCCGTTCAGCATAAAAGCCTGATTCACAGCGTGCTCTCTGCTTACGGGCCGAGAATGGACGGCGGTGAATACCCGGCCTATCTGATCTATCTAGAGATGGATCCCCGCTTCGTGGATGTCAACGTGCATCCGACCAAGAACGAGGTGCGTTTCGCGGACGAAAAATTCATCCATGATGCGCTGCACCGGGTCATCCGTGACACGCTGAGGACTCCGCAGTCCGCGCCCGATCTGAAGCTGGTGTCCGGCCGGAAATGGTTTGCCGCATCGCCTCCGTCCGGCCGCGCCCTGCGTTTTCAGGATCCGGGACAGCTGACCCTGGATGTCCAGAAACCGTCCGTCCCGGAAGACACGCATCCGGGAGCCGCGTTCCCGGCCGATCCTCCGGCGCTCTGGCAGGTTCACAACCGGTATCTCTTTTCGCAGATCAAGAGCGGGATCACGATCATCGATCAGCATGCGGCACATGAACGGATTCTCTTCGAATGGGCGCTCGGTCATCGCGACCGGCAATCCGGCCTGTCTCAGCAGCTTCTCTTTCCGCAGACCGTGCAGCTCGCGCCGGATGATTTTGAAATCCTTGTGGAGATGCTGCCCTTTCTCGAAAAAATCGGTTTCGGAATCCGGGATTTCGGGAATCTGGCCGTGGTGATCGAAGCCGTTCCCTTCGAGGTAAAACCGGGCGGTGAACGCGAACTGCTTCAGGAAATATTGGATGAATACCGGGAGAATCAGACCCGGTCACACGACCGCCTGGAGGCCGTGGCCGCGGCATTCGCCTGCAAGGCCGCGATCAAATCCGGAGACCGGCTGAATGCGCAGGAGATGGCCGCGCTGATCGACCGGCTTTTCGCCGCGCAAGAGCCCTATTTCTGTCCCCACGGACGTCCCGTTGTGATCAATCTCACGCTCGACGAAATCGATAAAAGGTTCGGCCGGTGACGACCCGTTTACCCGGCAGGGTGCCGGTGATCGTCGGACCCACGGCGTCCGGGAAGACGGATCTCGCGATCGCGCTCGCCGGACAATGCGGCGGCGAAATCGTCTCAGCGGATTCACGTCAGATTTACCGGTTTCTCGACATCGGCACGGCCAAGCCAACCCCTGCGGAACGCGAGGCGGCCCGCCATCACCTGATCGATTTCCTGAACCCCGATAAAACATTCAGCGCGGGGGAATATGCGAAGAAGGCGCGTCCTGTCGTCCGGGATGTTCTGTCCCGCCGGAAGATTCCGATTGTCGCCGGCGGATCCGGATTGTACGTGCGCGCCCTGATCGACGGCATGTTCGAAGCGGAATCCAAAGACGAATCGCTCCGCGCCCTGCTCAAGAAACGTGCGGAACAGGATGGGCCGGAACCCCTCCATGCGGAACTCGGACGAATCGATCCCGTAGCCGCGGAGCGGATCCATCCCCGCGACGCCAGACGGATCATCCGGGCGCTCGAAGTGTTCCGGATCACGGGAAAGCCGATATCCGATATCCAGAGGAATGGAACCCGTCCATCCGGATACATCTTTTCGATGTGGGGAATCGCATGGCCCCGCGCGGTGTTGTACGGACGCATCGATTCACGCGTGGATGACATGATCCGTAGGGGCTTCGTCGACGAGGTCCGCCGTCTCCTTGAAATGGGCTATACGGCCGGCTTGAACAGCCTCGACACGCTGGGTTACCGGGAAGCATTCCGGTATCTTTCGGATGAGATACCCATGGAAGAGATGATCGCGCTCATCAAACAGAATACGCGCCGATTCGCCAAACGCCAGCTCACCTGGTTCCGGGCCGACCCGCGCATCCGGTGGATCGAACCGGGGGACGGTGCGGACTGGCCGGCCGTCGCGGACCGGATCCTAAAGGCGGAGTCGTCAGCAAGTCCGGATCCTTCGTGATGGACGAGAACCCAATCTGCCGGAAGGTCGAGAGCCATAAAGGTTTGATTTCTTCATCCCGGGAGGCACAATGACGTATATCCCCGCAGAGAACCGTTATCAGCAGATGCGTTATCAGTTTTGCGGAAAAAGCGGCCTGAGGCTGCCTGTCATCTCGCTCGGACTCTGGCACAATTTCGGAGAGGTCGATTCGGAATACAATGCGCGCGCCATCCTGCGCGATGCGTTCGACCGGGGCATCACCCACTTCGATCTCGCGAATAATTACGGTCCCCCTCCCGGCGCGGCGGAGTCGATGTTCGGCCGGATCCTGAAGAACGATTTTTCCCGATGGCGGGACGAAATGGTGATTTCCACCAAAGCCGGCTATTTCATGTGGTCCGGTCCGTACGGCGAATGGGGATCGCGGAAATATCTGCTGGCGAGCCTCGAGCAGAGCCTGAAACGGCTGAATCTCGATTATGTGGATATTTTCTACTCACACCGGTTTGATCCCGATACCCCGCTTGAAGAAACGATGTCCGCCCTGTCCCAGGCGGTGCGGCAGGGCAAGGCGCTGTATGCCGGAATTTCGAATTATCCGCCTGAACAGACGAAACGCGCGGCCGCGCTCCTCAAATCCCTCGGCACACCCTGTCTGATTCATCAGATGAAATATTCCATGCTGGTGCGCGATCCGGAAGACGGATTGTTCGACGTGCTCGTGGAGAAAGGCATCGGCGGGATCGCCTTTTCCCCCCTGGCGCAGGGACTGCTGACCGATCGCTACCTCGACGGCATTCCGGATGATTCGCGCGCGGCCAAACCGCACGGATTTCTCACGGCCGACGCCGTCACGGATGAACGGATCGAAAGAATCCGTATGCTGAACCGTATCGCCGGCGAACGGGGACAGAGCCTGGCACAGATGGCCCTGGCCTGGGTGCTTCGCCAGCCGGCCGTCACGTCCGTGCTCATCGGGGTCAGTTCGCCCGCCCAGCTGGATGACAACCTGAAAACCCTGAACAGGCTCGATTTCCCGGAAGGAGAGCTGAAGCAGATCGCCGAAGTCTTGTTTGATCTGGAATAATGCAGTCCCTGACCTATTCCAACCCTTTTTCCAGTCACCCAAAAGGGATCGCCTCTTGCCGTTTACCCTTGTGATATAATCCATTATCATGAGTGTCCGGTTCTAATGATTCCCCTGGTGAAATAACAAATAATCTTTCATGCTTTGACCATCGATGTTTCGCACTTTTCTTTGCGCCATAAAAGTACGAAAAGAAACCTGCAAACTTTTTCCTCCTTAGTCCGTCTAATGATTTAGAACCGAATTGATCCGAATAAAAAAAGGAGGCATTCTATGCGACGCATCATGTTGCTCACCCCGGTCTTTGCGTTTGTCATCGGGGTGTACGCACAGACCGAAAAACAGGTCCAGAAAAACTTCGCAGTCCAGCCCGGCGGACTCCTGACCGTCGAGGCGGACCGGGGTTCCATCGAGATCAAGACCGGGACGGACAACACCGTGGATGTGGATGTGACGTTCCGGCTCAGGGCCGGAACTGATGAGCGGCTCGAGAGGCTGCTTGCGGAATATGATCTCGATATCCGGCAGTCAGGCAAGGATGTGATTGTCACCCTCGACAGGAAAGGTTCCGGCGGCTGGGGGCGGGCGCACGACCGGTTGAACGTCAAATTCCGGATCCGCGTTCCGAGTGAGTACAATGTCGATCTCAGGACTTCAGGCGGAGGCATTTCAGTCGAAGATCTGCGGGGTTTCGTGGATGCGAAAACCTCGGGAGGCAGCCTGAAATTCGGAAACATCACCGGGCCGGTCAAAGGACACACTTCCGGAGGCAGTATTTCCGTGGCGGGATGTCAGGGGAATGTGGATGTCAGGACTTCAGGCGGCAGCCTGAGTCTCGGGAAGGTCGAGGGCACGCTGAACGCCCGCACCTCGGGCGGTTCCATCACGGTGGATGAAATCGCGGGCGATGTGGACGCACGGACTTCCGGCGGGAGCATCACGGTCTCCCTGTCCAAACAGCCGAAGACCGGATGTTCGCTCGCCACGTCGGGCGGCGGGATCACCGTGCATCTGGCGGAAAACATCGGGGTGACTGTGGATGCCAGGACCAGCGGGGGCGGGGTATCCACGGATTTTCCCGTGACGGTGCAGGGGAATATCAGCAAGAATTCGCTCAACGCCGAGATCAACGGCGGCGGGCCGAGGCTTCATCTCCGGACATCGGGCGGGAGTATCCGGATCAGGAAGATGTGAGCGGACTTAGCGAGGGTAAGGCGTAAGCAGACCATAGTCTCAATTTACGAGTTTTACATGGCCATGCCGCGCTGTGTCCGGAGGAAATCGGGGAAAGGATCCCCCCAATAAGGGGGAGAAGAGGTGAATCATGGCCGGGCCGGATACGGATGATTTCCGCGGACGCTATGCGCCCTCTGAAAAAAAGGACAGGAGCCTGTCTATCCCCCTCAGATAACTGTCCGTCCCCAGGCCGCCGATCTGGCCGATGCAGACTTCCCGGATCACGGAAATCTTGCGAAACGCTTCCCGCGCGTGGATGTCCGACAGATGCACCTCCACGGCCGGGATCCGGATGCCGGCGATGGCGTCCCTGAGCGCGTAGCTGTAATGGGTGAGCGCGCCGGGATTGATCACCAAGCCGTCTGCTTTTTTGCGGTTTTCGTGGAGAAAATCGATGACCGCGCCTTCATGATTCGACTGGAAGAACACGACGTCCAGATTCCTCGACGTCGCATAATCCCGGATCTGTTTGTTCAATACCTCCAGCGTCAGCTCCCCGTAGACATCCGGCTCGCGTTCGCCGAGCAGGTTGAGATTGGGGCCGTGCACCACGAGAATCCGTTTACGTCCTGACATGGTCGAGCCATCCCTTGATTTGATCCGTCAAATCCGTCACCCGAACGGTTCGTGTGTTCCCGATCCGTTCCAGCAGCACGAGATTCAGCCCCCGGGCGGATTGTTTCTTGTCCAGCCGGGTCTTTTCGGCGAGCACGGAGGCGTCCACGGTCTCCGGGATGGGAGGGACGACCAACCGCCCAAGGAGACGGTCGATCCGTTCCAGTTCCGGTGCCGCCAGGAGGCCCTGCCGGTGAGATTCCCAGGCCGCCCAGCGCATCCCCCAGACCACGGCTTCTCCGTGGCGGAAGTATCCGTACTCCGTGGCCGCCTCGAGGGCGTGGCCGAGCGTGTGACCGAAATTGAGGATGCGGCGCAGGCCGCCTTCCCGCTCGTCCAGGCCGACGACTTCCGCCTTGATACGGCAGCAGGTATTCAGCATGCGTACGACATCCGTCTCATCCGACAGCCTGAAAAGCGCGTCCAAATTCTCTTCGAGGAATGCGAAGAATCCGGCGTCACGGATGAGTCCGTATTTCACGACTTCGGCGAGTCCGGCCCACAGGTCGCGCCGGCCCAGGGTCTTCAGGGTCTCCGGATCCATCAGGACCATGAGGGGCTGATGAAAACTGCCGACCAGATTCTTGCCCAGGGGATGGTTGATGCCGGTCTTGCCGCCGACACTCGAATCGACCTGGGCCAGCAGGGTCGTGGGGATCTGGATGAACGGCACGCCGCGCAGGAAGGTGGCGGCCGTGAATCCGGCCAGGTCGCCGACCACCCCGCCTCCCAGCGCCGCGATCAGCCCGTCCCGCGTCATTCCCGCCCCGATGAGTTCCGTGTGGAGGCGTTCCAGTTCCCGGTACGATTTGGAGTCCTCGCCGTCCGGAACGGTCAGAATGTGTGTTTGGAATCCCGCTTCACGCAGGGATTCCGCCACGGATTCGCCGTACAGACCCGAAACGGTCCGGTCTGTGATCAGGGCGATCCGTGAGAAGTTCCCCGATCGTCCGACGAAAGAACCGGCCTGTCCGATCAATCCCGGTTCGATCCAAATGTCATAGCCCCGGTCCCGGAGCGGGACATGCACGATGCTCATCGAAAGACTCCCAGATATCCGGCGACGGCGTCCGCCACGTTTTCCGCATCGGTCTCCCTGTTCAGATGCAGGGTCAGATCGGCCCTGCGGTAGGCGGACTCGCGTTCACTCAGGAGATTACGGATCCGCGCGAGACGCGCCCCGGGTGTGTGTTCCCGGACGAGGGGCCGGTCGGTCTTGTGTGCGAGACGACGGTCGATAATTTCCGGCGGATAGGATAAACACACCGTGACGCCGGTACGGGCGATTCGCTCCCAGTTCACCGGATTGAGGACCGCGCCGCCGCCGAGCGCGATCACATGTGCATGCAGGGCGGCCACCCGGGCGATGATTTCGACTTCAAGTTGCCTGAACCGGGATTCCCCCAGCCGGTCGAAGATTTCCGGAACGCCCATCCCTGCTTTCTGCACGATAAGCTCATCCGTGTCCAGATAAGGACGGCCGAGACGGCTCGCGAGCAGGGAGCCGACCCGGGTCTTGCCGCTGGCCATGAAGCCCATCAGGTAGATATTCGTGCGTATTTCGGTCATGACAGAAAGTCTCATCCGGTTTTTGCTCGACCCGCATTCCAATGCGGGGTATGCGGATCGGGGTGAAGGCGTTGTTCTTGAAAAATTACGGATGCGATGTCGCATCCAGCGCAACCCGGAAGACAGGCTCGAACAGAGTTTCCGGTAAATCCCGGTCTAGGAAGATCGCGTCCGCCTCCAGCGCCTGGGCGACGAGCATGACGAGGCCGGAGACGGTTTGCGCGCCGCGTGCCGTCGCCTCCCGGATCAGACGCGTCTCGAGCGGTGCGTATACCATGTCGAATACGGTGGCGCCCCCCGGGATTCTTTCCGGGCAGGGGAGCGGCGTCACTTCAATATCGGGATGCATACCGGCCGGAGAGGCGTTGAGGATCAGGGAGGCGCTTTCGATTTCGCCTGCGATCTCCGGCGCCCGGGAGACGACCCGGATGTCCATCCGTTGAAGGTGAAAGAAATGGTTTCGCAGATTCTCGGCTTTTTCCGGCACGACATCGAACAGGATGCATTCGGTCAGCCCGAGCCTGGCGATGGCTTCGATGCCGGCGCGTGCGGCCCCGCCCGCGCCGAAGATCACGGCCTTTCCTTTCGATTGGAACCCGGCGCGCGTCAGCGCTGCCATGCAGCCGGACACGTCTGTATTGTATCCGATCAATCCGCCGTTCCGGTTCTTTACGGTGTTGACCGCGCCGATGTTGCGGGCGGACGGATCGATCTCATCCAGGAACGGGATGATCGTCTCCTTGTGCGGGATGGTGACGTTCCATCCCGGGCGGCCGGAACGCCGCGCGCGCACCATAAAATCCTCCAATTCCCCGGGACGGACGCGCATGGCTTCGTAATCCGCATCGATGCCGAGGAGGCGGAAAACCGCTTGGTGAATGGGCGGCGAAATGGAATGGGCGATGGGATCGCCGATCACGCAATACGGCTCAGCCATGGATCAGCCCTCCCAGCGTCTCGTAAAATCCCCGGTATGAAATTTCGGCGCATTCTGCGTTCCGGATGCGGGTCCCGCCTTGCGCGGCCAGCCCCGCCACGGCGAATGACATGGCGATGCGATGATCCTGAAAGGTTTCGATATCGGCGCCGTGAAGGGTCTGCGGCCCTTCGATCACGAAACCGTCCTCCTGGATGTCGACCCGGACGCCCATGCTTTCCAGATTGGATGCGATGGCCGCGATCCGGTCGGTTTCCTTGACGCGCAATTCCCCGGCGTTCCGGAATTCGGTGCGGCCCTCGGCCCGGGCCGCGGCCACGGCCAGGATCGGAATCTCGTCGATCAACGTCGGGATCATCGGCCCTTCGATGACGGTCCCTTTGAGCCGGGCGCTCCGGACGATCAGGTCGGCGCGGGGTTCCCCGTTGATTTCCCTTTCCGATGTCCGTTCAATGTCCGCCCCCATCTCATCGAGGACCTCCAGGATGCCGGTTCGGGAGGGGTTCAATCCCACATTCTCGAGACGGATTTCCGAATCCGGAAGGAGAGAAGCGGCGATCAGGAAGAAGGCCGCGGATGAGATGTCCCCCGGCACGTCCACTTCGCAGCCCTGCAAGACCGCCGGACCCGTCACGGAGACGCGGAGTCCCTCCCGTGAGACATCGACTCCGAATCCCCTCAGCATCCGTTCGGTATGATCCCGGGAGAGCGAGGGTTCGGTGACGGATGTCGTCCCGTCGGCGAACAGCCCGGCGAGGAGCACACACGATTTGATCTGTGCGCTCGCGACGGGGGTGATATAATCGATGGGGGAAAGCCGCGTTCCATCGATTTCGAGCGGGGCCGTGCCTTCCGCGGCCGCGGTGATTTTCGCACCCATCCGGCCGAGCGGATCGATGATCCGTTTCATGGGACGGCGGCTCAGGGACGCGTCTCCGACGAGGGTGGAACGGAAGGGCATGGCGGCCAGGATGCCGGAGAGCAGACGCATGGTCGTTCCCGAATTGCCGCAGTCGAGGGGAGAGGCGGGCGCGCGCCATCCGCCCATCCCCCGCCCGTGGACGATCAGGTTTCCGGATTTTTCCGAAATCCGAATGCCGGCCTGTTCGAGACAGCGGCGGGTGCTCCGCACATCCTCGCCAAGCAGGGGATGCGAGATGCGCGTGTCGCCTCTCGCAAGGGCGCCCAGAATCAGGGCGCGGTGCGAGATCGATTTATCCCCGGGAATCCGTATCCTGCCGCGCAGGATACGCGCCGGTGTGATGATCCGATCCAATCACGCCTCATTTCTTGATCTGACCGTGATATCCGGTCCTTGAGAGGAGTTCTTTCGCCCTCAGGCGTTCGGCTTCCGATTCGAAAGCGAGGCGGATCATGCCGGAATCGCCCTCGCGGACCTTCAGGACCTCGATGTCCTTGATGTTGATGGACTCCCCGGCCAGGACGGTGGAGATCGCCGCGATGACGCCCGGTTTGTCCTCGACCTGCACGGTCATGTCGAAATTGGGCCGCATGAATCCCTTGGTATCGCGCGGAATCGACAACCGGCCGGCCGCGGACAAGCGGAATATCTCTTCCATCTCTTCCGAGACGAGCCCGGATTTCATGGTTTTCAGGGCGTCGATAAATCCATCGATGCGCGTCCCGATTTCTTCGCGGTTCGTGCTGAAAACATCCCGCCACATGTCGAAAGGGCTCGAGGCGATCCGTGTCATGTCCCGGAATCCGCCCGCGGCCAGCCTGAGACAGGTGGCTGAATCCTTCTGAAGGGAGGCGACATAATTCATCAGCGTCACGGCGAGAATCTGGGGCAGATGGCTGACCGCGGCCGCGATCCGGTCGTGCGTCGCCGGATCCAGGAGCAGGACCTTGGCGCCGATCGATTCCAGAAGCTGTCCGAACCGGTTGGTGATGTCGCCGGGAACACCGGAGGCGGGCGTGAGCACATAGACGGCGTTTTCGAAGAGGAGCGGATCCGCCCAGGAGACGCCCCGGCCTTCGTTTCCGGCCATGGGATGACCGCCCACAAAATATTTATCACCCCTAAAATATCCGGCCGCGGTTTCGACGATCAGCCGTTTGGTGGATCCCACATCCGAGACCAGGGTCTTGGGACGCACGGCTTCCGAGAGTGCGGGCAGCAGCTCCAGGATATTCGAAATCGGGGCGCAGACGAATACGAGATCGGATTGCGCCGCGGCTTCACCCATTTCTTCCCTGGTGAAGCCACGGTCGATGGCGCCGAGTTCAAGGGCTTCGTCGAGTGTCTGCGGACGGGATACACCCAGGATGCGCATTTCAGGGTGCTTGCGCTTGAGCGACAACCCCAGGGAACCCCCGATCACGCCCACACCGATGATGGCGACATGGGTAAAATCGGCGGACATCAGGATCTTTCCGGTATGTTGTGATCCGGTTCCGCCACCACAGTCTCCTGTATTTGGCGCGATATCTCGAGAATGGTCTGGAAAAGCCTCTTCAGGTTTTCCGTCCCGATTTCGGCATGGGGATGCTCCAGAATATGAGAGAGCACCTTGTCCTCACGGGATGAATCCAGAATCGGCAATCCGGTCGTCTTTTTCAATTCGGCGATTTGCCGGACGACGTGCATCCGTTTGCAAATCAGCTGAACGAGCCGGCTGTCCAGACTCTGAATCTCATTTCGAAGGTCATGCAGGCTGCCGGGCATGTCACCTCCACCGCGTGATAAAAAAAACCCACGTGATTTGGCTATGGGCGAGAAATACGCTCTGCCGGATCTCAGGATAGGACACAGCATCTCAACTACGCGTCACCGCGCATGTTTCAGTCTTTGATCCGATCGGCAGGATAATGCCGTCTCTTTATTACAAAAGGAATATAATTATCCGTCCCTAAAATGTCAAGTACAATTCATTCGCGAAAAGGATTGGTTTTTCTATAAGCCGGCGGATAATCAGTCATTTTCTGAGGAATAAAAATCTTGCAAAAGTTGAACATTTTGTTTATCATTTATTAATTTGAATGCCGATTTCTCTGATTTGCCGAGGTTTGATTGGGTAT
>DSAP01000093.1 GCA_011046415.1 bacterium | reverse complement strand
GAGGGACCTCCGGGCCTGGGGGACCCGGAAGGTGACCATCGGTTTGTTCAGGGCGCAGGCCTCCGCCAGGATGGAACTGGTGTCGCCCACCACGACATCCGAAAGCATGAGATAGGGCAGGGTATCCGCCTCACGGATCAGGAAGACGCCCGGCGTGCCGGACAGGGATTTCAGGCAGGAACGGGAGGTGAATGGATGGACCGTGACCATGACGTTCATGGCTGCGGCGAGCCGGGGCAGAACCGGGAGCCACCGGCCGACGGCCGACATGCCCGAGCGGTCCCAGGTGGCGGTCATCAGGACCGTGGGCCGTCCGGGAAGCAGACCCGCCCGTCCGGCGTACGGCATCAGGGTTTCCCGGTTCCAGGTGCCGTCGAATGCCGGATCGAGTTTGGGGAATCCCGCAGACCGGGCGCTCCGGATTCCCCGTTTACGCCCCGCCTCCACATCGGCCCGGCTGGTCATGAAATAGAGGTCGAATGCATTGTAGTAGGCGGTGCCGGCGAATTGCTTGAAATGGTAGGCGCCGTGCCGGAATCCCACCTTGAACACGCCGGTATCCGGGAACCGGTACTGGGCATGACGGGCCATGATCACCACGCGGGGGAAAACCGGGTACCGCACGGCGGCGAGCCCTTCGGAACGGAGATGGCGGGCGGTGCGGCCGTTCCCCGAGACCCAGAGGGCCGGCGGCAGGTGGCGCATCACGGGGAGCAGGACGACCCGGTCGAGCGGCCCGGTGCAATAGACGGCCAGCGCGGGCCGCCCGCGGAACCGGTCCGCCACCCGGCATCCCAACCGGTAGGGCCACTTGATCAGATAATAGGCGGGAATCATGCGGTGTCCCCGGGACCTGTCCGCTCCCTGGAGTCCAGATATCTGCATAGGCCGTATACCATCGTTTCCTCGAGACCGAAACGGGCTTCCACAAACGCCCAGGATCCCGCGGAACCGGTCCAGTATCCCCGGTTTTTGCTGACCACGCTCATCCCGAAATGCAGCGCCTGGAACTCGAGCAGGTGAAAATGCCGGTCGCTTTCACAGAGATCCATGGACAGAAAGGGGGTGTCGCAGCGCCTGTAGACCGAACGGGCGAAATCCAGTAGGGCCGGATCCGGGTCGAAATCGAACTCGAACCGTTTGGCCCCGCTGGCCCTGAAGTCGTTCTTGCGGTTTCTCCTGCGCATGACGAAATACCGGTCGTGAACCGCCAGGACCCGGTAATCGGAAGTCAGGCCGGGCACGAAGGCCTGCAGGATGAAATTGCTCTCCTCCCGGATGTATGACCGGTATTGAAGGTAGTCTTTTTCGTTGCTGTAATCCGGATATTCGGGATAATGCCTGGCTTTCCTGAAATACCGGCGCCGGAAGAGATCGAACCGGACGGGCAGGGAGACCCGCGTGAAATGCTTCCGGAGCTGACGGCGCAGGCTCCGGCGGTCGCCCACCAGATAGACGGCCTTGCCGTTGGTCCCGCAGACGTCCTTCAGTACCAGAGGAAAGGGCAAATCCACGCGTTCAGTCTGTTCCGGCCGGGCGAAGTACCAGGCCGGCAGGGAGGAGATACCGTACTTTCGCTTGTACAATTCCTGAAAGCCCTTGTTTTCATGGCAGCGCAGCAAGTCGAGAGAGGGGATGAGGCGGTTCGTCCCGTTGTCGAGGAAGGTCAACAGATCCTTGATATATTGTCTGGCATTCTCCTTCTGGCTGAAGGTATAGAAAATGGCGGTGTCCCGGATGACCCCTTTGCCGTTCATGATGTCGTACAAGGGACGGACTTCCACGAAAAAGCCCGCGTCCCGGAGCAGGCAGGCCATCCGGCCGGAATCCAGGGAGACCCAGGGTTTCCGCGTCTGTCCGAAGAATCCGTCGTCATCGGTGAGGAGGAGAATTCGTTTAGGCATGGCGCTTCTCCAGGAATTGAAGGACGGCGTCGCAGACCGCGTCCGGTGTCTGTTCGCGCATGCACCGGAAATGGAAACGCGGACAAACCCGCCCGCCGTGTTTGGAACAGGGACGGCACGGGAGATCGATTTCGAGAACCCGGTCGTCCGGCCGGTACGGCGTGCAGCCGAAACGCCTCACCGTGGGGCCGAAGAACGCGAACACGGGCGTCTTGACTGCATCGGCCATATGGAGCGGCGCGCTGTCGTTGGTGATCATCAGATCGAGCCGCCGGATGACCGCCGCGGCTTCGAGGATCCCGGTCCGTCCCGCCAGGACGGGGCTGTCCGTACCGGCGCGGGACGCGATACGCCGGCACAGGCCGCGTTCCTCCGGGCTGCCCAGGAGAACGACCCGGACGCCCCGGGATTCCAGTAAGGCGACGAGACGGGTGTAATACGCCCCGGGCCACCGTTTCGTCGCCCGGACCGAACCCGGGGCCACCCCCACGAGGAACCGGCACCCCTTTTCATCCTCCAGTAACCGGCCGGCGGTCTCATCGTGTTCGGGCGCCCAGGAAAGAACCGTCTGGTCGGGCCACGACGTCCCGCCGAACGGACGCATCAGAGACAGGTACCGGTGCCGCATGTGCAAACCGCGGGGAGGGCGGACCGGATCGGTCAGTCCCTTCTGCCCCCGGAACCCCACCCTGCTGGGAATCTTCCCCAGCCGCATGAGCAGGGCGGAAGTGGCAGACCGTGTGGCCGATACCCCGAGGGTATACGCTTCACCGCGTATACCGCGCACCAGATCGAGAAACATCGCCGGTTTCAGCAGGGGATTCCGCTTGTCGAACACGAGCACACGCCGCACATCCGGATGATGCCGGAACACCGGTTCCGTCTGGGGGATGGCCACGACGTCGATGGACGCTTCCGGAAAACGGGACGAAAGGGCCCCGATCAGCGGGGTGCTCAGGATGGCATCCCCGAGAAATGCGGTTTGTATGAACAAAATGGATTGCAAGGATTGTCGCATCCTCCGCCGGATTCTGGATCATGGGACCCACGGTGCCCGGTCCCTGAAAAAATAAATTTAAGAAAATACCGGGTGCAAAACAAAGACAATCCGGTTGTGATTCAAACGATTCTTCCTTCAGCCTCCCGGACGTCGCCGCATCCCGGTTCTGACAGGGAACGATAAAGGGCCAGCGTCTGTTCCACCATCCGGTCCGCCGTGAACCGGAGGACATGACGCCGCGCCGCATCGCCCATACTCCGGCGCAGGGCGGGATTCCTCAGGATACGCAGCAGGGCGTCCGCCGTCTCGCCCGGAGAACCGGGGGGGACCAGGAATCCGGTGACCCCGTCCTCAACGATCTCGGGAATGCCGCCGGTCCGCGTCGCCACCACCGGCAGGCCCCAGGCCTGCGCGTCCAGCAGGGATGTCCCGAGCCCCTCCCGGCGGCAAGTCAGCACGAAACAGTCGAAGAGATTGAGATAGCGGCCGACGTCCGGCCGGTATCCCGTAAACAGGAACCGCTTCTTAAGGTGGAGAGAATCCGCCAGGGCGCGGATCCGTTCCGCCTCGGGGCCGTCGCCGACCGCCACGAAGGTCACGTCCGGCATCCGGGATATCACGGCCGCCGCGGACCTGAGCAGGGTGGGATAATCCTTTTCGCCGGTCAGAGCCGCCACCGTGCCCGCGACGAGATGGCGGGACGGAATGCCCAGCCGGCTTCGCAGATCTCCCGGATTTTCCGTTTTAAACCGGTCTGGGTCGATTCCGCTGTGGATGGTGACGCATTTCCCGGGCGTCACACCGTCGTCGGTGAGAAGTCGACGAATGGCGTCCGACACACAGACCACCCGGTCCACGAACCGGTTGTTATACTTGATCGCGCCGATCAGGGGTTTCCGGACCCGGAAGACGACGCGGCGGGACGCGATGAGACGGACGGCGGGATGGATCATCCGGAGGCCAAGGGCCGCGGACAGCGCATGGGCGGTGTGGGCATGGCAGATCGTGATTCCCTGCCGGACGGCGATCCGCCTAAGGCGGAACACGGCGCGCAAATCCGCCTCGCCCCGGATATCGAGAGGAAGAAAGGGCAGGTCATCTTTCGCACAGCGTCGGGCCATCTCCGATTCAGGCGGGGCCGCGATCACGGAGTGCACCCCCCGGCGAATCAGTCCCCGGTGAAGCAGCCACGCCTGCTGCTGACCGCCCCGCCACATGATCGTGTCGTCCAGATGCAGGATGTTCACCGGCTTTTCCGCCAGAGTTTCAGATACTTCAGCGTCACCCCGAACGCCGAAATGCGCGCGAGAATGTATCCTTCACGGCCGTCCATGAAACCGCCGCGCAACCCGTACATCTTGAGGAATTTCAGGAATCCGCGGAGGAACGCGCCCGCGGGAGTCGTGCGTTTTCCCCGGGTATAAAGAAGTTCGGCTCCCAGGTCGCTGTACCGGTTGATTTTCTCGACATGGGAACGGAGCGTGGGATAGGTATAGTGGAGCAACGGTCCGTCCAGCGTCTGCTTGCGTCCGGGAATGCGTACCGATTCGTGGACCGGCCGGTCATTGTAGGTTCCGGCCTTCCGGTCGAAGAGACGGACCGGCGCATCCGACTGCCACCCGCTGAAGCGGATCCAGCGGCCGAGATAGGAGGATCGCCTGCGGATCCGGCACGCCGGGACCGGCGGGGGAATTTGGGACAGAAACGCCTCGATCTCGCGCCTCAGCGCTTCGGTCACTTCCTCGTCCGCATCCAGGGAGAAAATCCAGTCGTGAGAAGCCGAGGCCACGGCCTTCTGCCGGGTCGTCCCGAATCCTTCCCACGGCAGGCGGAGCAGGCGTGCCCCGGCTGCCCGGATGATTTGGGGCGTGGCGTCCGTGGACCCCGTGTCCGCCACCAGAATCTCGTCGGCCCAGGCCGCGGATGCGAGACACCGGCCGATCACGTCTGCCTCGTTGAGCGCGAGGATTACCACGGAAACCGGCAATCTCCTGTCTTTTTTTTCGGTTTGTCTCGTCCCCGTCTCCTTTTGTGGAATCCCCCGATGGGGTCAGGAACTCAGCAGGTGGTAATTCCTGAACCCGCCGATCTCCCGGCCGGCCAGGCGTTCGAGCGCGGTGAGGAACCGGTATCTTGCCGTCTCGTGTTTGTGCGGCGCGCGGCGGGGGTCGGGGGCGCCCGACTGCCGGAGTTTGTGCGCCCAATCCATGGATGCGATCCGTTCCTTCATCACGGCCGGATGGGTTCCGGAAAAGCGTCCCAGGCGGTCGAGCGGGCCGTAATCGAATTCCGCGGGTGCACCGGCGTACATGGCGTCGACGCGCCGCAACCCCCAGTGCACGGAATCGAGTGCGCGTCGCTTGTTCTGCATCAGGTGCGGGGGCCGCACCCAGCCGTAATGATAGATTTCCGCGTCGACCGGGGCCACGAACAGTTTATGGTGACCGCCGGGTTGACGGGGATTGTCGTAATGGGTAAAACGCCGGAAAGACTGGGCGCTCTGCCAGGAATGGATATTCGGACGGTTGCGGACGATCCGGATCTCCCGGGGATACCATCCATGGCTGATGTGGAAATGGTCGTAATCGCCCCAGAAATGCCGGTACCGGAACAGCAACCCCTCCACCTCTTCCCGGTCCAGCAACGCCTCGCAGCAGGCCTGGATGGCGGGCAGGTCCTTCTCGTGGACGACTTCGTCCGCCTGCAGATAGAAGAGCCAGTCACCCCGGCAGGCCGCCTTCGCGACATCGGTCTGCAGGGCGTTGATGATGCCTTTTTTAAAGTATTTCTCTTCCCATCGGGTGTCGATGATCCGGATCCTGGGATCTCCGATGGCTGCGATCCGCTCCCGGGTGTCGTCGTCGGGATCCCCCTCGCCGACCGCGATGACGAATTCATCCACAATCGGCAAAATGGATCGGATGGATTCGACGACGGGATAGTACAGCTTGCTCCCGTTCCGGACGAAAGAAAAACCGCTGATCCTCATGAGACAATCTCTCCGATCTTTTTTACACTGCGACGGGGCGTTTCACCCGGCTTGTTCCGGAATCCGTGTTTTCCAGCGTTTATGCATCCAGAACCAGTGATCCGGATGCTCCCGGATCCGCCTCTCGAGCTGGTCCGAATAGTCCTGAAGCACCGTACGGACGGTCTCCTCTTCAGTCAAACCGGCAGGTACCGGAATGGATTCGGCGTAAAGGACATGCCGTCCCCGCGCTTCGCGGACAGCGTAGCCGAACAAGACCGGCGCGCCGGTCTTGATGGCCAGCGCCGCAGGCCCCGCGGCCGTCGAGGATGGACGTCCGAAGAACTCGACGAAGACGCCGCGCCGTCCGGCGTCCTGGTCGGCCACCAGCGCCACAAATTTGTTCGCCCTCAGATTCCGGATCACGCCCCGGATGGCCATGCCGAGGGGGATCACCTCGGCCCCGGTCTGTGTCCGTATCCCGTTGATCACCCGGTCCGTCATCCGGTTGTTCTGTTCGCGGACGACGAACGAGACCGGATATCCCGCATGGACCAGCGCCGCTCCGAATAATTCCCAGTTTCCGAAATGTCCGGTCAGCAGCACCGCGCCCCTGCCCGCCTCAAGAGCCTCGTCCAAAAGCTCCCGGCGTACGAACCGGACGCGGCCGAGCAGTCCTTCTTTCCCCTCGGCCGGACCCCGGATCAGCTCGATCCCCGTCCGGGCCGCATGCCGGTACGCGCTCCGCGCGATCTCTTCGATTTCGCCGGGACGCTTTTCGGGAAACGCCGCCCGCAGGTTTTCCTCGGTGACGCACCTGCGGATTCTGAGAATGCGGAAAGTCGCATCCCCGAGCGCATTCGCGGTCCTCAGCGCGGCAGCCAGGGACATCTTTCGGACGATGCGGCACGCCAAAATAAGGAGGGCATACTCAATATAATGTCGCGTCTTTTTCAAAGTCCGGGATTTCATCCCGCGTCTCACTCTCCCAGAGTCGTCGTTTTGCGCGCACGCGCGCCTGCGTCCGCCAAAAGGCGGCGGCCAGCAACAGGACAAGCGCGACACTGAAGAAAACAGGAAAATCCAGTAAAATTGTCCATCTGTACCGCCGGCGCATTTCCTCCGACCATCCGCCTTCAAATTGGCGCGCATCCTGTCCGGTCACCGTCCGAAGCGCCTCGTCCATGGTGCGGCCGGCCGCCAGTTCCCCTACGAGGAGTTGAATGGAAGCTTCTCCGTGTTTTTGGATCAGAAACGAGACCGCGGAATGCGCCGTCTCGTAGGCCAGCGCGGCCCGCTCTTTCTGAAAAGTCAGCACATCATCGATTTCATCCAGATAGAGCGGCCGACCGGCCGCGAAGGTACGCGCCAGACGGATCGAGGGTCTGAACAGGCGTTCCCCGGAGAGAAACTGTGCCAGCCCCTCGTCAAACCAGCGGGAAACCGGGACACCACCCGTCGCATTTCCGAGCAGCACATGCGCCAGTTCGTGCCGGATGATTACATGGGCGTCCGGGTGGGGCGCGGTGATCCGGGGGGATTTGAGAAAGATGAAGCCGGATCCCGGATCCGCGGCCCCGACCCCCCAGTCCGGGACGGTACCGGCCGTCAGCCTGTGAAAAATAGCATCGGATTCAGCCACCACCACATGGATATCCGGAACCTTCGAGACACCCAGCACGGATTGCATGCCGGGCAGGCCCCCGAGCAGGATCTCCGCGGCCTGTTCCGCAAACGACCTGTCGCTTTCCTGATAGTAAAGGTGAACGGATTCCCTGCGGATCCGCCGATAGGATGTCTCTGTCCGGGCCGATACGAGGACGCTCCATCCGGCCAGAAAAACAAGAAAAAGACATCGGGTCATTTTATATGAAACATTCCATGTTGATCAATCTCCTGAGACTTAAATCATGTACATGGGTTAATTTAGTAAGATATGTTATCTATTCAAATTTAAAAATTAAAAATCAAAATTCAAAACGTCAGAGAAAAACCGCCGCAAAGATCACGGCCTGAAGATTCTCGATTCCATCGAGCAAAAGAGAGCCGGGAAGACAGCCGGGGAGGAGGTGGAGACCACTTTTCGATCTGTTGCGGAAGATGCGGATGGCGAGATCATTCCACAATCCGTTTCCCTGAATGACCCCAAAAACAGGTTGATTTGCCCTCCCGA
Organism: bacterium; assembly: GCA_011046415.1. Classification (GTDB taxonomy): domain Bacteria; phylum Zhuqueibacterota; class QNDG01; order QNDG01; family JABMRT01; genus DSAP01. The sequence continues at coordinate 30,518 of DSAP01000093.1, read as the reverse complement.
AATGTGTATATTGATACGATTTTTGGGATGCCGCAGAGAGGCGATATGAGTTCGGAGGGCTAGTCCTAATTGGTAAGGCGGCGGTCTTGAAAACCGCTGGGTTCACACCCATGGGGGTTCGAGTCCCTCGCCCTCCGCAAAAAGAACAAATTAATTTTTCGGAGAGGTGGCCGAGCCGGCTGAAGGCACAGGTTTGCTAAACCTGCGTAGGGGCAACTCTACCGAGGGTTCGAATCCCTCCCTCTCCGCTCTTTTTTCTCCGGGTACCCATGGCATCTACCGTCCGCGTTCGTTTTGCCCCGAGTCCGACCGGCGCGCTTCACATCGGAGGCGCGCGCACCGCCTTGTTCAACTGGCTTTTCGCCCGGCATCATGGCGGCCGGTTTCTCCTGCGTATCGAAGACACGGATGCCGAACGATCCTCCCCTGAACTCACCGACCAAATCCTGCGCAGCCTCCGATGGCTCGGACTAAAGTGGGACGAAGACATCGTCTTCCAGTCCGGACGCCGGTCGGATCACGCGAGGCTGTGCGAAACCCTGCTTGAAACCGGCGCAGGATACCGCTGTTTCTGTCCCCCGGATGTTCTCTCGGAAAAACGAAGGATCCAGGAGTCGGCTACCGGCGGATACCGGTACGACCGGACCTGCCTGAAACTCGACGAGGCTGATATCCAAAAGCGTCTCCAACAGGAGATTCCCTTCGCCGTCCGGTTTCGTGTGCCCGAAGGGGAGACGGCATTCGAGGATCTGGTGCACGGCCGCATCGTGTTCCGGCACACCGAGCTGGATGATTTCGTCCTGCTCCGTTCTGACGGCAGTCCGGTGTATCAGGTCGCCGTGGTGTCTGACGACCATGACATGGGCATCACCCATGTGATCCGGGGCGACGACCATCTGTCCAACACGCCCAAACAAATCCTCCTATACCGGGCCATGGGTTGGGACATTCCCCGGTTCGCCCATGTGCCCATGATCTGGGGTCCGGACAGGAAGCGTCTCTCGAAACGGCACGGCGCCGTTTCGGTCGAGGCCTACCGGGAAGCCGGATATCTCCCCGAGACACTCGTGAATTTCCTCGCCCTGCTCGGCTGGTCACCGGGAGACGACCGGGAAATCCTTTCCTTCCCGGAAATCGTCCGGAGTTTCTCCATCCCGGGGATTTCCAAAAACCCCGCCGTGTTCGACGAGAAGAAACTGGAATGGATGAACGGACAGTATGTCCGTTCCCTGCCCCTTCCGGAGCTGCTGGACCGGGTCCTTCCCTTCCTCCGGAATGCCGGCCTGGTCCAGGAAGACGATCCCGGTTTTTCCGAAGAGTTTCTTCTCCGCTTCGTCGTCATGCTTCGGGAACGCGTCAGACGGTTGACGGATTTTGCCGAAACCGGCGCCTATTTTTTCAGGGATCCGGAGTCTTTCGATGAGACCGCGGTCGAGAAATTCCGGCGGAATCTACGGACCGGAGCGCTTATGGAGGCACTGCTTCAAAACCTCTCCCGAACCGAAGACTGGACGGATGAGACCCTCGAAGCCGTCGTCCGGGAGTCGGCGGCGACCCTTGATGTCCGGGCCGGCGACCTGATCCATCCCTTACGTCTGGTTCTGACCGGACAGACGGCAAGCCCCGGGCTGTTCGAATTGATGGCGGTCCTCGGCCAGGAGACGGTCCTCCGCCGTCTCAAGCGAACCCTCGCCTTGTGGACGCCAAATCATCCTTAAAGCGTTAACTCCGAAATAATATTTGAATCCCATGAAAAATCCTTGCGTTTCTCTGTCGCTTTCTTTATCATTAGTGAACCGAATTCCGGTTGAAGCGTATCGGACGCGGTTTCTTCGGGAGGGTGTTCCCCTTCTTGTCTCCGGGAGGGAGTAAGCACTGTGAACGACATTTTTAATCTCACATCAAACGGGAGTGTGTGCACGATAACGTTTTCCGATGACGACGATCAGTGAAATTGCCAGACGGTCCGGTGTTTCGGTGGGTACCGTCGACCGAGTGCTCCATGACCGAGGCAGGGTGTCGGAGGAGACACGGGTCCGGGTAAGGCAGATCATCAAGGAACTCGACTACAAACCCAATGTGATCGCACGGAATCTGTCCCTCAAGAAGACATACACATTCGCCGTGCTTTTACCCGAACCCGAACAGGACGGCCGTTATTGGGAACTGCCCGCTGCAGGCATCCAAAAGGCCATCGACGAAATCAAGATGTACAAGGTCGATGCCTGGTATGTCTACTATGACAAATATTCCGAGTTGTCTTTTCGAGAGGCCTGCTCCCAGATCAAGTCTTCACTGCATGAACTGGACGGCATCGTGATGGCACCGGTTCTGTCCAAAGCCTCTGAAAAATTTGTTCAGGAACTTTCGGACAGGGTGCCGTATGTGTTCGTCGATTCCTATGTGCACTGCAGCCGGTGTCTTTCCTATATCGGCCAGGAATCGTTTCAGAGCGGGGTGTTGGCGGCCAAACTCATGCAGCTCAAACTCAGAACGGGCAAGCTTGCGGCGCTTCGCGTCCTGCCAGAAGATTATCACATCGAAGACCGGGTACGCGGTTTCTGCTCCGTCATGGAAGGCGATGATTCCATGCGTGTTTTTGTCTTCGACGCGGATCGCCGGGAGGATCCGCAGGTCTTTCGTGCGATGACCGTACGGATTCTCGAAGCGCATCCGGATATCGGGGGAATCTTCGTGCCGAGCGCCTGCACCCATCAGGTGGCCGAATATCTGAGCGCGGTAGGCAGGTCCCATGATATTGTTTTGATCGGTTACGATCTGGTCGAAGAAAACCGGAAGTTTTTAAAATCCGGCGTCATCGATTTCCTGATCAGCCAGCGCCCTGCTCTGCAGGGATATCAGGGTATTTACTCACTATACCGTCATGTGATCCTGAAACAGAATGTCGAACCCAAAATGATTGTGCCGATCGACATCTTGACACGGGAAAATCTGGAATATTACCAGGGATGAATGTAAAAGGAAAGGGATAGAGGAATGGTAAATTTTCAAACACTGGATTGGGCGATCGTCGTCTGTTATTTCATCGCGATCGGAGGAATCGCCTGGTGGGTCATGAAACAAAAAGCGAAAACCGCGACGGATTATTTCCTGGCCAGCCGGCATGTGGCGTGGTATGTGATCGGCGCTTCGATTTTTGCAAGTAATATCGGATCGGAACATGTCGTCGGCCTGGCATCGACCGGGGTCAATTCGGGCGTGGCTTTTGCGCATTACGAACTCCATTCCTGGTGCGTGCTTCTTCTCGGATGGGTGTTTGTTCCTTTCTATCTGCGGTCCCGCGTATTCACAATGCCTGAGTTTCTGGAACTTCGGTTCAACTCCAAATCCCGCTGGTTTCTATCGGCCATGTCGTTGGTTGCCTATGTGTTGACCAAAGTGTCCGTGACGGTTTTCGCGGGTGCCGTCGTGTTTCAAACCCTCATGGGGGTTGACTTCTGGGTGGGTGCTTTGGTCGTCGTCATTATCACGGGTATCTATACGGCGGCCGGCGGATTGAAGGCGGTTGTCTACACCGACACGATGCACTCGGTCGTCCTGCTGGGCGGTTCGATCACCGTGACTCTGGTCGCCCTTTTCCATGCAGGCGGCTGGGGAGAAGTGGTCACGACCGTCGGTTCCGATAAACTGAACATGTTTCCTCCGTTTATCGACTGGAAGAATCCGTCCTGGGTAGGTTTCATTTTGGCTTCACCGATTATCGGAATCTGGTACTGGTGTACGGATCAATGCATCGTCCAGCGCACATTGACGGCCAGGGATGAGTCCCACGCACGCAGGGGAACGATATTCGCCGCGTATCTGAAACTCTTCCCCTTCTTTATTTTCCTGCTTCCCGGGGTAGTGGCGGTTGCGTTGAGGATGCAGGGAAAACTGCACTTTGAAGATCCAAACACCGTATTCCCCACGCTGGTGGCGACCTTGCTTCCGGTCGGTATCCGCGGCATCGTCGCAGGGGGGTTGCTGGCGGCGCTGATGAGTTCGCTGGCCGCGGTGTTCAACGGCTGTTCCACCTTGTTCACCATGGATATTTATCAAAAACTGAAACCGAACGCATCGCAGAGAGAGCTGGTCCATATGGGCCGTCTGGCGACCGGTGTCGTCGTGGTACTGGGGGTAGTCTGGATCCCGATTCTCCAGGCTATGTCCGGTTCCCTGTATGAATATTTGCAGAACGTACAGGCGTTTTTGGCTCCCCCGATCACCGCGGTCTTTTTGCTGGGCATTTTCTGGAAACGCATCAACGGCCAGGGCGCTTTAACCGCACTGGTCGCAGGCTTCATTCTGGGGATGACCAAACTGACGCTTGAAACCGTCGCGAAAGATTCCGCCGGCTGGCTGGGCGATATCGCCCGTTTTCATTTCTTGTATTTTGCGCCGATATTGTTCGCATTTGCGATCTTCCTGATGATCGGAGTGAGTCTGCTGACCCGTGCTCCGGCCGCGGAAAAGCTCAAGGGATTGACATTTGCCTCTCTGACGCCGGAAGATAAAGCCGCATCGCGGGCCAGCTGGAATAAATGGGATGTGATCAATACGGTGATTATTTTGGCGATCATCGCGGCCGTGATGATCTATTTTTCGCCCCTGGGCGTGGCCGGATAAAAAAAGACCGGAACAATCAGGACACAGGTTGGTTTTATAGTTGATTTTTTTAATGCGTGACCGTTAACGCGCGCCGCGGCAATGAAAAACAAATTGAAAACAAGCATAAAGGAGAAAGTTATGTCTGTCAACCTCACAGTCGGAGAAAAGGAATTCTTTCCCGGAATTGGCCGGATTTCCTTCGAAGGTCCGGATTCCGCAAATCCGCTCGCCTTTAAACATTACGATGAAAACAGGGTCATCGCGGGCAAATCCATGAAGGATCATTTCCGTTTCGCGATCGCCTACTGGCATTCATTCTGCGGAAACGGCAGTGATCCTTTCGGTCCCGGGACGGTCGACTTTCCCTGGGAGGTTCCCGGAGATCCGATTCAGACCGCCAAAGGCAAGCTGGATGCGGCTTTCGAATTCATCACCAAGCTCGGCGTGGGATTCTACTGTTTCCATGACCGGGATTTGGCGCCCGAGGGCAAGACGGTTGCAGAGTCCGAGAAGAATCTGAAGGAACTGGCTGCACTGGCCAAACAGAAACAGGAGGCCTCCGGTGTCCGGCTTTTGTGGGGTACGGCCAATGTGTTCTCGCACAGGCGGTATACGAACGGCGCGGCAACGAATCCCGATTTCAACGTACTGCCCCATGTCGCGGCGCAGGTCAAGGCCGCGATCGACGCGACCATCGCACTCGGAGGGGACAATTATGTGTTTTGGGGCGGCCGGGAGGGATACTATTCACTGCTCAACACCAACACGAAGCGCGAGATCGATCACCTGGGCGCTTTCCTCCAGAAGGCGCGGGATTACGGCCGGAAAGCCGGATTCAAGGGGACCTTTCTCATCGAGCCGAAGCCCATGGAACCGACCAAACACCAGTATGATTTTGATTCCGCGACTGTGATTGGATTTCTCCACAAATACGGACTCGAGAAAGACTTCAAAATCAACATCGAAAACAACCATGCCACGCTGGCCAGCCACACATTCGCACACGAGGTGCAGATAGCCTGTGACGCGGGTCTGTTCGGCAGCCTCGATGTGAATCAGGGCGATCCCCACAACGGCTGGGACACCGACGAATTCCTTACCAATCTGTACGATGCGACCCATCTGATGCTCGTGCTGCTTCAGAACGGCGGCATCGGCAGGGGAGGGATGAACTTCGACGCCAAACGCCGGCGCAGTTCCACCGATGCGGAGGATCTCTTCATTGCCCATATCAGTTCGATGGACACACTCGCACGCGGGCTGATCATCGCGAATGAAATCCTTGAAAAATCCGATTATTTAAAAATGAAAGAATCGCGGTATGCCAGTTTTGATACCGGTGACGGCGCAAAGTTTGAAAGCGGAAAAATGGGGCTCGAGGAACTGGCCGCGCTCGCCGGAAAACTGGGCGAACCCAAACAGATCAGTGGAAAACAAGAGCTCTATGAAATGATCGTAAACCAATATATTCGTTAATCCACAACGGGCCTGGCTCAATCGCCAGGCCTTTTTATGTCCATTGAGGAGCCGACATGAAGGGTCTTTATGCAGGTCTCGATGTCTCTACCCAAGGTTGCAAACTGGTGGTGATTGATGTCGCATCCGGAGGCGTGGTCTTCGTGGATGCGGTCCAGTATGATACGGATTTACCCCAATACGGTACGAAAAACGGCGTGCGTCAGAATCAGCCCGAAGGCGTTTCCGAATCCGATCCCAATATGTGGATCGAAGCGGTTGAAACCGTGATTTCGAGGCTCCGGGCATCCGATGTGCCGATCGCGCAGATCCGCTGCATTTCGGTGTCCGGACAGCAGCACGGCCTGGTCTCTCTGGATGCATCGGGCCGGTTGACGCGACCATACGGCAAGCTGTGGAATGATTTTTCCACACTCGAAGAATGCAGAGTCCTTACCGAGAAGGCCGGGGGTGACGAGGCCATGATCCGCGAGGTGGGCAACACCCAGCGTACCGGATATACGGCCCCCAAAATTTTCCACATGGTGCGGCACGAACCCGACGTCTATGCGAAAACGGCGACGCTTTTTCTCGTACACAACTACATTAATTTCTATCTCACGGGCGGCGTCCGGGTCATGGAACCCGGAGACGGATCCGGTATGGCGCTCTGGCATCCGGGTACGCGAAAATGGTCCGATAAGGTCATCCGCATGATCGCCCCGGACCTGGCATCCAAACTGCCTGAAATCCGTCCTTCGGACGAGACAATCGGTACGGTCGCCCCCGATCTGGTGAAACGGTTCGGTTTTTCACCCGACTGCCGGATTGATGCGGGCAGCGGAGACAATATGTATGGCGCGGTCGGAACCGGGAACGTGGAACCCGGGATCGTCACCATCAGCCTCGGCACGAGCGGCACGGCGTACACGATGATGGAAAAGCCGTATATCGATCCCAAGGGCGAGATCGCGGCATTCTGCGACAGCACGGGACGATGGCTGCCGTTGCTCTGCGTTTCGAATCTGGCGAACGGGTACAACGAAATCCTGAAAATTCACGGGATCGGCCATGATCAGTTCGAACAGATCGTCCGGAAAACGGAACCGGGAAACGCGGGCCGGATTCTGATACCCTGGTACGTCGGCGAAAGGACACCGGATGTCCCCCAGGCTTCTCCGGTTTATTTCGGCTTCGGTCTGGATGATTTCACGCAGGATAAACTCTGCAGGGCCGTGGTCGAAGGGCATATTCTGAATCTCTACGACGGTTTTCGCCGGATGCCGGTTAAGGCCAGGGAAATCCGGGTCACGGGCGGTCTTTCCAAATCCGAGATCTGGTGTCAGACCATCGCAGATGTGTTTGAGGCAGAGGCCGTCCCGGTCGAGGGTGAGGGTGCGGCCCTGGGTGCCGCGCTGCATGCGGCCTGGGTCTGGCAGAAGGAGAATGGAGAACCGACTCCCCTGTCAGACATCGTCGCCCCGTTTGTGATTTTCGACGAGTCGCGCAGGAAAAACCCCATTCCTGAAAATGTCCGGGTCTATAAGAAGCAAAAAGTCCTGTTCTCCGCACTGAGCGCACGAATCCGGGGGGCGGGCGGGGAAGACCCCTTTGCCCTGAGGGCGAAAATGGGTTAAAAATCGTTTGACTTTTTATCCCTTAGTCCGTATATTTATCGCTCGATAGGCTGCCAGACTGGGGAGTCGTCCAACGGCAGGACATGCGGCTCTGGACCGTAGAATCGGGGTTCGAATCCCTGCTCCCCAGCCAAGCGCCCGTAGCTCAACTGGACAGAGCATCTGACTTCGGATCAGAGGGTTGGGGGTTCAAGTCCCTCCGGGCGTACAGGAACAGGAGATTCCGGTTCAGCGTTATCAGTACATAAAAGAGAAGTTTTTTTATAAGCAATCGGAATGCATCACACCGCACGCATGGCGCGTTCGTCTAGTGGCCCAGGACGCTGGCCTCTCACGCCGGAAACACGGGTTCGACTCCCGTACGCGCTACCAAAAGACAAAAGATTCGAGGGTCGAATCGGACAGACTCGATCGGTTTAACAGTTTATTTTTTAATATGTCTGCGCCCGTAGCTCAATTGGATAGAGCGCCTGACTACGGATCAGAAGGTTGGGGGTTCGATTCCCTCCGGGCGTACCAAGATAACATCTATAATGACTGAGCATGAACGATGGATGGATCAGGCCATCCGGCAAGCCGAAAAAGCCTGCCGTGAAGGTGAAGTTCCGGTGGGAGCGGTGATCGTTCATGATGACCGGATTGTCGGCCGGGGGCACAATCAAACCGAGACGTTGAAGGACCCCACGGCCCATGCAGAGATAATCGCCATTTCCGCGGCCGCGGATACGCTCCAAAGCCGGCGGCTTGAAAACTGTACGTTGTATGTGACACTTGAACCCTGTGCAATGTGTGCCGGTGCCATCGTGCTGGCCCGAATCCGGTTGCTGGTATATGGATGCGAGGATCCCAAGGCCGGCGCCTGCGGATCACTCCGGAATATCGTGCAGGATCACAGGCTGAATCATCGGGTCGAGATCGTATCCGGTGTAAGGGACGATTTTTCGGCGGGGCTGTTGAAAAGTTTTTTCCATGAAAGACGAATAAAAAAAAATCAATGAGGTGCGGGTGAACGGCAGTCGCCCGCATTTTTATGTGAACCAATACGGAGAGGTGCGAGAGCGGTTGAATCGGGCGGTCTCGAAAACCGTTGTCCGCCTATCGGCGGACCGTGGGTTCGAATCCCACCCTCTCCGCAGAGAATGAATTTAGAATGACGGATCAAGAATGATGAATTTGGGATTAGGCTTAAAGAAAAGGAGGCGGATAAAATTCGTCATTCATCTTTCGAGATCAGTTTTGGAGAGGTGTCCGAGCGGTTGAAGGAGCACGCTTGGAAAGCGTGTGTAGTGCAAGCTACCGCGGGTTCGAATCCCGCCCTCTCCGCAAGAACAGTTTGCAGTCGACAGTTTGGCGGTTGACAAGAAACGATTTGCTTGTTGCCGGCTGCCAACTTTTATGGGGCAGTAGCTCAGCTGGGAGAGCGGTACGTTCGCAACGTACAGGTCGGCGGTTCGAGCCCGCTCTGCTCCACCAATATCTAAGGCTGTGCTAGACGGGGAGTTAGCGGTGCCCTGTAACCTGCAAACCGCTATAGCAGGGTTGAATTCCCACCCGAGGTTCGACCACGCCCGGTCATCAGGCGGCAAGCGATGATGAAGGGCCGAGTCCTGCGCAAAGGAAGTCCGCCGAAACCCGTCAGGACCGGAAGGGAGCAGCGGTAGGCGTGTCAACCTTGTGCCGCAGATCTGCTTGGCCGGAGTTGGCTACTGTCTGCAGAACGGGTGCAAGGCGGATCGGAGGTGGGTGCACGGCCTTTTTTATTTTGCGGACAGACGACTCATGGCATATCTCGTTCTTGCAAGGAAATGGCGTCCACAGATCTGGGAGGATGTGGTTGGGCAGCATCATGTGACAGCCACACTCCGGAATGCGATTCAGCATGACCGGCTTGCCCATGCCTACCTGTTTGCCGGGCCCCGCGGCGTCGGAAAGACGAGCGCCGCCCGGATTCTTGCCAAGGCCCTGAATTGTGAACAGGGCCCTACGCCGACCCCCTGCAACGAATGCGGCAATTGCACCGAGATCGCAGCCGGCCACAGCGTGGATGTTTTTGAGATCGACGGGGCCTCCAATCGCGGCATCGATGAAATCCGAAATCTGCGCGAGAACATCCGGTATGCGCCGGCGCACGGGAAACACAAAATTTACATCATCGATGAAGTGCACATGCTGACCAACGAGGCCTTCAACGCCCTCCTCAAGACGCTCGAAGAACCCCCGGCCCATGTCCTGTTCATTTTTGCCACCACCGAACCGCACCGGGTGCCGGCGACCATCGTGTCCCGTTGCCAGAGGTTCGATTTTCACCGGATCCGGTCGCCGGACATCGTCCGGCATCTCAGGCATATCTGTGATTCAGAGAAGATTTCGGTGGATGACGAAGCCCTCGCGCTCATCGCACGCAAGGCGGACGGCAGCCTGCGCGACAGTCAGTCCATACTCGATCAGATGATTTCATATACCGAAGAGGCCATTACGGTTGAGACGGTGTCTCAGGCGCTGGGTGTGATCGACCTGGATGTGTTTTTCGAAGTGACCTCCATCCTTCTTGCACACGATGCGAATCAAATGATGATACTGATTGATCGGGCGGTTTCCAAGGGTATTGATCTTGAAGAATTTGTATCGGGACTGACGGAACATTTCCGGAATTTGTTGATCGCATCCGCCTCGGGGAGGGCGGATCTTTTGCATGTCTCGGCGGCCGACCAGAAGCGTTATCTTGATGCGGCCGCACAGCATCACCAGGCGGACCTGCTCAGGCTGATCCGAATCATCACGGATACGTCTTTCTCGCTGAAACGCGATCCGAATCCCCGGATCACGCTCGAACTCACCCTGCTTAAAATGGTTCATCTGGACAAAACGGTCGAGATCGGCAGCCTGCTCACCGCATTGGGCAATTTGGAAAGATCCGGGACAAAGCCCTCCTTTTCACCGGCCGGAAGTCCTGAGAATACGAAACCTCCCGAGAAAAAGACGACCGTTCAGGGCGTCGCCGATCAGAGCCACGCGCGTCCACGGGACAGTGTTCCGAAACCAGAGGAGACGCCGCCCCCCCCTGAGCCGGGCCTCATCCCGGTAACCGAAATAGAGACGCGATGGGATGAGGTCATTGAAGCGGTCAAGAAGAAAAAGATTACGATCGGTTCGTTTTTAAATGAGGGGGTGGTGCATCGCATCGAAGGTGAGACACTCGAGATCGGATTCGCGGTTTCCAACGGGTTCCATGTCGACGCGATCATGCGTTGTCATCATCAGGTGGAAGACGTCCTGAAGCATCTTTTCGGGATTCCGCTGAAGATTCGGTGTCTGAAGGGGGATTTTTCACCACCCCGGATTATGCCCGTCACCCCAGAGGAAAAACAGGCCGGTCTCAATGAACTGGGAAAAAAAAGTCCCGTCATCCAAAAACTCATCGACGATTTTGATGTGGAGGCGATCGAGTGAATCAGGTCACCGTCCTTGATGATGCGCATGTCCCTTTTATTGATACTACAGGAGATTGTCCTTATGTCGAAATTTAATATGGCCGAACTGTTCAAACAGACCCAGAAAATCCAGGAAGAAGTCAAACGGGTGCAGGAAGCCCTCGAAGACATGACTGTCGAAGGCACGGCAGGCGGAGGCGTCGTAACGGTCACGGCGAACGGTAAACAGAAAATCATCTCCGTCAAGATAGATCCCGAAGTGGTTCGAACCGGGGATGTCGAAATGCTTGAAGATTTGATTTCGGCCTCGGTCAATCAGGCCCTTGAAAATGCACAGGAACTGGCCAACGATGAGATGCAAAAAGTTGCGGGCGGATTGCTCGGGAATCTGCCGATGGGCGGGATGAAACTCCCGGGATTTCCGATGTAAAGGACGCTTATGCAGTACGCTTCCAAGACACTCGAGCGGCTGGTCGATGCCTTTTCAACCCTTCCCGGGATCGGCGAGAAGTCCGCGCAGCGCATCGCCCTTTTCCTCATCGACAGCGGGACACAGGTTGCGGAGAATCTATCCGATGCCCTTCAGAATCTGAAGGAGAAGGTGGGACACTGCTCGGTATGTTTTAATCTGACCGAGGAGGATCCCTGTGCCTTGTGCCGGGATTCCCGGCGCGACCGGCGTATTCTCTGTGTGGTCGAAGATTCGAAGGATCTCCTAGCCCTCGAACGGAGCGGCGGTTACCGGGGCCTGTATCACATCCTCGGGGGGGCGCTCTCGCCGCTCGACGGTGTCGGAGAATCGGATCTTCATGTCGCGGAATTGCTCAGCCGGATCACACCGGAGGTGAAAGAGGTGATCCTGGCCACGAATCCGACCATGGAAGGAGAGATGACGGCCGCGCATATCGCCAAGAAACTGGCATCCAAACCCGTTCGGGTTACGCGGATTGCACGCGGCGTGCCGTTCGGAGGGACGCTGGAGTTCAATGACGCCGTCACCCTCGCGAGGGCTCTCGAAGGCCGTTCAGAAATCCATTGACGATGCGAATCGCTCCGGAAGTGACCGCCTATGAATCTACCGAATCAACTTTCCCTGCTCCGCATTTTCCTGACCCCGGTATTTGTTTTCCTGTTCTTTCTGGATCACAGGGGCTATCAGATCGCCGCGTTTGCCGTGTTTACGATCGCCTCCATCACAGACTGGTATGATGGCTATGTGGCGCGTAAGCTGGGAGAGGAGAGTCTCGTCGGTCAGTTTCTCGATCCCCTCGCGGATAAAATACTCGTTTCGTCCGGACTGATTTGTTTCAGCGTGACCGGGCTCGTTCCCGCCTGGATGGTTCTGGTCATCGTGGTCCGCGACCTGTTGCTCACGGCCCTGAGATCGTACGCGATACTCAAGGGCATTCCTTTTAAAACCAATTTTTTTGCGAAGGCCAAGACCACGGGACAGGTCATCGTGATTTATTTCATTTTCCTGTTCCATCTGTTTGCATGGAATCAGCCCGAGCCGCTTCCACTGATTTTACAAAAGCTGAAAGACTGGCAGATATCACTTGTTTTCATGGGCCTCATCACCGGAATCACCGTGATCTCCGGCCTGATTTATCTGGCGACTAACCCTCCCCTGTTGAGACGGATCGCCGCGGACATCCGGAGGGTGATGGCGACCATCCTCTCCGTGTAATGACAAAGGAGTTCCATCATGCAATGGATCGCCCGGTTTCTCGCGACCGGTTGTTTTTCAGGGTATTTCCCCGTTGCGCCCGGTACCGTGGGCAGTGTGGTTGCTTTTTTGCCCTATCTGCTTTTTCCAGGCTTTCGGGGAGAAATTCTATCACTCTTTATTCTGTGCTTCTTTTTCATCGGGGTCTGGGCGGCGTCGCGGACCGAAAAGGCCACGGGAAAACATGATCCGTCCATTGTCAACCTGGATGAGGTGGTCGGACAGTGGGTCGCCCTGCTCTTTTTGCCCGAACCCGTCCGCTGGCCCGTGTGGGCCGGCGCGTTTCTGTTCTTCCGGATTTTCGACATCCTCAAACCTTTTCCGGCGGGCCGGTCCCAAAAATTACCGGGGGGATGGGGCGTGATGACCGATGATGTGATCGCGGGGATTTATGCGAATGTCCTCCTGCAGATCATTCTCAGGGTGATTTAAAACAACTTTCCTGCTGTGTTTCGGAGAACAGACCCGTGAACGGACAAATATTGCAGCCCCGCGAAATCGCGGGCATGCGTTCCGCAAGCCGATGAACATTGAAATCCTGTCCATCGGTGATGAATTACTCACCGGGTTTATCGTCAACGGCAACGCGGCCTGGATCGGTGAGCGGCTGACACGGGCCGGGCATCGCGTCCGGCGGGTCACCGTGACAGGCGATCGCGACGAAGAAATCGCCGGGGCGTTCTCCGAAGCCGTCCGGCGATCGCAGGCGGTCATCGCGACAGGCGGCCTCGGCCCCACCGGGGACGACCGGACCCGATATGCCGTCGCCCAAATTCTGAAATGTCCCCTGAGATTTTTTCCCGAATACCACGACCGCATCCGGAAACGGTTTGAGGAACGGGACATGCCTCTGCCCGAATCGAACCGCGTCCAGGCCGAGATCCCTGAGCAGGCCGAACCGATTCCGAATCCGGTCGGCACGGCGCCCGGCATTGCTTTCCAGCTCGGAAAGGTTCCCTGTTTCGTCCTGCCCGGTGTCTCTGCGGAGATGCGGGTCATGCTGACCGAATGGGTGCTCCCGCGCCTTCAGGGATCCGGCCCCCCGGAAGTCTTCGAATCCCGCCTGCTCAAGACGGCCAATATATCCGAGTCCGGGCTGCAGGACCGCCTCCACGGGTTCGATTCGCTTTTCCCCGGGGTCCGTCTGGCATTCCTGCCACGGCGGGCGGGGGTCGTGCTGCGTCTCATGGTCTTTGCCGTTTCCACGGAAAACGCACTCCGGGAACTGGACGCGGCGGAGGAATTTCTCCGCAAACAGGCAGGCGGGGTGATTTACGGCCGGGATGGGGAGGAGATCGAGGACGTCGTGGGCAGGCTACTCCTCGCCAAAGGCTGGCGTGTCGCAGTCGCCGAATCCTGCACAGGCGGCCTGATCGCCCACAGGCTGACCCGGGTGCCGGGCAGTTCACGGTATTTCGAACGCGGGATCGTGGCATACAGCAATGCCGCGAAAATGCAACACCTTGGCGTACCGGAGGAAATGATCCGGGAATATGGAGCGGTGAGTCCCGAGACGGCGCGGGCCATGGCTGAGGGCATCCGGAATCTTTCCGGGGCCGATACGGGCGTGTCTGTGACCGGAATCGCCGGACCGGAAGGCGGGACACCCGAAAAACCGGTCGGACTCGTCTATGCGGGATTCGCGGACTCCACCCGGGTACTGGTTGAAAGGCATCGATTTCCCGGCGACCGGCATCTCAACCAGGAACGCTCCGCAGTCGCGGCCCTCGACCTGGTTCGCCGTGCCCTCGGCGGGATGCAATAACATACCCTTCCCCTGAATCAGAGCAGGATATTCCGTTTCATTCGCCAAGTTAGAACAGAAGCCCGGACATCCCTGTCGCGGCAAATAACGGGACGAGTTAAGCCTTGCTTTTTTCCGATAATTTTTTATTATTACATAGCTGTTCCTGTATTCCAATCCGGAGGCGTTGTGAATTCAGAGATCCGCGCCTTTATCGCGGTGGATATTCCGCCGCTGGTTCGGGAGCGCATCCGGTCTTTTCAATTGCCATTGCGTGCGATCCCTGCGGATATCAAGTGGGTCCGGCCCGAGAACATGCATGTGACGCTCAAGTTTTTAGGCGATATCGCGGCCGGCCGCGTTCCCGAAATTCTTCACGCGATCCAGGATATTGCCGTATCCCGCCGTCCCTTCCGTGTATCGCTTTGCGGAACCGGCGCGTTCCCTGACGGCAGTCGCCCGCGCGTCCTCTGGATCGGGATCGAGAATGGACATGCGGCACTGTCCCGGTTGGCGGAATCCATCGAGCAGAAGTTCGCGATTCTCGGATTCGAACGTGAGAAGCGGGCTTTTTCGGCCCATCTTACGCTGGGACGTGTCCGGTCCCGGGAAGGGTTTACGGAAGTGATCGCCGCGATGGAACGGCGGGTATTTCAGACCGACCCTTATCGCATCGAAGACGTGGTGTTGTACGGCAGTGAACTGAAACCGTCCGGTCCCGTGTATACGGAGCTCGGGCGCGTTCAACTCAAAGGATGAATTATGGATGTGAAAGAGGAAAAATCGAAGGCGCTGGATCTGGCTCTCAGCCAGATCGACAGACAGTTCGGCAAGGGATCGGTAATGCGTCTCGGCGAAAAAGGCGAGGTCGTGGATGTGGACGCGATTTCCACGGGGTCCATCGGCCTCGATCTGGCGCTCGGCGTGGGCGGCATACCGCGCGGGCGTATCATCGAGATTTTCGGTCCCGAGTCATCCGGCAAGACCACGCTGGCCCTGCATATCATCGCCGAGGCGCAGAAGAACGGCGGAATCGCGGCGTTTATCGACGCGGAACACGCCCTCGATCCGATCTATGCCCGCGCCCTCGGCGTCAACACCGAAGACCTGCTGGTTTCTCAGCCCGATACCGGGGAGCAGGCGCTCGAGATCACCGAGACCCTGGTTCGCAGCGGCGCGCTGGATGTGGTGGTGATCGACTCCGTCGCGGCACTCGTGCCGCGCGCGGAGATCGAAGGCGAGATGGGGGACTCCCAAATGGGGCTCCAGGCGCGCCTCATGTCCCAGGCCATGCGTAAACTGACCGGCGCGATCAGCAAATCCCGAACCTCCGTCATCTTCATCAATCAGATCCGCATGAAAATCGGCGTGATGTTCGGCAACCCCGAGACCACCACCGGCGGGAATGCCCTCAAGTTCTACACTTCGATCCGCATGGACATTCGGCGGATCGGCGGCATCAAGGAAGGCAACGAGGTGGTCGGGAACCGCACGAAGGTCAAGGTCGTCAAGAACAAGGTGGCCTCCCCCTTCAAGGAAGCGGAGTTCGATATTTCTTACGGCACGGGCATTTCCAAAATCGGGGAAATCATCGACTTCGGCGGCGATTTAGGCGTACTCGAGAAGAGCGGCACCTGGTATTCCTTCGGCGAGGAGCGCATCGGCCAGGGACGCGAGAATGTCAAGCGGTTTCTGATGAAGGAGGAGAATCGCGATCTGTATAAGAAAATCGAGTTCCTCGTCAGACAAAAGCTGGGGCTGATCAAAGAGAAGTCCGTGAAAGAAAAACCGGCCGTTTCGGGGTAATCCGCAGTGACGGAGAGCCGCCGACGCGTCACACGGATCGAACCGCAGAAGAGGAATCTTAGGCGGTTCAATCTTTTCCTCGACGGCGAGTTTGCTTTCGGACTCGATCAGACCGTGCTGCTGGAATGTCATCTCCATGAAGGAGACAGTCTTGCGCCGGCTGAGATCGGGAAGGTACTCCGATGTGAAGCCCGTCATCGGGCCAAAGAAAAGGCGTTGCGGCTGATCGCCTACCGACCCCGAAGCGTGGAGGAGGTAAGAAAGCGGCTCAGGGAAACGGGATGCGATCCGTCGATTGTCCAGGAGGTGATCGATAATCTCGTCCGGGTAAACCTGCTGAACGATGCGGAGTTTGCCGCGAGTTATGTCCGTTCCCGTCTGATCCAGAAGCCCATTTCCCGGCGGCTGATGGAAAGCGAACTTCGGGCCAAAGGGATTGCAGATGCGGTGATGGCGTCCGTCCTCGAAAGGGAGTATGAAACGGGATCGGATGAGGCGATTGCGAGGGAATTGATCCGGAAGAAAGTCCGGCAGTACGCGGGACAGGATCCGCTTAAAGTCCGCAAGAAACTCTCCGATTTTCTCGCACGGCGCGGTTTCGGGTGGGACGTGATCGGCACGGTGGTGAGGGAAGAGTTGAGAGTGAAGAATGAAGAGAGAATGGACTATGAGTAGAAAGTTCAAAGTGAAAAGTTAAGAATTCGTTACACGAATTGTTCAAGCGATAAAAGGTCTCTCTGAAAATTCTTTTCGTTGAATTCACTAAAAGCTAAAAGGTTCTGAAAACAAATATATAGGATGCGTGTTTGAATGTGCCGGATTTTATACGAAGTTCATCCGGAAAACAGGACGGTGATCGTGTTTTCAGTCCGCCACAGGAAACACGTATATCGCAAACTTCAGGTGATGATTTGATTTTTTTACCATTGAGGGAAGATGACAGCATCCGACATTCGACAATCGTTTCTTGATTTTTTCACAAAACAGAATCACCGGATCGTACCCAGCGCGCCGGTCGTGCCGCCCGATGACCCCACGCTGCTGTTCACGAACGCGGGCATGAACCAGTTCAAGGACGTGTTCCTCGGAACGGGCACGCGTCCCTACTCCCGCGCGGCGGACAGCCAGAAATGCATCCGCGTCTCGGGAAAACACAACGATCTCGAAGCGGTGGGGTATGACACGTATCACCACACATTCTTCGAAATGCTCGGAAACTGGTCTTTCGGGGATTATTACAAGGCGGAGGCGATCGGCTGGGCGTGGGAACTCCTGACGCGCGAATGGGGACTCCCGAAAGACCGGCTGTGGGCCACGGTATTCCGGGAAGACGACGAGGCCGAGGCGCTCTGGAAAAAGGGGACGGATATTACACCTTCCCGGATCCTGCGTTTCGATGAGAAAGACAATTTCTGGGAGATGGGGGCGACCGGTCCCTGCGGGCCGTGTTCCGAAATCCACATCGATCTCGGCGAAGGATTTTGCGATAAACACACCGTCCCCGGCCACGTCTGCGGGGTCAACGCGGGATGCGGCCGATTCATCGAGCTCTGGAACATCGTCTTCATCCAGCATAACCGGGATGATAAGGGCGGACTCCACCCCCTTCCCTCCAAACATGTGGACACGGGCATGGGGTTCGAACGGATCACGGCCGTGCTTCAGGGCAAGACCTCCAATTACGACACGGACATATTCATGCCGCTTCAGTCCGCCATCGAGAACCTGACAGGCAAATCCGGCCGGGACGAAGCGCTTGCCGCCTCTTTCCGGGTGATCGCCGATCATGTCCGCGCGGTGTCCTTCGCGGTGACCGACGGGGCGATCCCCTCCAACGAGGGACGGGGATACGTGCTCCGCCGGCTGCTCCGTCGCGCCGCCCGATACGGCCGCAACCTCGGCATGGAGGAGCCGTTCATCTACAAACTCGTTCCCACGCTCGTCGGGACGATGGGTGCGGCGTATCCCGAACTGAATGAACGGGCGCGGCACACCACGCATGTGATCCAGTCTGAAGAAGAGCGATTCAACGAGGTGCTCGACCGGGGTATCGAGATTTTCGAGAAACTGGTCGCCGACGCCCTTTCCCGCAGACAGAAACAGATCGCGGGCGCGGATGCCTTCCGCCTCTACGACACCTACGGATTCCCCCTCGACCTGACCCAGCTCATGGCGCGCGAGAAAGGGCTTACCGTGGATGAGGCCGGTTTTGAGAGGGAGATGGAGGCCCAGCGGACGCGCGCGCGGGAGAGCCATCAGTTCGCACACTCCGGCGGAGACTGGCAGACGGTCTCCGAAGGTGCGGATTCCGCCTTTTTAGGATATGAGCGTCTTTCCATGAAAACCGAAATCCGGAAATTCCGGAAGGATAAGGATGCGGTCACCTTGCTTCTCGCGGAGACGCCGTTCTATGCGGAATCGGGCGGACAGGTCGGCGACACGGGTGAGATCGTGGGCGCGGATTTCCATATCCGGGTCGACGAGACGCGCAAACAGGGCGATCAGATCCTCCATGCCGGCCGTTTCCTGTCCGGTTCCGAAATATCTTCTCCCGCGGTCGAAGCCCGCGTGACCACCTCCGAACGCCTCTCTACGGCCCGGAATCATACGGCGACGCATCTCTTGCACAAGGCTCTCCGCAAAGTCCTCGGCGATCACGTGAATCAGGCCGGGTCGCTGGTCGCACCGGATCGCTTCCGGTTTGATTTCACGCACTACGAGGCGCTGAAACCCGATGAAATCCGGGCGGTAGAGGCCGAGGTCAACACCCACATCCGCATAAATCATCCCGTCAATAAATTCGTCACGTCTCTCGCAGACGCCAGGAAACGCGGTGCCACGGCGCTGTTCGGGGAGACATACGGCGAAACCGTGCGTGTCGTCCAGATCGATACGTATTCCATGGAACTCTGCGGGGGCACACATCTCGACGCGACGGGTGAGATCGGCTATTTCCGCATCGTGGCCGAAGAGAGCGTCGCCTCGGGGGTCAGGCGGATCGAGGCGGTTACCGGAGAGGGTGCGGACCGGCTTCTCGAATCCGATCGCGAAACGCTCCGGACCGTCCAGGCACTGCTCCGGTGCGGACCGGACGAGATCACCTCCCGTCTGCGGTCTCTGATCGATGAACGCAAAAGCCTCGAAAAGGAAATCCGGAAGACGCGGCAGGCCTCCTCCGCCTCGGAAGTCGACCCGTTGCTCGCGGATGTCCGTACCGTCTCCGGCATCCGGTTTGTTGCGGCGGAGGTGTCCGTCCCGGATGTGGAGTCACTCCGCATGCTCGGGGATAAACTCCGTGAAAAATTGAAGTCCGGTGTCGGCGTGCTGGGCATGATCTCGGGCGACAAGGTGAACATCCTGGCCGTGGTGACGGATGATTTGATCCGCGAAAAATCGCTCAAGGCGGGAGAGATCGTCAAGGCGGCGGCGGCGGCGGTCGGCGGGAGCGGGGGCGGAAAACCGCATCTGGCGCTTGCGGGGGGGAAGGAGGTTTCCAAACTGCAGGATGCGCTGGGTCTCGTCCCGTCCCTCCTCGCGCGTTTCATCGACCGGCCGCAGGCACGCTGAGGCCGGTGTCCGGTACCCAACACAATCGAAAGAAACGGGTGTCATGACGACGTACGACAAATTGCTTCGAATCAAGACCGACCGGGGCGCGGGGTATCTCGTGCTGCTCGATCCGGATCACCGGTCCGTGCCGGAACTGAGCGCGATGGCCCGGGAATGCGAGGCGCAGGGCGCGGATGGATTCCTGATCGGCGGCAGCCTGCTTTTTTCGGATCATTTCGACGCGTTGGTGCGTTCGATAAAAGAGGCCGTTTCGAAGCCGGTGATCCTGTTTCCCGGCAGTTCCCGGCAGCTTTCCCGTCATGCGGACGCGGTGCTTTTCATGAGCCTGATCAGCGGCCGCAATCCCCAGGCCCTCATCGGCGAGCAGGTGCTCGCCGCGCCGCTGGTCCACGCACTGGGAATCGAGACCATCTCCATGGGTTATATGCTGGTGGAGTCCGGGAACGTCACGGCCGCCCAGTTCATGAGCAACACCAGCCCGATCCCGCGGGAGAAACCCCAGATCGCGGTGGCGCACGGACTGGCGGGACAGTATCTGGGCATGAAGCTCCTGTATCTCGAGGCGGGCAGCGGCGCCGAGAAGTCCGTCCCGGAAACGATGATTCAGGCCGTTTCGCATACGGTTTCCATTCCCGTCATCGTGGGCGGGGGAATCCGTACGCCACACGATGCGGCCGCGAAAGTCCGGGCCGGTGCGTCGTTCGTGGTCACCGGCAATGTCCTGGAATCGGAGGAGAACCATTCGCTGGTCCGGGCGTTCGCCGAGGCGATTCACCAGGGTCCCGGAGACAAAACGACAACATGATCGACCTGCACACACACATTCTCCCCCAGGTGGACGACGGTCCGGATGACTGGGAGGATGCCCTTGCCCTGCTCAGACAGGGCATCGAAGACGGGATCACGGGCGCGGTATCCACCTCGCATATCCTGTCCGATTTGAACACGGATCTCGAGGGCAGACTGATCTACCGGTTCGAACAGCTTCAGAAGTTCGTCGAACGCGACGGACTGAACATTTCACTCTGGCTGGCCTCAGAGATCCATTGCCTGGCCCGCTTCGACACGCATTCGCGCGTCGCCACGGTGAACGGGGACCGCAAGTTTCTGATGATCGAGTTCCCGATGAACGAGATTCCGGACAACGCCGGCCACACCCTTTTTCAACTCGTGATCGACGGGATCACTCCGATCCTGGCCCATCCCGAGCGCAACGGTACGATTCAGCGCAATCCCGACCGGATTTTCTCCCTCGTCCAGCGGGGCGTGCTGATGCAGATCAACGCCGGCAGCCTGACCGGCCGGTTTGGCCGCCACGTCCGGGATATCGCCCTCGAAATGATCGAACACCGGCAGGCCCATTTCGTGGCCTCGGACGGCCACAGCGTCCGGAACCGTCCCATGAAGATGGGCGACGCCTACCGGGTCGTCACCCGTGAATTCGGTCCGGAACAGGCGGACCGGCTCTTCCGACGGAATCCTGAACGGGTCGTCCGGGGAGAATCCATCGAGATCCCCGAGCCGGAACCGATCCGAAAACGCCGTCCCGTGAAGTTCTCCTTCTTTCAGAAAAGGATGAGGCATTGAACGTTCCCAGGGATTCCATCCGACCCGTCCGAAATTCCTTCCGAAGCCGGGCCGAACTCCATACCCGCATAGCCGAAGAACTTTCCGGCCGGATTCTGGACATCGCCGCGATCCTGATCCGTTCCCTCCAAAACGGAGGCAAGATTCTTTTCTGCGGCAACGGGGGCAGTGCGGCAGACTGCCAGCACCTGGCCGCCGAGCTGGTCGGGCGCTTCGAACGCGAACGCCGGGGACTTTCCGCCATCGCACTCACGACGGACACCTCGATCCTGACTTCGGTCGGCAACGATTACGGGTTCGACCGGATATTCGAACGGCAGGTCGAGGCGCTCGGCCGTCCGGGGGATGTGCTGATCGGCATGAGCACGAGCGGAAGATCCCCCAATGTGATCCTGGCCCTCCGGAAAGCCCGCGCCATGGGACTCGTCACCGTCGGTTTTTGCGGGGCGGACACCGGTCCGCTGGGCGAGGCGGCGGATGAGATTCTCTCTATACCCGCCGACCGTACGCTCCTGATTCAGGAAGGACACATCGCGGTTGGCCACGTCCTCTGCGATCGGGTGGAGGCGGCCTTCGTCTCCGGGAACGCCCAGACCCCTTCGTGACGCATGGTCGGATTTCTTAACAGCGCCGTTCTCTTCGGACTGGCCGCGGCGGCCGTGCCGATCCTCATCCATCTGTTCGCCAGGCAGCGGCGGAAGCGGATTCTCTTCAGCAGCATCTCCCTGCTCACCCGACTCGAAACCCGGCGGATGCAGCGACTCAGGCTCCTGAGCAATGTCCTGCTCGCGCTCCGCATCCTGGCGGTGCTCTTCATCGTGCTGGCTTTCGCACGTCCGGTCATCCGTGCATATTCCTTTTTCCATGCCGGAGAAGCCGGGGCCGCGCAGATTCTGATTCTCGACCGTTCGGCCAGCATGGGCCGCGGCGATCTGTTTGAGGAGGCCAGGACGCGCGCGCTGGCATGGGCCGGCGCGATCGAATCCGGCGATGAGGCGTCTCTCCTTTTCATGGATGACGCCGGACCGGATCCTGTCTGGCGACGGGGCGCGACGCCTCTGCATCAGGATATTTCTCAGGCCGCGGCGATGCCGGTACATGGGGATCTGACCCCGCTGATTCCCCAAATACAGGACCTCCTGAAACGGACGCGCCAGATGAACAAAGAGATTTATCTGGTCTCGGATTTCCAGTCCGGAGGCATGGGGAGGGGTGAAGACTCCCTGTCACAAATAAACGAACCCGTCGCCGTTTTTGCCGTCCCCCTTGCCGGGCCGGACGGGAACATCGCCGTATCGGGCGGGATCGCCAGTCAGATCCTGCACCCCGGCCAGGCGATCAGGGTATATGTGGTGGTACGCCATTTCGGCAAAGAGGCCGTCGATGACCTGCGAATCCGGGTCTTCCTTCAGGGAAAGGCCGTCGCCAGGCAGTCGATCCGTCTCGCCCCGGGAGAGACCAGGCGGGTCGAGTTTCTCGTCCGGCCGGAGTCGGGAGGACCTTTCGACGGTTCGGTCGTCATCGACGAGGATGTCCTGCCCTGGGACAATACTTTCTTTTTTTCCGGAGAGGTGCCCGGCCGTCTCCATGTGTTTTTGATCGGGCATACGGAGGCCGACCTGAAAGCCCTGTCCATCGCGCTGACCGCATTGCACGGCCGGGAGGGGGTTTTCAGCATCACGGCCTTTATCCCCGGTCAGGACTGGGCCTCCATGCTCCGGGAGGCGGACGCGGTCTTTTTTTCGAATTACCCCTATTTTTCCGAACGCGAGGCGGATGCGCTGCGCCGTTATTTCGAATCCGGCGGGGGCGCCGTGATACTTCCCGGCCCGAACATGGACATCCCCAGCCTGCAGAACCGGATACTCGGACCGCTCTGCCGCACAGAGGTCCGGGGAGCCTCGGCCGCGTATACGGGGACAGAAGCGCACTGGAGTCTCGGCCGCACGGATTTTCAGCATCCCCTCCTTGAAGATTTGTTTCAAAACCGTGAGCCGCAGATCGGATCTCCCCGCATCTTCAGGCGTCTCGAGCTGGCCGGGACGGGCGGTCTGCCTGTCCTCGCATTCCGGGACGGATGGCCCCTGCTCGTCGAAACACCGGCGATGGACGGCCGGATGCTGGTTTTCGCGAGCGGCGTCCATCCCGAATGGTCTGACTGGCCCTACGCCACGCTGTTCGCCCCCCTGATATACCGGGCCGGGCTCTATCTTGCAGGCCGGGATGCGGTACAGTCCGATCCGGTCTTCGCAGGCGGGATGCTCGAGGTATCCCTGCGGCCCGAATCCCTGGAAGGCGGTTTTTCCGTCATCGATCCCGAAGGCGGCCGCATCGTACTGACTCCTGAAATCCGGGACGGGCGCGTGTTCCTGGCCCTGCCCACCGCTCTCCCGGGCGTCTACCGGTTTTTCCAGGGCGCGCGCGAGATCGCACTGCGCGCCGTGAATCTCGATCCGCGTGAGTCGGATCTGCGTTCCCTGCCGCCGGATTCGCTTCGCATTTTCTTCCCGAACAGCCAAATCCATGTCGTCGGTCCGGGAGAGGCCCTCGCTTCCGCGGTGCGCACGGCCCGGTGGGGGCGTGAATTCTGGCGCGTGATGCTGATATGCGGGGTGTTGCTCCTGATTTCGGAAATGGTTCTTTCCCGGCTCCTTTTCCGCCGGGCCCGGCAGGGGCGGTGAATCCGAATACAAACCGATCGATGGGCAACCCGTGAGAGGCGTGTCCTGTCGCAGGTTCTCCTTGTCAAAGTGGGAAAAAATTGATAATTTGTCTTGTTACAATGAATTGAGAAATCCCGGTTTGCGTATGTCAATCTTTCGCGTCCAGGGATGTTCGAGACACTCTACAAAAGGAGGACTCCATGAAACGAGGTATCATCACGGCCGCCATTCTGATCTGTCTCATGGCCCGGATTCAGATCGGTTACGGTCAGTCCCTGCAGGAGCGGCTGGAGTCGCTCACGCAGGATAACGCGCGGCGTTATCTGCAGCCGATGGGAGACGCCCTCGGTGCGAATCTCAACAGCGGTTTCTATCATTCCGCCAAGGTCGGCGGTTTCGGACTCCATGTTTATGTGGGCGTCGAAATCATCGGCGCCGTGATCGGGGAGGATCAGAAAACCTATACGGCAAAAATCCTGAATACTTCAGGACAGATCATGGATCAGCCGGATGTGCCCACGATTTTCGGCCCGAAGGGAGGGAAAAATGTCTCGTCCGTCGCGGGACAGAGTTATACCCTTCCCGGCGGGACGGATCTCGGACTCTTCCCGATCATCGCCCCGCGCATCCAGATCGGCAATATCATGGGAACGGAGCTGGTTTTACGCTGGGTCGAAACGAATTTGCCGCAGGATCTCGGGAAATTTTCGATGAAAGGCTACGGCCTGCGGCACAGCCTGAGCCAGTATATTCCCCTTTCCCCGGTCCACTTTTCCTTCGGTGTATTTCTCCAGGATGTCGGACTCGGCGATGCGGTCAGGGTGACGACCAGTTATTTCGGTGTTCAGGCGAGCAAACGGTTCATGGCGCTCGAGATTTACGGCGGCGCGGGCATCGAATCATCCACCCTGAAGGCGGAATACAGGGTCGGCCCCGGCGTGCCCGGTGCGGATCCCGGACAGAAAATCGCTTTTTCCCTGGATGGTGCGAATTCCACGCGGCTGAACGTGGGCATGACCCTGCACATGCTGTTGTTCAAGGTCCATGCGGACTATAACATCGCGGCGCAGAAGACGGTCGTGATCGGCGTGGGGCTGGGATTGTAAAACCCGCTTCGGATGGTTTTGGGGGGAAGGCGGGGCACGCCCGCCGATCTTCACATGGATTCGAAGAGATGAGATTTGATCCGGGACCGGATCGGGCCGGATACAGATGAAAAGGAAAGGCCGGGGAGACCCCGGCCTTTCTCAGATTGTTTGTGTCCGGTCAGACCTTCGTGACTTTGACGGCCTGGAGGCCCTTGGGACCCTGTTCCACTTCGAATTGAACCTGGTCGCCTTCATCGAGTGATTTGTAGCCGTTGCCCTCGATGGCCTTGAAATGGACGAAGACATCCTCGCCCTGTTCCCGATTGATGAAGCCGTAGCCTTTGGAGGCGTTGAACCATTTGACGGTACCCGTTTCCATTGAAAAACCCTTCCTTTGGAAATGAATGTGATTGTACAACTCTGTTCTTTAGCCGTTTCAGGCAAAAAAAAATCGCTTCGAATAGCCTTGTACCATTCTCCACGAGTTTTTATTCTACTGGTGTCGTCTTACACAGCCATATCACTCAGGAAGCTGACAGGCTCAAAAACAGGGTACAATAAATTATGAATCCAAAATACAAAATATCGTTTTGAAAAGCAAGTGTTTTTTGAATGAAAGACATATTCCGGTTTCCGAAACACATCCGTGCAGCCCGCACAAAATCTTTCCTTGCCTCCATGCCCGTATTTCCTTATTTTCTTTCAAACCCGGAAGCATCCTTTTCCTCCGGTCTATTTGAAGGAGAATGCAAGATGGGGTTTTTTTCTGTATGCCGTTCGACGGCCGCATTTTTCAGGGAAGCGCGAAAGACCCCGGGCGTTTCATTTCTCGACCGGCTGCACGGCTATGTGTACATCCGGTGGCCTTACTTCTACATCGGTCTCGCGACGGGACGTCACCGGGCGGTCCGGTTTCTGGGACCCCTGTCCCGGCTGTCCGGGAGAAGGGACGGGAAAAACCATACGGCAAAGCCCGCGGTTTCTTTCGCGGACACCTATCACGGCAAGGTGGTGCCCCTTGCCGGTGCGGAACAGCTGGTTCAGGTGAACCGCGATATCCGGCTGGAGAACCTGGAGCAGGTCATTCCCTACCGGAAGGCCAAAGACATCGTGCTCCGGAATCCCCGTCACATCGTCGTGCTCGATTGTCCCTGCCGGATGACAAAACCGGATCCCTGCCTGCCGGTGGATGTCTGCCTCATCATCGGCGAACCGTTCGCCGATTTTGTAGCCGAACACCATCCCCGCAAAAGCCGGTGGATCTCGCAGGAGGAGGCACTGACTATCCTCCGCGAGGAAAACGAACGCGGCCATGTGCACCACGCCTTTTTCAAAGACGCCATGCTGGGGCGGTTCTACGCCATCTGCAACTGCTGCAGTTGCTGCTGCGGCGCCATGCAGGCGTTCTCGCACGGCGTGCCCATGCTGGCCCATTCCGGGTTTTCGCCCGTGATCGATCCAGGAAAATGTCTCCGTTGCGGCGTATGCGTCCCGAAATGCCCGTTTTCCGCGCTCGAAATGCGGGAGGACGGCGGCGTTCGGGTCACGGAACGCTGCATGGGTTGCGGCGTGTGCGAGACCGCCTGCCCGGCCGTGGCGATCGCCCTGGTCAGCGATCCGGCCCGGGGCGTGCCGCTCGACATCCGCGCGCTCATGGCGGAGGCCGAATCCAGGGAGAACGTCCCGGTATGAGGCTTCTCGTCTTCCTCGGCAATCCGGGTCCCGAATACAAGCGGACGCGGCACAATTTGGCCCGGATGCTGATCGACCGGGCGCCGATCACCCCGGCCCCGGTCTGGCAGGAAAAATTCAAGGGAAGCTTTTCCCGTTGCCGGGTCGGGGGGGGGATGCCGTGCTGCTCAGGCCGGACACATTCATGAACCGGAGCGGGGAAAGCGTGCAGACGGCCCTGCATTTCTTCAAGGCTGATCCGGATGCGCTGCTCGTGGCGCACGACGACGTGGAACTGGATTTCGGGACGGCGGGATTCAAACGCGGCGGCGGCCTCGCCGGTCACAACGGACTCCGGTCCATCGCCGGGAGTATCGGGACGCGTGATTTTCTCCGGTTCCGGCTCGGTATCGGACGTCCGCTGCGCGGTGAGGTGGCGTCCCATGTGCTGGGGAAATTCACGGAGGCGGAGTCCGGTCTGCTGCCCGATTTCCTGGACCGGGCCTGGGCGTTGCTGGAAGGCGGGCTTCAGGATATCGAGAAGGCGGTTCGTGATCAGGCGAAAATCCGCCTGCTGGAAGGATAGCCGTATGAAAGACGAACATTCGGTCCCGGTGTATTCCACCGAACCGGGCCGCACCTGTCCGGCCTGCTGGATGCCGGTCGCGGATTGTCTCTGCGCGAAGGCGGAACGGTCCCGGCCGGGCGGAGGGGGCATCGTCCGCGTGCGGCGCGAGGTCAAGGGGCGGAACGGGAAACCCGTCACGCGGATTTCGGGGCTCCCGCTTCCGGAGAGGGAACTCGGGGAACTGGCGTCCGAACTGAAGCGCCGCTGCGCCTGCGGCGGATCGGTGAAGGACGGCGACATCCTGCTTCAGGGCGAACGGACCGGGCAGGTCATCACGCTCCTCGAGGCGAGGGGAATTCGCGTCAAACAGGCGGGTGGATGATGACCGGTCTGCTGGAACGTCCGGGCAGGGGAATGCCGCATGATGATCGCATATGAAATCCGGGATTCCCGGACAAGGGAAACTAAACACGGTTCAGCGTTCCATCCAGAGAATCAGGATAATCCGACATAAAGGAAGCGCATCATAAAACGCCATCAATCAACCGTTGCCCGTTGGATCGGCCTCTTTTTAACCGTGTCCCTTTTTGCATCCTGCGCGAAGAAAGAGAGTAAGCCCACGGCGCCCGGGACGCGGCCTCCCTTCGAGCCGATCGGGGCCTTCGACCAGGCCGCGCTCATGGGACGGGGGGTGAACCTGGGCAACGCGCTCGAGGCGCCCGACGAGGGAGACTGGGGCCTCATTTTGCAGGCCGAGTATTTCCGGCTGATCGCCGGGGCGGGTTTCAACCATGTCCGTATCCCCATCACCTGGGCTACTCATATCCTGCTCGACCTGCCGCCCTATCCGGTCGATCCCGGTTTCTTCGACCGCGTCGACTGGGCCGTCGATCAGGCGCTCGACAACGGCCTGATCGCGGTCGTCAACCATCACCATTACGACGCGCTGGATGCGGATCCGGAGCGGACAGGCCTCAATGCGCCGAGAGACATCTTCCTCGGCATCTGGCGGCAGATATCGGAACGGTACCGGGATTATTCGAATACGGTGATTTTTGAAATAAACAACGAACCGCACGGACGGTTCAACGCCGCGAACTGGGACGCCCTGTGGAAAGAGACGCTGGCCGTCATCCGCGAAACCAATCCGGAACGGAACGTGATCGTAGGACCGATCGACTGGAACAGCATCTACGCCCTGAACACCCTGCGTCTTCCGGATCCGGAAGAGGACGCCCATCTCATCGTCACCTTCCACTATTACAATCCGCACCGCTTCACCCATCAGTGCGCCGCGTGGGCGGGCGACCCGGATTGCAACTGGCTGGGCACGACCTGGGGCACGGACGCGGAATACAACACCGTGATGAACGATTTCAGGAATGCGGTACAATGGGCCGAGGGGGTGAACCGTCCGCTCTATTTGGGCGAATTCGGGGTTTATGAACGGGCCGACATGGATTCGCGCGTACGCTGGACCGGCCACCTGGCCCGCACGGCGGAAGCGTATCACATTCCCTGGGCGTACTGGGAATTCGGTGCGGGGTTCGGCATTTACGACCGGGAGGCGAATGCGTGGCGGACCCGGCTTCTCGGGGCGCTCATCCCGACGGAGGGGTGAAAGAAACCGGGTTGCACCGCGGGAGGGAATCCGGGACCGGGCGGTTTTCGGCAGAAACGGGACCGGACTTTATTCCCGTTTGTTTTTCATGTATCTCAGATAATTATCACGGGTCGTGATGCCCACATACCCGCGGACGATGCCCCCGAGGCCGCCCCGGTCATAGACGCGCACGGCGATCACATTCTCGCCGCCGCTGCGAATCAGGTGGGGGGGGATAAAGTAGGCGCGCTCCAGGTCATTGAAGCCCCTGATCATCCAGTCGTCTTTGTGGGACGGAAAGCGGCCCGTGTGACCGATCAGGACACCGTTGAAATAGACCTCGTCGATATCGTCGATGTACCCGAGCATGAGGATCAGTTTCGATCTGGCCAGGCCGCTACCGATACGCAGGGTCTTTCTGTACCAGGCAAATCCGTCGTAATTCTCGAACCCCTCATTCTCCCAGCTGTTCGGAACCGAAATCGTCGCCCAGCCCGTGTCGTCCCAGTCCGGCCGGGCCCACATCGGATCGTCTCCGGTGGAAAATTTCCACTGCCCGCCGAGGTCGATGTCGAGCGCCAGCACATCATGCCGTGAGAAGATGCCCACCTTGCCTTCCGCGATGCCGCCGCCGAGATGGTAGTCGAAAACCTGCACGGCCACGACGTTCTCTTCGCCGAATTTGAGGATTTCGGGGTCGAGCCTGTAGATGCGTTTCACATCATAGGCCGTCTGGTATTTCGGGGGAAAGGATCCCTGGCCTCCGATGAAATGGCCGTTGAAATAGGTCCGGTCCACATCGTCTATGCGTCCCAGTTTCAGATAAAGCACCCTGTCTCTGAGTTGCAGGGGGAGGAAAAACCGGAGGCGATACCAGGCGTAGCCGTCATAACCCGGGAACCCCTCGTTCTCCCAAAAATTCGGCACGCGGATCAGTTCCCAGTCCCCGTCCTCGAAATCCGGACTTAAATAAGCGGGATTGTCCCCGATTTCGAACAGCCACTCTCCTGCCAGATCGATCTCGAGGCGCAGATTCATGGCCCATGTCCGGCCGAAGATCAACATCAAAAAAAGCATGGCGATATAAAGAAGTCTTTTTTGCATCGTTCCAATCTCCCGGGGTTTCGCAAGTTAAATCTTACAGAAAATCATCCTCACGAGTGTCACCGGGATGTGAAAGATTGTCAAAGAATGTGGCGCATTCGCTACAGCCGAAACCCGGGGGGAGAACCGGGCAAGGAGGATTCACCGGCCGGATCGGGGCGGTTTTCCGATCGTCGTGATATTCATTCCCTTCCATAGTAGAGGATTGCGGGCAAATCATCCGTGAACCGCCGGTAAAACACCCGGTATCCCGAAAG
>DSAP01000091.1 GCA_011046415.1 bacterium | reverse complement strand
CGGCGTTTGCGGCGACGATTCCTTCCGCGCTGAAAATCAAAAAGGGCGGGGAGATGAAGTACATCCTGCATCGCACCATGGAAGGCATCCTGCCGGACGCCATCGTCCACCGCAAGGATAAATTGGGCCACAGCGTCCCCTTCAAGAACTGGATCCGGGACGCGGAGACCGTGCAGGGGCTGATCCGCGATGTCCTGTCCGAAGAATCCGTCCGGGAACGCGGATTGTTCAACGCCCCCGTCATCCGATCCATGATCGGACAGCACCTCAGGAAGACGCACAACCATTCGCACCGGCTCTGGGCGCTCGTCGTGCTTGAGTTATGGATGCGGAAACATTTATAAAGGAAGACGAGGCATGATGAGAATCCTGATTACAGGCGGCGCCGGGTTCATCGGATCGCACCTGGCCGACGCCCTCATCCGGCAGGGCGAGGATGTCACGATCATCGACGATCTGTCCACCGGACGCATGGAAAACATCGCGCACCTGACCGGTCATCCGCAGTTTCACTATGCGATCGAGACCATCGGCAACGAGACGGTGATGGACCGGCTCGTTTCCGAATGCGACATCATCTATCATCTCGCCGCGGCCGTGGGTGTCGAGCTGATCGTGACCCGTCCGGTCGAGGTGATCGAACGGAATATTCTGGGAACGGAGGCGGTACTCAAGATCGCCAACCGGTACAAGAAAAAGGTTTTCATCGCCTCCACCTCCGAGATTTACGGCAAGAGTGAGACGGTTCCCTTCCGCGAGGAGGACGACCGCATCCTCGGGCCGACGACGAAGAACCGGTGGAGTTATTCCTGTTCCAAGGCCATCGACGAATTTCTCGGCCTTGCCTACTGGAAGGAGAAGAAACTGCCCATCGTGATCGGCCGGTTTTTCAACACCATCGGCCCCCGACAGACGGGTCAATACGGGATGGTGGTCCCCCGGTTTGTCAGACAGGCGCTCCTGTCGCAGCCGCTTCTGGTTTACGGCGACGGCGAGCAGTCCCGCTGCTTCACGTCCGTGACCGATGTCGTCCGGGCCGTGATCGATCTGATGCGCCATCCCGGCGCCGTGGGGGAAATATTCAATATCGGCGGGAGTGAGGAGATCACAATCAACGGATTGGCCCAGCGGGTCATTGCCGTTACTCAGAGCAAATCCAAGATCCGTCATATTCCCTATGAAGAGGCCTATGAAAGCGGATTCGAAGATATGCGCCGACGGGTGCCGGACATCTCCAGACTTGCCGGCCTGACCGGATACCGTCCGCAAATACCGCTCGATGACATCCTCAGTCGGATCGCGGGGGATCTGAAAAAGAACGATCCGGAAGTGAAGGAGTCGTCCTGATCAAAACAGGGATGGACCGGTCGGCTGGTTTCAAACCGGCCAGTCTGCCGGATATCGTCCGCGAAATTCTATTCAACAGGGTGGTCTGATTCGTGATTTGCTGGTTTGGATGGATGAAGGCTATGTATGCTAAAACACAGGAAATCAAGAAAATATCCTTTGCGAACCGTGGTCGGTCCTGGATTCATGATCGAAAAACGCATTCCGGTGCTGTTTTTGCATATAAATTTTCTTCCTTTCAGGCGGAGAGGATGAACAGAAATAAGAAATTGAAGCGGGATCAGGGCCTGGGGTTTCCGTCAACCAACCATGATATGTGAGCAGACAGATGTGTACGCCGGCGGGACATACGATGATGGGGGTTGTGGTTGGAGGCACAATTCTGAAGAAATCCGGGAAGGCCTTCTGGCTTTCTCTTGCGGGAATCGGAATACTGGCCAATCTGCCGGATGTGGATTTTCTCTTCGGTTTTGTTGCGGGATCGCCAAATCTCTATCATCGCGGGTGGACACACAGCCTCGGATTTGTGTTGATCGTCATGGCTGGAGCAGCCGTATTCTCCTTTTTTTTGCAAAAACGCATCGATTTCAGATGGATCCGGATTTCGGGGTTACTCGTTTTCTTCCATCTGATCCTGGATCTGTTGACGATGGACCGAAGCGCGCCGTATGGAATCCAGTTTTTCTGGCCGCTGAGCCGGCATTACGTGATTTCTCCCCTCGTCGTCTTCCGTGATGTCGAGAAGAGCGCGGCTGCCGCGACATTTATTACGTCGCTGTTCTCGCGGCATAATGGCCTGACGGTTCTCTCGGAGATTGTGATTTTTGCACCGTGGGTTGCCCTTCGGCATTATACCGGACGGTTCAGGAAGCCGGGGAACGTACGGGAAGAAAAAAAGGAGATGCTCGGTATTCTCCAATAGGCAAGGGGCCCTGCATTCCTGGAACACAAAGAAAGTGCTGAATTGAAATCCGAATTAAAAATATGCATATCGGTTGTCGTCCCCGTTTTTAATGAAGCGGAGAATGTGCCGATTTTATGCCGGTCGATCCGTCGGGTTCTCGAATCCCTCGGGCGTACGTATGAGATCGTCCTCGTCGACGACGGCAGCCGGGACGGCACGCGGGAGATCCTGCGGGATCTGGCCCGAAACGATTCGAATCTGAAGGTGATCCTGTTTCGCAGAAATTTCGGCCAGTCCGCCGCGATGGCGGCCGGTTTCCGTTCCTGTCGCGGAGAGTTAATCGTGGCCATGGACGGCGATCTACAGAATGATCCCCAGGATATTCCCCGCCTCATCGAGAAGATCGGAGAAGGATATGACGTGGTGAGCGGATGGCGGAAAAACCGCAAGGACAAGCTTTTTCTCAGGAAGATTCCCTCCAGGATCGCCAACCGTCTCATCTGTTCCGTGACGGATGTCAAGCTGCATGACACGGGCTGTTCACTTAAGATTTTCCGGCGCGAGGTGATCCGGAATATCCGGTTATACGGAGAACTCCACCGGTTCATTCCCGGGTTGGCGCGGGTCGAGGGTGCACGTATCGCGGAGATTCCCGTGAACCATCATCCCCGGCGGTTCGGGAAATCCAAATACAATCTGTCGCGCACGTTCCGTGTGCTGTTGGACTTGGCCAGCTTGAATCTTTTCCTGAAACACTTGCGGAATCCTCTGCGGTTTTTCGGGCAAATCGGCCTGTTCTTCTCGTCCCTGGGCTTGTTGTCCGGTCTGTGGATGGCATGGGAGATTCTGGCGCACCGGACTGAGGCGGCCGAACTCAACGTGATGCTGACGCTGGTATTCCTGCTCTGGATCATGGGATTTCAGTTCTTCTTTTTGGGCCTCGTGGCCAGCCTGATCGTCAAGACGGGAAGCCGGAGCGGGGGTACCCTGGCCCTGGATTCATTTTTTCAAAAAGAAGGAAACGATGGGAGAAAATTATAAATCCATGGATTATTCCCTGATCGTTTCCGTATGCGACATGGCCGGAGAGGTGGACCGGCTTCATGCGGATGCGGAGGCCGCGCTTTCGACTCTCGGCGGAATGTGGGAGATTATATTTGTGGATGACGCCAGTACAGACGGTACGGCCGAACGGCTCCTTGAGATATCAAGGAAAGACGCGCACGTCCGGGTGCTCAGGATGCGTTCCCGGTTCGGCGAGGCGTCCGCGCTTGATGCGGGCATCCGTCATTCTTCCGGCGAAAGCGTCGCCTTTCTGTCCGGCCGGGTGAATGTGAATATCCGACAGATTCCCGGCCTGTTCCGCAGACTCGAAGAGGGGTATGATTACGTGATCGGCCGGCGCCACCCCAGGCGGGATGCGCTTCTGAACCGCTGGGTTTCCGGTTTGTTCAACGCCATGATCAACCGGCTCTGCAAGCTTCGCCTTCGGGATGTGAACAGCGGCGTGTTCGCCACCCGTCGCCGCGTATTCGAACGGATCGCGGTATACGGAGATCTCAACCATTTCCTGGCCGTACTCGCGGCACAACAGGGATACCGGATCGGTGAGGCCGACATTGAACAATTGACCGGCAATTTCCGGGTTTCCCGATATCCGAACGAATATATTCGACGGTTTCTGGATATCATCACGGTTTTCTTCCTGACCCGGTATTCGAAGAAACCCATCCATTTCATGGGGTTCCTGGGGACGGTCTGCTTCATCGTCGGACTGGGTATCGAAGTGTATCTCTTTGTCTATCGCATCCTGCAGATGGGGCCGATCGCCGGGCGGCCGCTCCTGATTCTGGGCGCGCTTTTGCTCGTGATCGGCATTCAGATGATCTCGATCGGACTCCTCGGCGAGATGATTATCTTTACCCATGCCGGGGAGATCCAGGAATACAATATCGAAATGGTGATCGAGAGGGGAATGGAGAAGACATCATGAAACCACCGGCAAAAACGGCGTTCCTGGCCGTCACGGGATCGGTCTGGTTTTACGTCATACTGGCCTGTTTTTTCCGGCTTTTTCTGCTGAGCCGGCAATATGCCGTGATGTTCGATGAGGCCCATTATTGCCGCATGGCCGCCGGGTTTGCGCATGAGGGGTGGCGGCAGATTGTGCATCCGTTCTGGTCGCCGGGTTATCCGTTCTGGGCGAGTTTTCTTGTGCGTCTCATCTCCGATTATGAACTGGCCTGCAGGCTCGCCAATGTCACGATGGGGGCTTTGACGGTGTATCCTGTATTTCAATTCGCACGCCGGCTGTTTTCCCTCTCCACCGCGCGGATTGCCGGGCTGTTTTTCGCATTGTATCCGCCCCTGGCTTATTCACATACCTCCGCACTGGCCGAGCCGACATTTATTTTCTGGGGATTTCTCGGCCTCTGGCTGGGATGGTGTCTTCTTGAAGAAAAGAAAATCCGGTTTGCGCTGCCCGCCGGACTCTGCTTCGGATTTTCCTATACAGGCAAACCCGAAGGATTTATTTTCATCCTCGGCTTTTCGGTGATTTTCATCCTGGTCCATATTCAGGGAATCATTCGCAGGACGGTCCGACCCCAGTTGTTTCCCCTTGTTTTGGTGATTGCCGGATTCCTGATGCCCGCATCCGGTTATCTGATCTATCTGCGGGGGGAGGCCGGATACTGGACCCTCAGCGCCAAGGGACAGGCGATTCAACAGTGGCATACCACTTTCTTCACGCCGGAAGATGATGACATCTTTCACGATCTGAACGAAGACGCCACGTTTTATTTGAATGACGCCATCCTGCATGACGGCACCTATTTCAGACACATGCAGTCGCAGGACACGGAAAGGATCTCCGTGACGCCGGCTCTTTTTCTCAAAAAATACAGCGCGTATTTGTACCGGCTCCTGAAATATGATTTGCCGGCGACGCTGACCTTTCCGGTCGGCGTCCTCTTTGTCCTCGGGGTTTTTGTCAGGCCGTGGTCTCCCGGGATTATTTGGCCGTCCGTATATCTTTTGGCGTTTGTTTCGGTTTACTGGTTTCTCCTCGTTCCCATGATGCTGGTGACCGAGCGCTATCTGTTCAGCATGTTTCCGGCCGTGGTGCTGTGGGCGGGGTACGGTATTTCGGCCCTCGCCCACTGGGTGGATGATACGTTGAAACCATTGTGGCGGGGAATTCCCAGGCGTGCGGGAATGATTGTCGTTCTCGTTTTTATCACGGGCATGTCCTTCGTTCCGGAAATGGGGAAAGTCATGCAAAATCGTGCGGGAACGGCAGGCGAATGGGACGATCCGGTCGAACTGAAAATGGCAGGCAACTGGCTGAAGGAGCACAGTCCCGTACAACCCCCCGTCCTGGCCAGCTGGAACAAGGCGGTGGACTTCTACGCGGGCAATTATCATGTGCGCGAGGGCATCGGATATCCGAGAGAGTCCAATGACCGCATCCTGAAGTATGCGCGGAATAAAAACGTGACTCATTTCGTCCTGAGCGAACGTTACATAAATGTGTATCCCGTGGCCGTGAAAAATTGGCTTCGGGACGGTCTGCCGGAGGCTCTCATCCCCGTATTTGAGAAAACCGGTCCGGACGGGCAGCGCGTGTGGATATTCGGGTGGAAGGATTCCAACGTGTTTTGAAATAATGGGTTCAATTATAATGATCAGCAGTAAAAGGCGAGCGGCGAAGGGCCAATGCACGCCCCCATTTTGAATGGGGAAAGAGTCTTTTGTTTATGACGGAACCGACAAACAGAACAGACAGGAAAATCCGGTATACGGTCATCGTTCCGGCCTATAATGAAGAGGCGGGACTGCCGGTCGTGATCCGGGATCTGCGATCCGTGGTCGACGACCGGTACGAGATCATGGTCGTCGATGACGGCAGCGGGGATGGGACGCGCAGGGCGGCGGAATCGGCCGGCGTGCGGGTCATCTCGCACCGGCGAAACCGGGGCAAAGGCGCGGCCATGCGTACCGGCATCCGGAACGCACGGGGCGAATTCGTGATTTTCATCGATGCGGACGGCACCTATCCGGCCGCCATGGTTCCCGTGATCGCCGGGAGGCTGGAATCGCATCCCATGGTGGTCGCACGCAGGGAGACGGGAGAAAACATCCATCCCGTCAACCGGATCGGCAACTGGCTGTTCCGGAAGATGATCCAGCGGTTGTATGCCTCATCCGTATTCGACCCGCTTTCCGGCCTATACGGTCTCCGGAAGGCCGACTGCCTGCGCATGGATCTGTGCTCCGAGGGCTTCGAGATCGAGACAGAAATCACGATCAAGGCCGCCCAGATAGGGCTGGATGTGGATCAGGTGGACATTCCCTATCATCCCCGGATCGGCGAATCGAAGCTCAGGCCGTTTCAGGACGGGTGGCGCATCCTGCGCATGATCGTGATGCTGATGTTTCTCTACAATCCGACTTCGGTGTTCACCGTTCCCGGACTGATCCTGTTTTTTGTGTCCTTTACATTGATGGTCGTCCTGTTGTTCGGCAACCTGTCCATCGGAGGAATCTATCTCTCTTATCACGCCGCCATCTTCGCCAGCCTGATGGCCATGATGGGCAGCCAGCTCGCGGTCTTCGGTTCGGCCAGCCGGATGTACGCGGTCCTCCATAAATTCGCCCGCCCGGACCGGACGACCCGGTGGATTTCAGACCGGAAATTTATGGCGTGGATCGTCGGAGCGGGCCTGCTGAGCATCTGCGCGGCGGTTTTTCTGGCGGTACGTATCTTCCTGGCCTGGGTCGAATCCGGGTTTTCCCCGATTTTCAGGCTGCAGGAGGCCGTTTTCATGTTCTTTCTGCTCTCGTTCGGCCTGCAGGTGATTTTTTCCATGGTGTTTCTTTCCATCTTCTCCGGGGAGGTGCGTCGGCTGGAAACCGACAGGCAGACGGACTGTTATTGATAGGGCGGGTTGCAAGAGACGACGGACGATTCAGGAGTCGGCATCCGGCGATAAGCAATCGGCAAGACAATATTCCTCCGGCGACCGGTGATGGGCACCGGGGTCGGGCACCGGATACGGGTTTCAAGGTCAGGCATGAAAAACAGAGTAAAGATTTGTTATATCGCGGGGCGGGAGCGGGAGTATGTGCGTACGCGGACCCTGCTCAAGGCGCTGGATCGTGCGGGCTTCCGGGTCGAGGCGTGCCTGCCTCCGGACAAGCGGTTCCGTCATTATCCGCGGCTTCTGTGGCAATTTATCCGGAAGAAAAAAAAATGCGATGTGGTGATCCTCGGATTTTACGGCGCTCTCCTCATGCCGTTTGTCCGCATTCTTACGCGCAAGCCGGTAATCTTCGACGTGCACAGCGGCACGCACGAGACCATGCTCGACTGGGAGCGCGCCCGGCCGAACGGCTTCAGGGCGCGGCTGTTCGCGTCGGTCGATACGTGGACGATGAACCGGGCGGACTGCATCCTCCTGGATTCCCACGACCACATCCGGGTCTGGTCGGAGCGGTATCACGTCCCGATCTCCAAATTCGAACGGGTATTCCTGGCCGCCGACGACGAAATGATCCGTCCGCGCGAAAAGGAGAAGGGCGATGCATCCTTCCTCGTCCACTTTCACGGCGAGTATGCGCCGTTTCACGGGGTTTCCGTGATCCTGCAGGCGGCGCATCTGTTGCGGGAGGAGAATATCCGCTTCCAGATCATCGGATACGGGACGACTTACGCGTCCGACATGGCGCTGGCCGAGTCGCTGAATCTGACGAATTGCCGGTTCATCCGGTGGGTTCCCTACGAGGATCTGGGCGAGGCGATGTCCCGCGCGGATGTGTGTCTCGGCTTCTTTGGCGACCGGCCGCGCGCCTACGAGGTCTTCACCAACAAGGTGGTGGAGGCGACGGCCGTTGCGAAGCCGCTCGTCACGATGCGTAACAGGCCGGTCGCGGAGTATCTCGCCGACGGGGAGAGTGTGATCTTCGTGGAGCCCGGAGATCCCCAAGCGTTGGCGGATGCGATCCGCAGGCTGAAGAATGATCCGAATTTGCGGGATCGGATCGGCCGGGCCGGATACGCGGCGTTCCGGGAGCATTGCACGCTGGATGCGTTTTCACGGCGGATGAAAGAAATCGTCGATAAGACGATCCCTCCGGATCGGGCCTGAACCGAGGGATGACAGACCGATTCCGTCCATCGGTGTGTCGGGAATGAACATGCATATGAATCATACGGATCATAAAACGGTTTCCGTCACGGTCGCGATTCCCTGCTACAATGCGGTGGGGACCATCGGAAAGACGCTGGAGGCCGTGCTCGCGCAGGAGACCTCCTTCGATTTCGAAGTCCTCGTCGTGGACAGCTCCGACGACGGCACGACGGAGTTGATTCGAACGCAGTTTCCGGAGGTGCGGCTGATACACCTTGCGCATCAGACATTGCCGGGCAGCGGACGGAATCTGGGCGTGCGCGAGGCGCGGGGCGAAATCGTGGTGTTCACCGATTCGGATTGCGTCCCCGAGCCGGGATGGCTTCAGGGGCATGCCGACGCGCACCGGACACTCGACTGCGAAGCGGTCGGCGGTTCCGTGATCAACGGGTACCCCCGGAATTACGTGGCCTGGGTCAGTCACCTGATCGAATTCAACGAGTGGACGAAGAAGTCCCCCGAAGGATTCGTCCGGAACAACCCTTCCTGTAACCTGTCGTTCAAACGCGAATCCTTCTTCAGGCTCCGGTTTGAATTCACGGATAATTTTCCCAATGAAGACACCCTCCTGAACTGGCAGCTCCTGAAAGCGGGGGGTCGGATCTATTTCAGACCCGACCTGGCCGTGGTGCACCTGAACCGGATGCAGTTCCGGAAGCTCTTTCAGCACCAGCACAGGCTGGGCAGGGCCGTCGCGGTCGAGAGACGGATCACGGACCTCCCGGGTAAAATATTCCTCCGGTTTCCCCCGCTCTGTCTCGGCCTTCCCCTCGTCCGCTGGGCGCTGGCGCTCGCGCGGCTGGTCCGGATCGATCTGAGACAGACGCTGGTTTTCCTGTGGATCACGCCGCTCTTCCTGGCGGCGGCGCTGGCCTGGTCGTTCGGATTCATGGCCGGGGGGACGTACCGCGAGGCCGAAATTTCCATCTTTGATCCCGAAAAAAAGGAGTGAACGGTTCCAGTGGCGGCATCATTTCCCTATCACCGGCTCAAAGGCCGAAGCGTCCTGATCACCGGCGGGCTGGGCTTCATCGGAAGCAGCCTTGCGCACCGTTGCGTCCGTCTCGGCGCGGAGGTCACCCTCCTCGATGCCTGTCTCGAGCCGTACGGGTGGAACCCCTTTAACATCCGTGAAATCGAACGGGACGTCCGGTTCATCCGCGGCGATGTCCGGGACCGGGATCTGGTCACGCCGCTCGTCGGACAGGCTGACATCGTGTTTCACATGGCCGCCCAGGTCGGCCGGGAAATCTCGATGAGCGATCCCCGGCTCGACGCCGAAATCAACTGCACGGGCACCCTGAATGTGCTCGAGGCCGCCCGGAAGTCCGGTCAACCGCCCAGGGTGGTTTTCGCGGGTTCCCGGGGGCAGGCGGGCGAACCGGAATCCATGCCGGTGGACGAAACGCATCCCGACCGGCCGACCGATATCTACGGAATCAACAAACTCGCCGGGGAGAAGTACCTGCTGCTCTATCACCATGTATATGCACTGCCGGTTGTCTCCCTGCGGCTGAACAATGTATACGGTCCGCGCTGCCAGATGCACGCCGGGTTTTACGGGATCCTGAACTGGTTCATGGCCAACGCCATGCAGGAAAAACCCATCACGGTCTACGGAGACGGATCGCAGACCCGCGATTATGTGTATATTGACGACGTGGTCGACGCCTTCGTCCGCGCGGCGGTATCAGAACAGACGGACGGAGAAGTCTTTTATGTCGGATCCGGCGTCGAGACCGTGTTCATCGAGATGGTCCGCGAGGTCGTCCGGGCAGTGGGCAAGGGCGAGATCGTCCACATCCCGTTTCCCGGATCGCGCGAGAAGATCGACATCAGGCGGTTCGTCGTGTCCACAGCCAAACTGGAGGCGGCGACCGGGTGGAAGGCGGAACATGATCTGAGGATCGGCATCGAAAAGACGGCGGAATATTACAAGAAATATCTGTGGCGGTATTTGAATCGGGAGGTAAGTGGTAAGGGGTGAGAGGTGGGCAAAGGGGAGTTGCGAGTTACAAGTTACAAGTGACGAAGGGTGTGGATGTCGGAAAAGGGAAAGAGGGCGGGAGTTCATCCGTCAGTTTTATTCAAAAAAGTCAGACTGCATTCCAATAATGGGTGAGGCTCAGATGAAGAAATCCCATTTTATTTTCCTGCTGGTGGGACTGGTGATGATCGGTTCCACACTCAGACTGGTCCGGCTGGGCCATGCCAGCATGTGGGTCGACGAGGTGAATTCCGCCTTCGCCGCCCGGTCTCTTCTCGAGACAGGCCGGGATGTTCTCCCCTCGGGCCATGGGTACGGACGCGCCCAGCTATTCACCGCCCTGGTCGCCGGTTCATTCCGCCTGACCGGATTCGACGAGTTCGGGGCCCGGCTGCCCGCGGCCGTGTTCGGCATCCTTTCGATTCTGCTCGTCGCGGGCCTGGCCCGGAGGCTTTACGGAGACCGGGTCGCCCTGGTTTCCGCATTTTTCATGACCTTTTCCAATTTCGAGGTCGGATGGTCGCGCGTTTCCCGGATGTACACCCTGCTCCAGCTCTTCACTCTGCTGATCCTTTATTTCTTTCTCCGGGGGTTCGAATCCGGTGATGACGCAGAAAAAGCGGATTCCGGAAAAACAGGGAACCGGCTGATCCGGTACATGTCCCGATCCGGCATCTCGCCGGCTTACCTCCTGGTCGGGGTCGGGCTGTGGTTGGCGGCAGTCCTCTGGGTCCAGATGCTGGCCGTCTTCCTGATTCCCGCGATCGGTGTTTATCTGCTGATACGGATGATGTCGCCGCTCCTCGAGAAGGACGCGCCTTTCCGCTGGATTCAGAAATACAGCCTCGCTCTCGCCGCCGGTGCGGCCGGTACGGTCCTGGTCTGGACGCTCGTCCCCCGGGTGCGCGCCCTGGCCGCCGAAGCCTTCTCATATACACCCCCGTGGG
Organism: bacterium; assembly: GCA_011046415.1. Classification (GTDB taxonomy): domain Bacteria; phylum Zhuqueibacterota; class QNDG01; order QNDG01; family JABMRT01; genus DSAP01. Next base: position 27,388 of record DSAP01000091.1, on the reverse strand, counting down.
CGGCCGGCGATCCGGCCGCGACACATCCGATGGTCCTCCTCGAATTCCTGATTTCGCCGTGGCGATTTCCCCTGGCCGCGTTCTTTTTTATCGGCGTCGTCCGGCACGTCACCCGGGGCGAACGGGAGGGATGGATCAACATCTCGGTTTTCGGTGCGGTTTTTGTGCTTCTGTCCTTCGTGTTCACCCACCGGACACCGACCTATCTTTTTTACGTCTATCCGCTCTTTCTCATGGTTTCCGCCTACGGGCTCGTGCACTGGGCCGATTCGGAGATTCTTCGGTTCAAGGGTGTCGCGCGAAATGCAACGCTCGCCCGCCGGGCGGTGGTGTTATTGGTCGCCGCGCTTTTTGTGATTTCACCCTGGCTGCGCATCACCCTCAACATTCCCCGGCTGCCGGACGGCGTCACCAATCTCGCCGTGACACCGGAAGAATGGCGTGAGGCTTCGTCCATCGTCAGGTCCGGCGCACGCGAGGGGGATGTGATTGTGGCCACGCTGCCGCAGGTGGCGCTTTATTACGGGATCCGTGCGGATTACGGACTGAACTGGGCGAATCTGAACCAGGCGATCGAAAAGAACATCGTGGATTCAGCCGGAAACCCTGTGGATATCTATGCCGGTCTCCCCTGCGTCCGGTCCCTGGAACAACTCCGGGATATCGTGGCCGGATCTCCGCGCGGCTGGATGATGGTGAGCGATTTTCACCTGACTCATTCCAATTATATCCCCGAAGAGGTCCGGACCTATATCGACACCCGGTTCGAGAAACCCCTGTATACAGGCCGGGGAACCGTCGCCGTGTACGCCTGGGATGCCGAAACGAGCGGGGAAAATGCATTTTAAACAGGGCACATTCCATCTCGTCCTGGGGTGGGGATTCGTCCTCGTCCTCGGGTACGTTTACCATTTTATCCTGACGCGTCAGCTCTCCGTTCCGGATTACGCCATTTATCTTCTGGTGATGAGCATCCTGCAATGGTTCGAGATTTTCCTCGTCAACGGACTGCCCTATGCCGTGCAGCGATACGCCGCGGCCAGGCCCGATCAGTCCGGCGCCATCCTCCGCTTTGCCCTGAAGGTGCAGACCGTGATCGCGCTGTGCCTGTTCGGCATCACATTCCTGTGCGCACCCCGCATATCCCGTTTGTTCGGGGATCATCTGCTCACGACGTTTATCCGGCTGGCCGTGATCGACATCCTGTTTATCGGGTTTTTCCATCTTCTCGTCGCCTTCGAGAACAGCCGGCAGGCGTTTCACAGACAGGCTTTGCTCCTCGTCTGTTACGGCGCCGCGAAACTGCTTGTCGGTGTTCTTCTGGTCATGCAGACCCGTTCCGTGGTCGGCGCCCTCTGGGCCAATCCCCTGTCCGCCGTGATCGGCGCGGCGATCGGTTTTATTATGCTCCGATCACAACCCGGGATGCGATTCGACCGGCGAATTTCCATGATTCGTTTTACCCTTCCGTCCATTCTTTATTTTCTGGTTCTCCAGTTGCTCCTGAATATGGACCTCTGGTTCGTCAAATATTTTCTGGGATTGGATGGGGTGGGTTATTATGGCGTGGCATCCCTCTTGGCCAAGATTCCTTTCTACCTGTTTATCGGGGTTTCTGCTGCGCTCCTTCCGGTCCTGTCCTCCGGTATTTCTTCCGGGAATCACCAGGATGTGCTCGTCACAATCAGCCAGGCGTTTCGATTCCTCTGGCTCTTCCTGGCTCCCGTCGCGGTGCTCATTTCGCTCGGCAGCCGTGATTTGATCACCGTCCTGTTCAAGCCGGAATTCTCACCGGGCGCGCCGGTCCTCTCCATCCTCGTCTGGGGGGTGACGCTTCTTTCCTTTATCAATTTGTTCACCACGATTCTGAATGCGGATCACAGGCCGGCCCTGTCTTTCATCCTGATTTTTTTTACGGTCGTCCTGGCCGTGATCCTGAACCTGACTTTGATTCCCCGTTTCCAGGCCATCGGCGCGGCCGTCGCGATGGTTGTCAGTCTGGGGTTCGGTGCTTTAGCCAGTTTCTGTCTGGTATTTCGAAAATTCAGAATACAGTTACCCATCCGCTCCTTTTTCCGGATTTCCATCTCCGCGCTTGTATTGTGGCCGGTCTCACGCCTGATCCCCGTTCAGGGTTTTGCGGGGATCGGCGCACTCGGCATGGGTTTGGTGGTCTATACGGCGTTCCTTTGGATAACCGGAGAGATTAACAAAGATGAAATTTACGGATTGATATTCAAGTCATGAAGATAGCCATTCTGGGAACGCGAGGCATTCCGGCCAATTACGGAGGGTTCGAGACATTTGCCGAACAGTTGAGTGTGCGTTTGGTGGCACGTGGTCATGATGTGACGGTTTATTGCCGTTTCCATCATATGCAGTATGAGACAAACCGATATCACGGAGTCCGTTTGGTGGTCCTTCCGACCATCACACATAAATATTTTGACACCGTAGCGCATACCTGTCTCAGCGTGTTTCATGGGTTGTTTCAAGATTTTGATGTTGTGCTTGTGTGTAATAGTATCAACAGCCTTTTTACCGTTGTGCCGAGACTGGCGGGACAGAAGGTGGCCATCAATGTGGATGGTCTTGAATGGCAACGGGCCAAGTGGAACCGCGCCGGCCGGATGGCATACAGGTTTGGTGAATGGCTCGCCACACTCTTACCCCACAGGGTCATAACCGATTCCAGGAATATTCAGATGTATTATGATAAGCGGTTTCATAAACCATCTACGTTTATCCCATACGGGGCGTCGGTTTCTCCCCCCGATTCGGAAGAGATACTGGGCCGATTCAATCTCGTTCCACGCGGTTATTTGCTTTATGTCAGCCGATTGGAACCGGAGAACAATGCCCACCGCGTCATTGCGGCATTCGAGCGAGTCCGGACCGACAAAAGACTGGTGATCGTCGGGGACGCCCCTTACAGTTCAGACTATATCACAGACTTGAAGAAGACAAGAGATCCGCGGATTGTCTTTACCGGATACGTATTTGGAGACGGATACCGCGCCCTGCAATCCAATGCGTATTTATATGTGCAGGGGACAGAGGTGGGCGGAACGCATCCCGCCCTTCTTGAGGGGCTCGGATATGGTAATTGCGTGATTGCGCACGATGTGCCCGAGCATCGCGAGGTGGTTCACGATGCCGGGTTGATTCATGATTTTTATGACACGTCAGGCTTGGCCGGTTTGATTGAAAGACTTTTGAAGGAAGAAGAAATCGTCGCCATGTATCGAAAGAGAGCGGTTGCCCGCATTCAAGCAGAGTATACCTGGGATCGGATCACAGACCATTACGAGCGTTTGTTCAGGCGGATGAACCAGGAGTGATGTTTCGAGATGTGTAATCGCCCAATACCTTGCACCTTATGAAATGGGAATAAGAGATGAAACTTGTTGTCATTATTCCGGCGTTCAATGAGGAGGCCACCATTGCACGTGTAATTCGGGGTGTTCCGACCCGGATACCGCAGATTACGGACCTGGAGGTCGTGGTTGTAGATGATGGTTCTTCAGACCGAACCGCATATATTGCCAGAGAAACCGGCGCCACGGTGATTTCACATCAAAAAAACCGTGGGGTTGGCTCGGCCTTCTGGACAGGCATTGAGTATGCACTGTCTTCAGGAGGCGATGTGGTGGTCAATATCGATGCGGATGAACAGTTCGATCCGGGACACATTCCGGAACTGATCGCCCCAATCCTGGAGAACAGGGCAGACTTTGTCACGACCACCCGATTTGCCGATCCCGAACTTGTGCCGCGAATGCCCTGGGTCAAGAAATGGGGTAACCGGCGTATTACGGGTCTGGTAAACAGGCTGATAGGCGGTACGCATTTCACCGACGTTTCATGCGGTTTCAGGGCATACAGCCGGGAAGCGGCGTTTCAGTTCAATCTTTTCGGCGGGTTTACATATACCCAGGAGAGTTTTATCGATCTGGCCTACAAGCATGTTCGGATGACTGAGGTGTCGCTGCCGGTCCGGGGGATGCGGGAGCACGGGAAATCCAGGGTCGCAAATAATCTGTTCAGATATGCTGTAAACACATCCATGATCATGTTGCGTGCCGTTCGGGATATCAAACCGCTGGCTTTTTTCGGCACACTGGGTCTTATTATTCTGGGATTGGGTTTTATGGCGGGTGCATTCGTATTAATTCACTGGCTTCTCACCGGTCATACCAGTCCCTATCGGTCTCTGCTGATCGGAAGCGCCGTGGGACTCCTTATGGGTTTCTTGTTGATTGTATTGGCGCTTATTGCCGACATGTTGGGTCGTCAGCGACGGATCCTGGAGGAGATTCTGCTGCGGCTCCGCAAGCATACCCTAGATATGTTTTCTTTCCGGGAAGGGAAGGGTGAATCATGACACGGGTAGCCCTGCTGGGGGCAAGCATTTCCGGGAACAAGGGCGCAGAAGCCATGGCGCGAGCCGCGGTGGCCCAATTGGCTTCCCGGATTCCGGATGCGTGGTTTGATCTTTATACCGTTTATCCGACAGACGATTCTCAGGAAAACCGTGATTCCCGGCTCCGGATCGTGGCATGTAAACCGGCTCACATGATGGGGTGCCTTTTCCCCGCTGCATTGCTTTGGCGCCTGGGGGTACGGGTTTTGCGTCGGCCGTCCACTCTAAAAGGCCTCCTCTCGGCCGATCTTGTGGTCGATCTGAGCGGAATCAGTTTTGTTGACGGCAGGGGAATACTGATACTTTATAATGCAATCATGACCGCGATTCCGTTGCTGCTGGGTTGTAAAACCATCCGGTATGCACAAGCCATGGGGCCGTTTCAACATTTCTGGAACAGGATGCTGGCTTCTGTCCTGCTGTCGCGGATTGATGCCGTTGTCGCTCGAGGACACATAACCGCCGCGCACCTAAAACAGATTGGACTTGATTCTGTTCCGGTATTTGCAGATGCCGCTTTCTCCATGCCGGTGGGAGAAGCGGCCGAAGAAACGGTTCAGAAGTTGCTGCCCGTCGGGGCAAGCCGGCGTGTCGGTATTTCTCCTTCTGCGGTTGTGGATCGTTATTGCCGTAAACACGGAATCGCATATGCCGATATCATCGCCGGATATATGGATTGGCTGGTAACGGAATGCCGGCTTCAGCCGGTTCTTTTCGCGCACTCGGCGCGGCGGAATTTACGGTTTGAAAAGAACAATGACCGCTTGATTTGCGGCCGGGTGTGGAGCCGCGTCCAGAGACGCGACGCGTGCTTGTGGATCCAGGAGATCCTGTCCGCAGAAGCATTGCGTGTGCTCATCCGTCAAATGGATTTTGTGGCAACATCAAGGTTCCATGCCATGGTCGCGTCTCTGGCCGAATCCGTTCCGCCGATTTTGATCGGATGGAGCCATAAATACCAGGAAGTGCTGGACATGTTTCTGCTTAAGGAGTGGAGCATCGATTTTTCTGAGTTGACAAGCGCGACGCTCGAGAATAAGACGCATGATCTCATCGGCGTTCGATCCGAGGTGGTGAAGCAGATCAGAACCAGTTTACCCGGGGTCAAAAGAAAAGCGGAGGCCAATGCTGATCTGGCATTGGCGGTGCTCAGAAGAACGGGTTAGGATAAATGATGGATATAGAATCTCAAATCGGCCATATTCATGGATGTTATGTTGGACATGCCATGGAACCCACAGTGCGTGAGGGAGCCGCCTCCGGCGGTGCGGTTAGCGCCATTCTAATGGGTCTGCTTGGGACCGGCGATATTGACGGCGCCGTGGTCAGTCGGATCACCGTTCAGGCAGGCAGGTTATCGGCGGAGTCTTTCTTGGCACGCTCATGCGAAGAAATTTTAAGCGCTCGAACGAGCATTTACCTGGATTTCCCATTGCTTCACCGTGTGGCTGAACTGAGAAATAAAATGGGCCGGTTTGCCGTAGTCGCCCTGCCTTGTCAAATCCGGGCCATTGAGAAAATGAAAGCGCGTGACCCTGAATTGCGAAAACGGATTGTTTTAACCATTGGTTTGTTTTGCGGTCATGCCTCAAAACCCGCCCTCATCCATCGCGTCTTAAAAAAAGAGGGGATAAATGAAAGTGAAATCAAACAATTTTATTTTCGAAAAGGCCACTGGCGTGGGCAAAGCCATCTGATATTTAAAGATGGGTCGGAAAGGATGATTCCTTTTCTTAAATTCGGGCTTTATCAAAATCTGTATTATCATTGCGTCGAGAGGTGTCTTTCATGCATGGATCAAACCGCCGAACATGCAGACATGAGTTGCGGGGATGTGTGGCTCCGCGAGATGAAGAAGAATCCGATCAAACATACCGGGATTGTCTCACGTACCCGAAAAGCGGATGAACTCTTGCACATATTGAACGAAAAGGGTATCCTGCATCTGATGTCCGTACCGCCGGAATCCGTGATGCGCGCCCAGAAACGGGCGTTGATTTTTAAAAAGAAAAATATTGCGGCGAGGGCCAAACTCGGAAGGATGTTTGGGTTCAGGATCCGGTATGCCGGAAATCATATGCCTCGAATCAATGACTGGATCGGGGCGTTCATGTACTTGTTGAACGTGCGACTTTCTCAGAGCCATTTTGGGGAGTCCCTATTGTTTCATATGCCCAGGCCTTTACTATACGTTTATTTGGCGATTATGAAAAGCATGATTAATTATTAAGGAAACCGGTTTTTGAGGTCGTTGATTCGAAAAAGTTTACAGGTCATGATCCTGGCCGTGATCTTTTTTTACATCGGGCGGTTTGTGGTAAAGAATTATCATGACCTGAAGCAGTATGAATTTCATATTCATACGGTGCGGCTGTCCATATCTCTCCTGGGATTCTGGGTGTATTTGTTTGGTAAATTACTAAACTGGCAACGGATTACCAAAGAAATCGGTGTTCAGATTCCTTTGGATAGGGCTGCGGTGGCCTGGTCTTACAGCATGCTAGGAAAATATTTTCCGGGTAAGGTGTTCTTTTTGCTTGGGCGTATTTATTTTTATGGTCTTGAGAAACAGTCGAAAAAACGGATTACATTTTGTTTTCTTCTGGAAAGCATATGCAGCATCATGGCGGCTCTGATTATATTGATCATTTCCATGTTTTTTATCGAAATTCGTTTCCTCGAGGCCTATCGGCCCTGGTTGATCTTCTGTTTGGGTGTGGTTTTTTTAGGGGGGTATCCTCCGGTTTTGCGGGTCGTGATGAATTTCTTGTCCGATTTATTTCACCGTCCGCGTATCGTGCAGACGCTGAAATATTCGGTGTTTCTGAAACTGGTGGGCCGGTATTGTGTGACCTGGTTGATTTTCGGGGTGGCTTTCTTTTATTTTGTACGTGCCTTTTATCCGGTCCCGGTCTCAGTTTTTCTGTTTCTGACCGGGTTGTATCAACTGGCGGCGTTGGTCGGGATATTTAGTCTTTTTGCGCCTGCCGGAATAGGTGTTCGCGAGGGTATCCTGCTTATCGGGTTAAAACACGTATTACCCGATACCGTTTCCGTGCTGATCGCCATCACCGGTCGGCTCTGGTATACGGCGGGCGAATTGTTGTTTGTGGGAAGTGTGGCGGGCTTCGCCCGCCTTCGCGGCATTCGTTTGGTACACCGCCAAGAGTTATCTCGGGATGAGGAGACGGGGTCTTCCTCCCATTAAAGGAGAACATGTCCATGCGGAATGAATTGATAGCCGGAAAACGAATGATGTGGATCTTATTCGGAATCGCGCTGATATTGCGGCTGCTCTATATCACCATACTCGAGGACAAATGGTACTTTTATGATACCGTTCATTATCACAACGCGGCTGTCAGTCTGCTGGAGGGTAATGGATTCGGCGAAAGTCTGTTCAACGTGCATGATGGACCCCAGGTATACGCTTTGGAACCGGCGTATCCGTTGTTTCTCGGTGCGGTTTATCGTATTTTTGGTGTGAGCTTCGCATGGACTCGCGTTATACAGGCCGTATTGACCAGTCTAATTTGCATGTTCTTGTACCGTATGATTGGCCGACTATTCGGTGCTTTTGCGGCGTTGGCCGGGGCAACGATTGCGGTTTTTTCACCATATCTGATATTTATCAGTGGCATGCTATATCCTACCGCCCTGGGCACCTTTTTTATTATGCTTGTCATTTTACTGCTTGTCGAATTTCAGCAGCGTGAATCACGCGGAATCCTGTTTGCCGGAAGCCTGGCTTACGGCATAGTGGTTCAGATATTTCCGATTGTCCTGTTGTTTGTTTTCTTTTCATCGGGCTGGCTTCTCCTTCGCCGAAAAGAGAAAGGCCGTGTGCTGACCGATTGGACCATATGGATGCTGGGAATTTTACTGATGATCACACCCTGGACCATACGTAATTACCGGATATTTAACCGGATAGTCCCGATTCGGGCGTTAACCAACACATTTGAAAATCTGCAGTCCAGCCATGAACTGGAAAAACTGTATCAAGAAATCGTAACAGGAGACACGTTCACGGTTGAAACAAGGCAGGACGATTCGAAAGTCTATTTTGATTGTTATGTTAACAGCAGTTGGGTGGGTACACTTCACGACTCCTCAGTGACTGTCAAAGATACCTATACGGGTGTTTTGATTTCGGGGGGCGTAAATGCCCGGATCGACCGGTTTCTGGCAGGCAGTCAAGATGATGCCTGGATGGTACAGGATCATTTTGATCGGAGTGAACCGGGGCAGACCTGGAGCACCGATTCGTCCACCGTGCTCTCGGAAGGGGCGCTGATCAACCGGGAAGAAAAACCTGCCTGGGGTCGTGTGGCGATAAACCGCAATGCACGAAACGTGGACCGAGTTACCGTGATGTGGGGAGAAGGAACAAATAATCACGGCGTCAATCGGGCCGCAATAGCCCTGCTTCTTGATTCAGAATCGATTGATTCTGCGGATGGATATATGGTATGGCGTAACCCGATCGGATACCTGCGGTTATGGCGTGTGGAAAAGGGACTTCCGGCCTATCATGTGGCTTTGGTATACGAGAATCAAAAGGATGCCGCCCCCCCGGGATTATCGACCTACTTTAATTACTTTCTGAGAAATCCGGGTGATTTCTTAACGAAGTATATGTTTGAACTGATTCATTTCTGGAATCCTTGGCCCGGACGCGTCAGTTCATCGAACGTATTTAGTTCCAACGTTTACATGTGGATCGGTTGTATTGCCAGCACGTTCTTACTGCTATCTGCATTGGCCGGTATTTCAACCGTCCCACAAAAAAAATGGCGAGATTTGCTGCCGATGTTGCTTTTTATCGCCACATTTAATTTGGGATATGCTTTTTTCATGACTCAGGCCCGCTATCGAATCCCGATTGAACCCTTGATGATGGTGTTGAGCGGTCACGGAATTGATTTTGCGGTCCAAAAGTTTAGACAAAGAAGAAACAAGGATATGAAGTTGCGGTGAATAGATGAAAGAACTGGTTTACATCATTGGATTGCTGAGTACGCTGGCGGCGTTGATCCTGCACCGGCGTAAAGAGGCGTTGTTGTTTCTGATCAGCTTTTATTTTGTCTTCACAGTGGGATGGATCTTTTACCGTTTTACCGGAATCTTTATGTATGACATGCCGATCCTGGCACTTTTCTTCTATGGTTTGATTCAGGGGAAACGGTTTCAGTTTTATCTCCGCGGAGTCAGCCTCGTCTTCATCCTTTTCCTGATATGGATGCTGGTTACGGCAATCCCGGCTCAAAATCCCGGATGGGCCTTGGCTGAATTTTCAAAGTTTTTACGTGGTTATATCGTGTTTGTCTGTTTTGCGAACCTGGTGCGAACCCGCCGGGATTATCAGGTGATTCTGCTCGGTTTAGGTTCAGGCCTTGTTCTGGAATTTATACTTGCGGTATGGCAATGGCGAATTGGGATGCCCCCCCTGGGTTTTCTGAATTTGTCTTATCATCGGTGGCGGGCGACGGGTACGTTTTATGTTCCCCATTATCTCGGAAATTATCTGGTATTACTGCTTCCCATTTTTATCCGTCTCGCGATGTTTTATCGGGCCAGAACCCGTCGTGAGAATATAAAATATGCGATTTTAAGCGGATGCGGGCTGCTTACATTTCTGGTAAGCCTCGCTCGCGGACCCTGGGTGGCATTCGGCACATCCATGGCGATTATGTTTATTTTAAGCATGGGCCAAAACAAGCTCAAACCACGCATCAGATGGACATTCAGTGTATTCTTGGCCCTGGGTGGTATTTTCTTGCTTCATTATCTTTCCACAATTCAGGCTCAGTTCGGTGACGACCGGAAAGATGCGTTTGATGTGCGATTTGATCAAATACGTGTTTCGCGACGCATTATAGCGGATCGTTTCTTGTTGGGCACCGGGATGGGAAATTACCATCTGGTATCCTATGATTACTTAACGTCCACGGAAAGGCAGGAATGGCGCGCCAGACAATATGCTTACATGGTGCATAATTCATATCTCTATATAACCGCCGAGATGGGTGTCCCCGGCGGCATCCTTTTCATCCTGACTTTGTTGAAATTTTTTTATATCGGGTTGCGCGGGATCCGAACCAACGATTTATTTTCCATCAATCTGATTGTCGGCATCATGACCGGCTTACTCGGAATCTGTGTGGCGTTCATGGCCGGACCCGATATCCGCAGCGAACAGCTTATCGTTCAGATGTACATGGGGGGCGGTATCATGTACTCATTGCTACCGTCCAAAAAGTCGTCTCGACACACCGTGACGAGACGGTTATAATTTCTGAAAAAAGGAGTGCAGCCGAATAAAAGTTTTAAGATGAAGACAGCCAGTTTAAAAAAGAATTCATATTATGTTGCCATCGGCCAGTTTTTTCAGAAATTTCTGGCTTTTGTAACTTTGCCGATTGCGGCACGCGCGTTGGGCGATGTGGGGTTTGGCAAGTACGCCCTGGCAAGTACCGTGATGTTCTTCGTCACCCTGCTCAACGATCTGGGTATCAACCATTTGATCACCCGGGAAGTCGCCCGTTGTCGCGACAATGCGGCCGATATCGTTCGGAATGCACTCTGGATCAAGGGGGGACTCGTTCTTGTTGATATCCTGTTTCTGGTGTTGTACCTGGGATTAACTCGGTATCCACGGGATACGAATATCGCGATTATTCTTTTTTCAATGTATGGCGTGTTGACTTCGATAAGCCAGTTGAACATTGCCGTTTTCCAGGCATTTGAACGCATGGAGTTTGAGACTATTGTGATTGTTTTGGAAAAGATATTGGCGACGGCACTGGGCATTTTTGTCTTGCTGAAGGGATGGGGATTGTTTGCCTTCTGTCTGGTGTTTGTCGTCAGCGGTTTTTTCAGTCTGATTCTCAGTTTTATCCTGTTACGGCGGTTTTTCGGTTTGTCTTTATCGGGTGTTCCGGTCAGTTGGAGGAAGCTCTGGGATTTGTTGAAGAATGGATTCCCCCTCGGTTTGTCCCTTATTCTTGCCACGGTATATAATTATATCGGAATTATTATTCTATCGATGATCGGCAGCGAACAATTGGTGGGTTGGTATTCTGCGGCGGTACGGGTTCTGACAATCACGAACATAGTGCCCACTATCTTGTTCGCCGCCACGTATCCCAGGGTTTCTTTGGCCTACCAGACAGATCCCATGATGATACAATCCATCTTCAATCGGTGTATTCGGTATCTGACATTTCTAAGTCTTCCCATGGTCGCCGGGGCCATGTTTCTGGCAGAGCCCGTGGTGATTCTGATCTACGGCAAGGAATTTATGCCGACGGTTCCCGTTTTCCGGATTTTTATCTGGGCGGCAGCTTTGATTTTTTATAATCTGTTTCTTTCCAGCCTGTTAAAGGCAACCAACCTGCAAGACAAGCTGATAAAAATTCAGATTGTCGGGCTCGTGTGCAATATCATTTTAAATGTGGTCTTGACTCCCTTGTTTTCCTACATAGGAACCGCCGTAGCGGCCGTGGGAACCGAACTGGTCATTTTCATTGGATTTGTGATTGTGGTTCGCCGCAGGATCGCCAGATTGTCGGAATTTAATGGCATCAAGAAAATCCCCTGGGCGTTGGGTGTCATGATTTTCTGGATCATCATGACGCGGCAGCATTCAATGTTCTGGGTGATACCCACTGCGGCAGCGCTTTATTTTATGGTCTTATTTATTCTTAAGGCATTTACTTGGGACGAAATTTCATGGAAATCCATCAAACGGATGTGAGTGGAAATCAACGTAAGCATCCTCTGCTCAAGATCCTGATGGTCGACAAGTATTATTTTATCAAGGGAGGCGCCGAACGGTATATGTTCGAATTGTCGGCGCTTTTGGAGAGGCATGGACATACTGTCGTTCCATTTGCGATGCGTCATCCTGAAAATGCCGAAGCCGCGACCGAACCCTACTTTGTATCACAGGTTGATTACGATGATACGGTCTCCTTCCGGAACAGGATCCGCCAGGCCGTACGGATATTTTATTCCCGGGAAGCGAGACGATCCGTTGAAGCCTTGATTCTAAAGTACAGGCCGGATATCGCCCATCTTCACATGATCGATCATCAGATATCTCCTTCGATCCTCCATGCATTCAGGAAACACCGGATTCCGGTGATCCAAACGGTTCATCAATACAAATTGATTTGTCCCAATTATCGGCTTTATAATCCTGGAACCGGCCAGATTTGTGAAAAGTGTTTGAAGGGTTGCCCTTTTTATCCCATAAAAACACGTTGCCACAGAGAGAGTCGCAATGCGGGCCTGGCGATTGCCCTGGAAGCATGGCTGCACCGGAGTATCGGCATTTACAAGACGGTGGGTGTCTTTCACTCGCCCAGTCATTTCATGAAGCGTAAACTGGTGGAAGGCGGGATCCCGGGAAACCGGATTCATCATCTGTTCTATACGTTGGATCTGGACGCGTTCCATTACGAACCGGATCATGACGATTACTTTGTTTTTGTCGGGCGTTTGTCTCACGAGAAGGGATTGGTTACGCTGTTAAAAGCAATGGCCGGGATTCAGAACGGGAACCTGAAGATAGTGGGAGATGGCCCGCTAAGGCCGACACTGGAAGAGTTCGCGGCGGATTTCAAACTGAAGCATGTCAGCTTTTTGGGAAATCAGCCCAAGCAGGCGGTTCAGGAACTGGTTTCAAGAGCCCAGTTTCTGGTGTGTCCTTCAGAATGGTATGAAAATTCACCGTTAGTCATTTACGAGGCGTTGGCCGTGGGAACACCGGTTATCGGCGCGGCAATCGGTGGAATTCCAGAGCTCATTCTGTCGGGAGAAACAGGAGATTTGTTTCCTCCCGGAGACGTCATGGCTTTACGGCGTTGCATACAAGGATTCTTGGATAATCCCATGAAGATCCGAGTCATGGCCCGCAACGCACGGGCCCATGCCGAAGCGCTGTTTCATCCGGATCTGCATTATCGGCAAATTATGAGAGTTTACCGTCACCTCATCGAGAAGACCAACCCCCCAGAGGACGATTGATGAAAATTCTATATTTTAATTATCTGTATGATCTGTACGGGATGTCGATCGGGTCCACACGCAAAGCCGAACGATTGATGGAGACTTTGCGGCCATTGGTCGGGGTACTCAAGATATACTGGCGGAAGAGTCAGCCGAAAGTCACGGACGCACGGACAAATCGAAGACGATCGTGGTTTAAACGGTGGCTTTCAAGATATTTGCATGAACCCAAACAATTTCTCAGCAATATAAAATATTTTATCGAAGAGTATCATATCGTCCAGCGTGAAAAACCGGACTTGTTGATCGTCCGATCCGCCATGCTTTTGTTCAGCGGTTTGCTGATCGGCCGCCTGAAACATCTGCCGGTGATCATCGAGGCCGATGCTGCCGGTACCTATGAGATCCATCATTTTCATCCCGAGTTCTATGCCTATTTCGGCTTGGCTGAATGGTTCGAAAAAAAGATGCTTTCTCTTGCCGACCGGTCGATCTGTGTTTCAACGGCGGCGAAAGAACATTTTATTCAGATGGGGGTGCCGGCTTCCAAACTGTCTGTCGTTACCAATGGAGCGGATGTCCGTTTTTTTCATCCGGATATCGACGGAGATCCAGTACGGCGACAATTGAATCTGGGTGGCCGGATATCGATCGGATTTTCAGGATCTTTTCACTATTGGCATGGCATGGACCATCTTGTCCGGATCATACAGGAAATTCTACACGATAAGGATCAGGTCGCCTTCGTGTTGATCGGGACCGGGGGGCCGATGAAGAATACGCTGGAAAAGCAATTGAAACCCTACGTGCAGAAAGGTCAGGTTATTTTTACCGGATTGATACCGCATGAGTCGATTCCATCCTATCTGGCTGCTCTGGATATTCTCCTGGCACCCTATCCGGATTTGCCCTTATTTTACTATTCCCCGGTCAAGATATTTGAGTATATGGCATGTGGAAAGGCTGTTGTCAGCTCAAAGATAGGTCAGATCGAAGAATTGATTACGCATGAAATCGATGGTCTGATCTACCCGCCGGGTGACACAGAGGCCATGATCGGCGGTATCAAAAGGCTGATCTGTGAAGAAGAGTTACGTCTGGCGTTGGGGCGCCGGGCCGCGAAGAAAATCCGAGAAGCCCATACATGGACACATAAAGCACGTGACTGGCACCGAATCATCGAAGAAGTCATGCGTGGTTGACGAAAAAAGTCTTGAAGATGGGATGTCGATCGATCTTTCTGTTCAATTTGAAGATCAGATTGATGTGGGTTTGTTGCGGACAGCGGCGGAAAAAATCAAAGGGTTTTAAGATGATTTGTATAAATATATTTGGCTCAGTTTATGCTGTATTCTCACGTGGTTTGACAGGGCAGCTGAATACCCGGGTAGGGGATGCAAAAAATTCCGAGAACAGACAGGCAAAACTGTAAAAAAAGCGACAAATCTTCGATAAGTCTTGCGGCGATTATGAATGAACCCGGAAAAACAAAAAAAATAAGCTTTGAAAAACCTGTTGTGCGTCTGATGCATGTTGTCAATGGATTTGGAATTGGCGGAGCGGAACTTAAACTGCTCGAACTCGTTCGGTTGATCCACGAGAGATATTCAAACCGGATCGTTCAGACCATTTGCAGCGTTGGTCAGGGGGGCGTGCTTCACGAGGCCTTCGAACAAATCGGCGTATCTGCTTTTGTTTTCTCAAAACGTTTTGCCTTTGATTTCAGGCAGGTACAACGTGTTGCTTCATTAATGCGCCAAGAAAAAACGCAAATAGTCCAAACGACGCTCTTCTATGCCGATGTCATCGGTACAATGGCCGGAATCCTGGCCCGTGTTCCGATCCGGATTTCCTGGGAGACCGTCTCTCATGAGAATAATGTATTTCATCATCCGATTCAACGTCGTATCGGTTACCGGTGGGCGGCTAAGAAAATGGATCGTATTGTCTCGGTTTCTTCAGATGTTCGGCGCAGTCTTATCCAATGGCGCCGTATTCCAGCCCAAAAAATTGATTTGATTCCATATGGCGTGGATTTGAAGAAATATAAACAGAATCGGCCTGATTGCCTTAAAGCGTTGAACTTAGAACGGAATTGGCCGGTCATCGGGACGGTCGGTAGGCTGGAATCCTATAAGGGGCATCCACTCCTGATCCAGGCTATCAGACGCATCGCTTACGATTTCCCGGATATGGCCTGTATATTCGTAGGAGACGGCCCGGACAGAGAGCGGTTGCTTTCACTCGCTGAAAAGGCGGGTGTCGGCGATCGAATTCGTTTTCTGGGTTTCCGGAAAGACATTCCCGAACTGCTGGGCGTGATGGATCTTTTTGTGTTATGCTCCTATACCGAGGGATTGCCGAACGCGCTCCTCGAAGCCATGGCCGCTTCGTTGCCGATTATCGCATCCGCTGTCGGAGGAATCCCCGAAGTGATTCAAGGTGGGGTGACGGGTCTCCTGGTGCCGCCCGGCGATGTTGAGGCGCTTTCCCGGGCGCTGGCCTTGTTATTGCGGAATCCGGAGCGTATGGAAAGGATGGGTCGTCAGGCCCGAAAGTTTATCCAGGAGCATTATTCACTGGAAACCCAGCTTAATGGTTTTATTCGGTTGTATGATACACTCTTATCTGAGAAACTGGGACTTGAGACATCGGATATCTTACACAACAAGCCCGGTTACGGGGAGGATTTATGAAAATATGGAAAATATGGACGATTGGATTCCTGTGCAGTGTGTTTTTTGGATCGGCAACGGGACAATTCCCCAATACATATCCACGTACAGGGGCGTTTCACTGGGGCGGCGGTGCTTCGGCGGCATGGTTTGCCCAATATGATTTTATCATGTCGACGTTTACGTCGAGCAGCTTTGCTCGGTCTATCAAGGAAATCAATCCCAACGCGGTGATTGTCGCAACGCGCGACATCAATGGCGGCAGACAGGCCGTGGAGACTTTTTACGATGAATGGATTGTGAGAAATTCCCAGGGCGGACATGTAAAAATATATGGGGGAGGATCGACGCTTGCCGATCTGACCAAATTTTGTCCCAAGGTCGGGGGTAAACAGTACAGCGATGCGGTCATTGAATATATGAGTCAACTGGTGGATTTGAAAGTATTCGACGGAATTGCCACCGACGGGCTCTGGGGGGCCCCTTGGGGCGATGCCCAAAGGGATATTGATTTAGACAGAAACGGGATTAATGACTATGATGAACACGGCCGTGACTGGGTGATCGCGAGATGGACAGAAGGCGCCGGTAAGATTGTTCAAGGCCTTGATGCCGCTTTACCGCCACAGAAGATATTTGTCGTTAATGGAACCACATTGCCGCCGTATCGGAGTAGTTTCAACGGGTATGTTTTTGAATACGGCGGTGGATTCACCGGAGCCAAATGGTATAGTGGGTTCAGCACCTATTCGAGCCTAATGGAAACACTGCAAGAACCGCAGGCCATCTATATCGACGGCTGCCCCGGCTGGAGAAACGTTTCAGAGACTGTGAATGTGCGGAATGATTTTCAATTGATGCGTTTCGCACTGTGTACAGCACTGATGGGCAATGGTTTCTTCGGTCATCAAATCAGATACAAAGATCATTATCTGATGTCTTATTATGATGAATTTGAAGTGGATTTGGGCATGCCGACATCGAAGGCTCATCAAACAATGAAAGTGGGGACGGATGCCGTTTTCGTCAGATTTTTCGAAAAGGGTGTGGTGGTGCTCAATGTCCGCGGTGAACCGGTGACATTTACGGATGCCGGTTTGAAGCAGTTTGCAGAATATGATGGGCCATACTATTCCTTTAAGGGGGGGCAGGATCCTGACTGGAACACCGGGGAAATTTTCAGTTCCAGGGTCTTGGATGGGAATCCATTGAGCGGAGGGCCCAGATATTTCGGTGATGCGATGGTTCTGGTGAATTCAGAACAGACGGTGATTACCGATATTATAATCGACAACTCGGAATACGACACCTCTCCCGGGTCGGATCCTGCGGTTATCGTGGGTGCATGGACAAAGGATTGTGGAGGCGGCGGATGGGGAAGCGGATGCTTCAGATGGTTGGGACAGTATTTAAGCGAATACGCCTGGTCGGGTGATGGCAGTAGTTATGCGATATATCGTCCTACAATATCCGTGTCCGGTGTCTATGAACTTTTTGAATGGCACGGAGCACCCGGAGTGACGGCATCGGTGGCGACCGATGTGCCTTTCTTGTTAACCGTGGAGGGCAATAAAGTTTTAAGCCGCACCATTGATCAATCGAAACATTTATCCCAATGGAACAGTCTGGGACAGTATTATTTCTCAAAGAATGCAGATGTCCGGATGACGATCAACAATGAGGCAAATGGTCTGGTCATCGCGGATGCCTTTAAACTCAAATATGTAGGAACGGCGATCGATACAATCCCGCCTCTCAGTCCCACGGGGCTTAAACTGGATGAAGCGACCGAGAGGACAATCCTTTTAAGCTGGCAGTCACCGCCCGCTGCCAGCGACGGTGATACCGTGATGTTTTATGAAATATTTCGAAACAACAAAATTGCGGGCATCTGCTATAAGCCGAGTTTCAAAGACGAGAACCTGACTGAAAGCACCCAGTACGCCTACAAGATTATCGGATATGATAATTTCGGGAATGCGAGTGAAACCCCGCTGACGGGGAATTTCTCAACGATTGCAGACCTGAACGGTCCTGAGATCACCAAGGTTATGGCTACGGGTATGTATTCCATCGAGATTTCTTTCGATGAGCCTGTCGATCGGTCGACGGCGGAAACCCATACAAATTATCAAATTGACCAGGGTGTCATGGTTTCTCTCGCCCGGCTCCATGAGACATCCAAGCGTGTCGTCCTGACGACAACATCTCACACTCCCGGTGAAATTTACAGGCTGACCGTTCAGAATGTGAAAGATCTGTCCATCGCCGGGAACATCATCGAACCGAACACACAAAAGACTTATGAGGCCGTTTCCGAAGCCATTGTGGTCACGGCCGCAGCCGACAATGAGTATGAACTTTTTATCAACGGGGAGTTTATCGGTTCAGGAGACAACTGGTCCACCGGAACCCGTTATGAGGTATTGTCGATACCCGGAAAGAATGTCGTTGCCATCAAAGGAATTGATAAGGGCGGGGTTGCGGGACTTGTGGCTGAAATAGAATTTATGGGAAGAAAATATGTGAGCAATGAAACATGGAGAGTCTCTACGGTTGAACAGTTTGGCTGGCAAGACGTTGTTTTTGACGATCTGTCATGGCCAAAGGCCACGAGTTGGGGGCTACACGGGACAGCGGCACCGTGGGCGAGCTATCGAAACGTGACCAATATTTCGACGGACGACGATGTTCATTGGATCTGGTCTTCCGACTGGGACAATGACAACCTGGTCTTTTTCAGATTCTCATTGCATACAGACGCAGAACTGAGCCGGCTTTCGCCTCCCCAGGGTGTTCAGGTCAGACTCGAGCAATAATAATACGTGATCAATTATTATTCGGACATTTCCATGAAATATATGAATCCGGTGGTCATCCTGGGCTTGTTTCAGACGAGTATCAATGCGGCACGAATTTTACATAAAAGAGGCATTCAGGTTATTGGCTATGATTATGACAAGACACAACCAGGCTTTCACTCGAGATTAATCGAGGCCTGTCATTGTCCCGATCCTTTATTTCAAACCGAACAACTTTTTCTTTTTTTACAGGACAGACTTTCTCGCCTCAAACATAAACCCGTCCTGATACCATCATCCGATGAATATGTTTTTTTTCTCAATCGATACCGGCAAGAATTTTCTGAAAGAGCCCACTTCCTGTTACCTCCCGAGAAAAGTGTCGGCATTCTGCTCGACCGGAAACTGCAGTTCGAAGCGGCCGCCAAGGCCGGATTGAAAGTGCCGGAATATATTGAGGTTTCATCACGCGAAGAGATGGAAGCATCGGCCGATCAAATAGAATATCCCGTCTTTATCAAATCAAGGAAATCCTATCAATGGAGGAAATATTTTAATGATAAGGGGTTTCAGGCGAACTGTCCCGATGAGTTAAAGAAAGCCGTTCAAATGCTCATGAACAGGAAGATTGATTTTCTTATTCAAAAGATCATTCCCGGGAACACGACCAACAACATTGAAATCAATCTGCTCAGATTAAATGGCGGTAACAAATTATTTCATACGGTCAGAAAAATCAGGCAGTATCCCGTTGATTTTGGGACCGCGACTTCTGTGCACACGGAAGAAATTCAAGAATTGGAAGAAAAAGTTTTTCGTTTTGTCGACCAAACCCGCCTGACAGGGTTTTCAAACACAGAATTCAAGTTTGATCGGAGAAAACAAGATTTCTTCTTTGTTGAAACCAATCCCCGCATCTGGCTGCAGGTCGATCTTTGTGAATATTTGGATGATAATTTGTTGATGATTGCATATCAATCTTTAACGGGATTTCCATTTCAGGCCAAACCACGGAAACGAAGGAAGGTTTATTGGATCGATGTTCCGGGTGATTTGGTTTCATTGATCAGGCAAAAAAACACAAGAGCCGGTGATTATTTCCTTTGGATTCAGAATGTGATTCAGGCAAAATCCCATGGAACGTTTTATTGGCGAGATCCTTTGCCCTTTTTTCGTTTTATGGGCTCTGTTTTGTGCAGGAAACTGTTCCGATCCGGAAAAAAGCAGTACCCTTCCCTTTAATAAATACGATTCCGGTGGAAAAAATAAATGAGCGAGCCTAAACTGAAAATCGGCATATTGCTCGACTCCCTGGTCGTCGAGGCGTGGCAATATACTCTGATCAAGAGATTGATCGATTTGGATTTTCTGAGAATCGAATGGATCATCCTGAAAGAGGCGATACCTTCCGCGAACAATAATAGGTTTCTTTCCTTTTTCTTGAAATGGTATTGCCGGGCGGACCGTCATTATTTCAAGAAAACAGATATCCCCGATGCGTTTCAAAAAAAGAATCTCCGGTCATTGCTCCCTTCGAATGGAGAAATCAGGATACACCGGGTATCCGGCAACGCAGGGGGAAGCTTTTCCGAAAACGATTTGCATGTGATCAACCGGCATCCATTGGACGTCATGATTCAGCTTGTCCCCGGGAAGGTGCACGGCGGAATATGTAATGCGGTAAGGTTGGGTGTCTGGCGGTATCAATTCGGAAGGGGAGAGCCCAATTCCTGGAGATGTGCGGGCTTTCGGGAGGTGATGGAACGGGATCCCGTGACCCGCGTACGTTTGCTCATGATGCGTGGTGAAAACGATCAGGAAATCATTTTTTCCGAATCTTATATCATGACGGATAAACGATCTGTTTACAGAAACAGGAACAATTTATTCTGGAAGTCTTTGACCTTGTTGTCCGGGGATCTGTTAAGAACCGCGTCGCTGGGGACGGCGGCTTCTCATCCGGATCAGCGACTCGGCCCGCAGAAAGAGAATCATCAAAGAAAGAATACGGTAGAGACTCCCGGCCGGCAAATCTTAATACACCTTGTCAGGCACCTCTTGTCCTTGATACGAGAAAAATTCCTGACCTTCATTTTTCGGGAACAATGGATACTCATATATGCAGAGAACAAGGACAGAAGCGATTTGAAGAGATACCGGGAAATTCTGCCCCCCGAAAATAAATTCTGGGCCGATCCGTTCATTCTATTCCGGAATGAGCGGCATTATATCTTTTTCGAAGAGTTTGCTTATAGAGAAGAAAAGGGTCACATATCGGTTATCGGAATGAAGGAAAACGGAGGGTTTGACGAGCCGGTAAAGGTATTGGAAAGAAACTATCACCTGTCATATCCTTTTATATTCGAAGACGGCGGGTGCGTATTCATGATCCCGGAAACCCGGCTCAACAAAACCATCGAATTGTATGAATGTACGGATTTCCCGCTGAAGTGGGAATTCAGGATGAATTTGATGGAAAATGTGGATGCCGTCGATACAACCCTTTTTTTTCATCATCAGAAGTGGTGGCTGTTCACCTGTATTCTACAGGACAGGGAGTCGTTATTCAACAGTGATCTGTATTATGATGCCCTCTATCTGTTTTATTCGGACTCGTTATTTTCAGAGGATTGGATTCCCCATCCGTTGAATCCCGTGGTAACGGATGTCAGGAAGGCCCGACCCGCCGGCAGGATTTTTGTTGATTCGGGGAAGATCATCAGGCCTTCGCAGGATGGTTCGCTGTGTTACGGCTATGGATACCGATTGAATGAGATTACACGTCTAAATGAAAAGGAATATATGGAGTCGGAGGTTGAATTCATCAGACCCGATTGGAAGAAATCAATCATCGCGACGCATACTTTCAATCAGGATAACACATATACCGTAGGCGATGCGGTGAAGAGACGGTCTAAACGGTTATCATGAATGAATCACAGTCTATCTAGGGGTATAACCGTTTTATTGTAGGAGACTTTACTGATTCCAAACCAGGAAAACAAGCGCACTGTCTGAAAAACAGATGTAAAACCCGCTTTGAGTTGCGCCATGACTGTCGCCCTGTTGTGTTTCATGATCCACATGACGAATGATTTGAATCCCTGCTTCAAATAATACGCTCCCGCATGATTCAACAGGATCAGATAGAGTCCTTTTCTCCTGTATTCTTTTAGAGTGTATATGTCAGCAATGATTATTTCAAGATCTTCGGGTTCGAAATATTCCCTGACCTGTTCGATGAAAGTGCTCTGATTCGACGTAAAGAATATCGAAACGATATCATTTTTATCATTCAACAATGAACAGGCGAGAACCCCTTTCTGAAACCGGTTTTTCAGGATGTCCAGATAGATTTCACCGATCAGATCTTTATTCTCACTCGATCGGGCTTCTGCAAAACGAATAATTTCATCGGAACAGCGATCGAAAGTCTTAAAAACATATCCGGGTTCATGCCTGACGGGATTCAGGCTGTCAATCGGTTTCCTGATGAAATACATCGTTGTCCGGGAGGGAATCAGTCTGATAATCAATGCGCGCAATACCAGGATCACAAACAGGTATAAATGAGACGGGGTTAAAAAAATGGAGCGGAAATCCCGGGCCTTACATTTTTCGCGCATCCGATGGAGTTCAAAGAGCGTTTCTTTTTTGAATACCGTTTTCATGCCATGAGATTTCCGGTCTGGGCGCTGGTATCCAGGACGGGATGTCCCCGCCGGATTATCCAAAGGGAAGAATTCATGATTCTTCCTCCTTGCGTGCGCGTGTTTTCAATTCCTCATAGACTTTTTGTATGGTGATATTCCCGGTATTCGCCAGTGCCTTGCAATCCTCATATTCCGGTTCATAGGTCCGCGAACCGTCGGTTAAAACGCGCACCTTCACCCGTGCTTCGCCCCAGGGGGTTCGGACAGTCCGCACTTCCTGCTTCAGGATCATGCGTTTCTTCACATCCGAGATGCGCACACCGAGCGTGGTCGTTTCCCGGAACACGAGATCGATCAGTTCTTCGGTCCCCGCAGGATCGGCGATGATGCTCAGAATTACGCCTGGACGGGATTTTTTCATGATGATCTGATTGAGGAAGACATCCTTCGCACCGGCCTCAAACAGCTTATCCATGAGGTGTTCATAGAACTGCGGATTCATGTCGTCGATGTTGGTCTCGATGAGCCGGACGGCGTCCGATTCGCTTTCCACGTCCGTTTCCCCGATCGATACGCGCAGCATGTTGGCGATCGGCAGATCGTGGAAGCCGGCACCGTATCCGATATTCCCGATCCGGAGAGGCGGCATGGGTCCGAAACTTTCCGCCAGCGTCGTGAGTATGGCCGCGCCGGTCGGCGTGGTCAGTTCCCCTTCGATTCCGCTCGAGAAAACGGGAATGCCTTTCAGAAGCTCGGCCGTGGCCGGGGCCGGGACGGGCAGGGTGCCGTGAGCGCATTGGACCGTCCCGCACCCCACATGGATTCGGGATGCGGCAATCCGCCCGATACCCAGGAGTTCGAATCCGATGGCCGCGCCGACGATGTCGATGATCGAATCGACCGCGCCGACTTCGTGGAAGTGAATGTCGTCCACGGCCCTGTCGTGAATCTTCGATTCGGCCTCTGCGAGACGCATAAAAATCCGGATGGCCGTCTTTTTCACCCCGTCCGACAGCCCGCTGCGGTCGATGAGGCGCCGGATGTCTTTCAGGGTGCGATGGGCATGATGAGGTTCAGATGGTTTATGAACATGCCCCCGGTTATGAACGGCATGGGGCTGATCCGCATGGCCTTCGATGATCACGTCGAATTTCGTTCCCGCGATGCCTTTCCGGACACATTTTCTTGCCCGGATTTCGTATCCCGATAAATCCAGTTTCGCGAGTTCAGTGCGCAGGGTTTCCAGTTCCAGTCCGGCGTGAAGCAGCGCGCCGAGGATCATATCGCCGCTTGCACCGGCGAAACAGTCGAAGTAGGCGAGTCTCACTGGTTGTCCTTGTGGTTGAATTCCATCACGAGATGACGGTGAAAGGGTACGGGGTTCCGGGTAGGCGGTAAAGGCAGATTACCCCGCCAGACGGTTGATCAGGGTCACCAGGTACCCCGCACCGAAGCCGTTGTCGATATTCATGACGGCCAGGCCCGGTGAACAGGCATTGAGCATGGTGAGCAGGGCGGAGACGCCGCCGAAACTCGTCCCGTAACCCACGCTGGTGGGAACGCCGATCACGGGTTTGTCGACCAGACCGGCGACGACCCCGGGCAGGGCGCCTTCCATGCCTGCCACGACGATGAGAGCCGTGGCTTTCTGAATCTGTACGACATTTTGCAACAGACGATGGACGCCGGCCACGCCGACATCCGTGAGGCGTTCGACACGGTTTCCCATCACTTCGGCGGTCAGGGCGGCCTCTTCGGCCACGGGCAGGTCGGCGGTCCCCGCAGAGATTACAAGCACGGTTCCCTGTGTTCTCGGTTCCGGTTTTTTCCCCACCACGATGGTGCGGGCGGGGGGATTGTATGTCACGTCATCCGCGATCTCGCGTACACCCCGGTAGATCTCCTCGGACGCCCGCATCCCCAGGATGATTTCTGAAGACTCCCGCATCTTGCGGACGATTTCCCGGACCTGTTCCACGGTCTTGCCCTGACAGAAAATCACTTCCGGGAATCCCCGGCGCAGGGCCCGATGGGTGTCGATCTTGGCGAACCCGAGGTCTTCGTACGGCAAGGCCCGCAATTGGGTGAGTGCATCGCCGATATCGATCCGGCCGTCCCGAATGTCTTTGAGCAACTGCGTCAGTTTTTCCTGATCCATATTTCCTTTCCTGAACCGGCGGGTTACGTGCATAAAGAATACATTATTTCTCCCTGAAAAGCAACAGAAAAGCACGGTCTGAACTCGATCGACCGATACACATCATATGAATCAATCCGGGGAGGCTCGCGGTCCTTTTGGGTTTTGCCCGGGATGAGACTTGCGGAGTGTTCTTAAGGAGGAAAACCCTGCGACGGCTTAGATGTTTTATTCATCCGATGTGTCTATTACGCTCGGCGTGATCGCGCGGAAACCGCCGAAGGGACATTCCGGTCTTCATCCTGCATTCAATGCCTCGTTCAGGCTGCCCGTCCGGTATCCTTCCAGGTCCAGGGCGACGTAACGATATCCCAGCAGTTTGAGCTTGATCACGAGGAGGGCGCACATCTCCTCGTCCAAAAACGCTTTCCGTGATTCCGGAAGGACCTCGATGCGCGCGACGGTTCCGTGATCCCGTACGCGGACCTGGCGAAATCCGAGACACCGCAGGAGCCGTTCGGCCTCGGCGATCCGCCTGAGCGCTTCGATCGTGATCCGCGTCCCATACGGAATCCGCGAGGCGAGGCAGGCCATGGCCGGGCGATCCCATGTGGGCAGTCCGAGAGCCTTCGATACTTCCCGGATTTCCGTCTTGGTCAGTCCCGCCTCCCTGAGCGGACTCCGGATTCGCAGCTCTTCCAATGCCCGCATGCCGGGACGGTAATCTCCTGTGTCGTCCACATTGGAACCGTCCGCCACCCAGGGAATCGCTTTCTCCGCCGCGACGGATTTCAATGCAGAGAAAATTAATTTTTTGCAGTGATAGCAGCGGTCCGGCGGATTTTCCAGGAAAACCGCGTTTTCCATTTCCGAGGAACGGATGATTTCATGGCCGGCCCCCAGGTCTTTTGCGAACCCGCGTGCGCCTTCGGTCTCAAAATCGGGATGAATTTCCGATTCGGCGGTCACCGCGACGACACGGTTTCCCAGGGTATCCCGTGCGACCTTCAGGAGCAGTGCGCTGTCCGTCCCGCCTGAAAAGGCGACGAGCACCGATCCCATTTCCTCAAGGATTGTTCGCAGTCTGTCCAGTTTATCCTGCAATGCTACGGAAAGGGACATTCCGTCTCCTTTTTTTTGATAGACACATTACGATTTTCCGATGGGAAAAGCAACCACTAAATCGCGTCAATTTTTTCTTGCCTCTTTCCCTGATTATATGTATCATTCTGCATGCATGAGATGGCCATCGCCCAACAGATCATCGAGATCGTGAAAGAAACCCTGGCTTGCCGGCCGGGATCCCAATTTAAAAGCATTACGGTCTATCTCCGCATCGGCGAACTCACCGCCCTGGTCGCCGAATCCCTCCAGTTCGCCTTCGAGGCCCTCATCGCGGACACCCCTCTCGCCCAGTCCCGCCTGGAGATCGAATGGGTACCGGCCCGTGCCCGGTGCAAATCCTGTGAAAAGGAATTCGGAATCCGGGATTTCGAGTTTGCCTGCCCGGCATGCGGTGCCGCGGAGACCGAAGTCATCCAGGGAAACGAAATGAACATCTCACGCGTGGAGATTCACTGATGGAGATCATCACCGTCGAACGCAGGATTCTGGAGAAAAACGAAGACATTGCGAAGGAAAACCGGGAAATCCTGCGCGGGAAGAATGTCCGGACGCTGGACCTGCTCAGTTCGCCCGGGTCCGGAAAGACGGCCATCCTCGAACAGACGCTCGATTTGCTGGCGGGCCGGATTCGCATGGCCGTAATCGAAGGCGACGTGCAGACCGACAACGATGCGCGCCGGATCGCGAAACACGGCGTGCCCGTGGTGCAGATCATCACCCACGGCGGCTGCCATCTGGACGCACGACTCGTCCGGAGTGCCATGGACTCCCTGGCGCTCGACGATCTGGACATCCTGTTCATCGAGAACGTCGGCAATCTGGTCTGCCCGGCGGCGTTCGATCTGGGAGAAGACGAAAAAGTGGTGATCCTCAGTGTCACGGAAGGGGATGACAAGCCCCTCAAATATCCGCTCGCCTTCCGCGCCGCGAAGACCTGCATCCTGAACAAGACGGATCTCTTGCCGCATGTCGAGTTCAGGTCCGAAGTTTTCAGGGAGAATGTGTTCCGGATTAATCCGAAGGCGACGCTCTTTGAAATGTCCGCAAAGACAAAAGAAGGTTTCGGAGCCTGGACCGCCTGGCTGTCGGACACCCTGCTTCCATAAATTCCATCACATACGCGGACAGTCCTTTTGTGTCAACCGTCCGCCGATTCCGAATCCGTGCATGCCCCCTGATTCCGGGCATGGGATAAAACAGATTATTTCCTTTTCTTATGTGCCATGCGATAGTCTTCCGTCTTGTGCCGGACGATCTGGCCTTCGATCATGTAGATCACGTCTTCGGCGATGTTGGTGGCCTGATCGGCGGTCCTCTCGAGATGGCGTGCGATCATGAACTGGTGAAGGAGGGTATTCGGATTTCCCTTCTGATCACAGAGTGCCTTCGAAACCCGGAGATACATCTCCCGGTTCATGGCGTCCACCTCGTCGTCGGCGCGGATGACTTCGAGGGCGAGCAGGCCGTCCAGCCTGACCAGGGAATCGAGGCTGTTCTTGAGCATTTTCTGCACTTTCCCGGCCATGGCGCCGAAATCAAACAGGAGGCCCGTATCCGGT
>DSAP01000138.1 GCA_011046415.1 bacterium | reverse complement strand
GTCACTTCTAGTTCGAATCACTCTCGACTCACCGCGGCAGCTTCACAAATGCCGCCGTCTCCGTATCCCGGCGTTTGAGATGGAAGATCACGACCTTGCCCTTCTCGAATTTCCGGATTGCGCTTCGATATTCCGAGACATTCCTGACTTTCACGTCCTCGATAGCCGTGATCAGATCGCCCCTGGAAATGCGTGCATCCGAGGCCGCACCGAAGGGTTCGACGCGGGTTACCACCACGCCCTGAGCGTCCTTGTCTAGACCAAGCTGGCCCCGGATCTCGTCGGTAAGGTTCTCCACCTCGAGGCCGAGTTTCGAAATGACGTCGCCCTCATCTCGGGCAGGCGGCGCCTCTTTCCCGGTATCCCGCTGGCCGAGTTTGACTTCGACCTCCCTGCGCTTACCGTCGCGCAGGATGGTCAGCGTCACCTTGTCTCCGGGGGTCATCAGCGCGATCAGCCCCTGGACGTCACTCGGCTGGACGATCTCTTTTCCGTCCACCGCGATGAGGATGTCGAGGCGTCTCAGGCCGGCGTTTCCCGCGGGACTCTCGGGCATGATCTGATCGACAATCGCCCCCCGCACATGTTCCATGCCGTAACGCTGGGCGATGTTCTCATCGACCGGCAGCATCCCGATGCCCAGATAGGCGCGCGTCACATACCCTTTCGTGATCAGGTCATCCATGACTTTGCGGGCCAGATTGATGGGAATCGCGAAGCCGTAGCCGGCAAAGAATCCGCTCCCGGACGCAATGGCCGTGTTGATGCCGACAACCTCGCCGCGCAGGTTGACCAGCGCGCCGCCGCTGTTGCCCCGGTTGATCGCCGCATCGGTCTGGATAAAATTCTCGATCTCATAATTCCCGGAATCCGTACTCCCCCTCAGAATGTCGATGTTCCGGTTCAGCGCGCTGACGATCCCGGCCGTGACCGTGGAATTGAGCCGGAGTGGATTGCCCATCGCCAGCACCCACTCTCCGATCTGAATGTCGTCGGAATTCCCCAGACGGGCGGTCGGCAGGTCCTGTCCTTCGATCTTCACCACGGCCACATCGGTCAGCGGATCGGTGGCCACGATTTTCGCGTCGAAATGCCGGTTGTCATGCAGTTCGACCCGAATCTCGTCGGCGTCCTCCACCACGTGATTGTTGGTGAGGATGTATCCGTCCCGGCTGACGATGACGCCCGACCCGAGTCCGGTCTGACGCTGAGGTACGGTCGGCTCCTGGAAGCGCCTCCCGAACCATTCCTCGAAGAAGGGAGGAAAGGGACTGCCCTGACGTGAAGGACGACTGATCTCTTTGGTGGAATAGATGGCCACCACGGAAGGGAGCACTTCCTTCGTGATCTCGACGAACGCCTGAGAAGTGTTCTGGAGCCGGAGCAGCGTCTCGGAAGGCTCCCTTTGGGACTCCAGTAACACGGGCGATTCACTGCGCGCCGCATTGCCGAGCGTCACCCAGCGCATATTGGAGGCAAAAATGATCCCCACGGCGACGCCGATGAGAACGAATCCGGTGACGGACATCCATGTGTTTTTCTGTATTTTCATCGTTTTCCTCCTCAGAAGAATTTGGAAGTTTCTAACTCCTGGAACCGCGTAAGATCACCAGCCTGAGCAGATGAATGACGGCCACGGCCGTCGAAGCCACGTAAGTCAGGGCGGCGGCCCTCAGCACCTTTCTCGCCTGTCCGACCTCCGCCTGGTGCAGAAATCCCCGGGTGTCGAGAAGTGCCAGGGCGCGACGGCTGGCGTCCAGTTCGACGGGCAGGGTCACCAGCTGGAAAGCGACTGCGGCGCTGAACAGGATGATTCCGACATCCAGCAACGGGGGGATGGAAAACAGCAGACCGGCGATAAACAAGGGAAACGCCAGCCGTGATCCGATATGGGCGGCGGGAAAAAGGGATTGCCGGAGCCGAAACGCGCCCCAGGCCTGCTGATGCTGGATCGCATGGCCGACTTCATGGGCAGCCACGCCGACCGCCGCCACGGAACGGCCGCGTGCGACCCCGTTGGAAAGACGCAGGATCCGTCCCTTCGGGTCGTAATGATCGGACAGAGTCCCTCCCACCGCCTCGACAGGCACGTCCCCCAGGCCGCTCGCACCCAGCAACCTGCCGGCCACCTCGGCTCCGGTCAGACCGGAAGATGCGGGTACCTTGGAGTATTTTTGAAATGTGTTTTTGACCCGTGCATTCGCCCACAGGGCGAGCAGCACCGCGGGCATAAGCAGCCATATCGTGGAATCATAGAAGAAAAAAGGCATTCGGGTCTCCTTTCGTCATCCGCCCTTTTTTAATCATCACGCGTATCATTGAAATTCAAGAATTATTACGAAGAATCCAAAAAATGGTTCCTAAATCATTCGCAGGGAAACATATCAAGACAATTCAAATCCATATTCTTGATCAGTTATGGGAAAAAACAATGGTTCAGAATTGCTCGGTCTTTTGTACATCGTCGCACCCGGCACGCCGAACCTCGAATCGACAAACGGAAGGCACAAACAAGAAAGAATGTAGAAAAATAATTCCCGGTTTAAAAATTGAGAGACAACCTCACCTGACCCGGAACGGCACTCAGATTGATCTTGCCGACCGGCACCTTAATCTCCAGCGGACGAAAAGCCACATAAAGGGCACCCAGGCTGACCACGCCGAAAATCACGCTCTCGGCGAGGGCGTTTCCGCTGTTGTCCCGGAGGTCCTGTTCGCCGGTATCCGCCTCCTTGAATCTTTCTTTCCGCCGTTCGTATTCCTGATACCGGTTGACCGCATAGGCCCCGCTTGCGATGGTCAGAACCCCGAAAGGCAGATAGGGATATTTCTTCTGGATGATGTAACTCATCCCCTCCTCAAAGTCGAGGAGACGATTGCCGCGGTAAATCCTGGATATCTGGGACTGGGGCAGGGCGATCAGACTCCCGTTCGTCAGACGGATGACATAATTCTCTTTCACGACCCGGACGACCCTGCCGCGATATTCCTGTCTGGCTTTGGTTACGATCCGATCTTCAGAGATCAGCGTTCCACAAAAAATAAAAATGAAAAGTAAAACGAGTAACTTTCGCATATCCCTTTCCGCGTTGTCATCACCCGGCTCTCATATCACTGGACTCATAGCAGAAAACATGCCATGATCGGAGGAAATCAGTTCTCCCGGTAGAGCATGACGGAAATCCGCCGGTTTCGATACCGTCCGACCGGAGACTGATTGTCTCCCAGAAGCACTTCCCCGACATCTCTGAACCGGATGCGCAGCGGATCCTGTTCCCCGTAACCCGTGGGCGTTTCGATCCGTCTCCGGATGTCTTCATAATGGGAAGGGTAGGTTTTCCTGAGCCGATCGAGGAATCCGTTCGTGAAATAGTCCGCACGCCGCTTCGAAAGCCGCAGGTTGACATCCTCAGGCCCGATCGCACAGGCATGACCCTCAAACCGGATGTGCATGTGCGGATTGTCGATAAGATCCTCGGCCAGCCTCATCAGGCGGTCCCAGTAGAATTGAAAGACGGGTTCGGTCCTGGCAAATTTTGCCGCGCCGAAAACTTCTTTCCGCCGGATGGTGCTCTTTTCCTGGAGGAAAATCGAATCGGGGCGGGTATAAAAAGTCCGGCCGAGCGTATCGGACAGGATGAGCTGGAAGGCATACCAGCGGTCACGCGGTACGATGACCTTTTCGCGATCCGTGCCGTACCAGTACAGTTCCCGCCAGAGGCTGTCTTTCCGGAAGGGGACGGCATCGACCATATACACCGATTTCTCCTTGCCTCCCAATTCCCAGGACGCCACGCCGCCGGGCGACACCACCTGCAACGCGAAGCGGACGCTGTCGCGCAGCGTGGTATCCACGGCCACGGGGATGGGACTGAACAGCTTCTCCTCATGCGCCCGGTCTGCGGAAAAGGAAACGACACGGTTCTCCTGGCTCACCCACGCATCATCCTGCGGGGGCCGGGGTCTCTTCACCGTTCCGAGAATCTGGTTGGGATGATCCGAGATCACGACGAGTTGGGACGGAGAGACACCCATCCGGATCAGGGTATCGCGTACCGCACGTGCGCGCGCATCAGCCAGGCTTGGATCCGTCTCCTGACTCATCATGTCTACGGACCCCAGGACACGCAACGTGACTTCCGGATGCTGCCTGAGCCGCTGTCCGAGCACCGAGAGGACACCGGGTATCCCGAACCGGGATCCGATGAATTCGGATTTTATTTCGGGAGAATGCGCGTCAAAATAAATTTCGGGGACAATGGAAATTTCGGTCGAATCATATCCCGTGGCCATAACCTGGACGGAATCCGAAGCCTCGATGCGGCCTTTGGGAATCGTCATGAACCGGCGTGTCAACGTATTGTTGGTTTCATCGAATTCCACGATCGCAGAATCCGGATCGACCACCGCGGTAATGAAGCGCCAGCCCCGTGCGGTCGTATTCCATCCCAGGACGATCAGCGTGTCTGTACCCTGCCTGAGATACGGGATATGCGCATCGAGCAGGACGCGCGGCTCCGGATCAACCGGATCCCGGCCTTCCCGTATCAGCAGACGAAAGGTGTCGGTGGCAGCCGTCCCGCCGTTTCCGATTCGGACCGAAAGGACTCCCTGCTCGGGTGTGGTGGTAATCCATCGGCCGGGTTCGAAGGCGATCTCCCGGACCGACAGATCCGGCACCGCGACCATGAATTCCGCAAAAGGTTGATTCCCTTTTTTCGCCAGCCGGGCATTGAAGGCCAGGTCATGCGCCGCCACCGCCCAGTAATAGGTTCCGCCTTCTGTCGGGACAAAGGTGTATTCGGTGCCAGGTTGACCCTCGACGAGACCGAGAGAATCGTACAGGGCGGATTTCAGAAACCGCGGCATGTCCCGTTCGAGTTCCCGGATCGCCCGTTTCACCCGGGCCTCGCTTTTATCGATGATCAGGAGATAGTTGACCTCGTCGAAAGGATCGGGATCGATGGATTCTTCCCAGGTGAGTCTGACCATCGATCCTTGCGGCAGGATGGTCATCGATCCGGAATCGATCCACGGTTGGACCTCCTCGGCTTCTTCGATATAGAACGGTTCGGGTGCAATGGAATAATGCGAGACGGAGCCGCGATAGGTCTGCTGGAGCACCTCCCCGTATCCTGCATCTCCGAAATTCAATTCGAAGGCATCGGCAAAACGTGTCGGCAGGGCCATGGCGCTGCGGAATACGTCGTTCCAGCGGAATCCGAATCCGAAACTGAACCCTTCGAGATCGTCCCCGTTGAACGGATACCCGCAACGAGCCCCGAGCAGATCACGCCACCATACCTCACCCCCCAGTGCATAAATCAAATCGCGATGCTTCACACCGACGACTTCGGAGGCCAGAAGCAGACTCCATCCGTTATACCGCCCCATGAAATAGGATGCACCCACGCGCCAGGTTTGAGGAAGAGCCGTCTCTTCCCTGTCGAAGGTCATGCGGAGTCCGAGATGCGAGACCGATGCACCGAACGCAAACAGCCCGTAGTCGAATACCCCGAACCCCAGCGCACCCAGACGGATACGGGACGGCTTGATGAGAATACCCCAGTCCATGGCCATTCCGGATGCGGAATAAGTTCCCAGACGGCTGTGTATGCCCTTGATCGTCATGCCCACGGCGATCGCGGGATGGAGGTAATCGAACCGTTGCGCGACTGTCAGGCCGCCGACCAGATGGCCGGCAGACACCGATTCACGGCGTCCCCCCGTCGCATCCCAATCAGGCATTCCCATGTGGTGCAGATAGAAACCGATGCTGGATTTTCGGCTCTTTGCAGCCCGGAACTGTCCCGCGTAGGAAAAGCCGGCTTGATAAACATCCGTGAACCATCGGTTGTAGGTGGCAGACCACTGCCATCGCCGCAGATGCCCCAGCCCGCCCGGATTCCAGGTCAGTGTCTGGATGTCGTCGCCCACCCCGCAAAACACGCCGCCCATGCCCGACTGACGTGCCCCCGATCCGATCTTGAGGAAAGGAAGTCCCACAGGATCCTGCGCGGCAAGCAGGACGGGAAACAACATCAGAAACAGGATGACGGATTTCAATCGCGGTTTAATCATGACCGGCCTCATTTATCGAATCAGGATAAATTTGAGCGCTTCCCGGAAAGCCCCGGAAATCAGAACCGCCACATACAGCCCGCTGCCCACCTGCCTGCCGGACTCATCCCGGCCGTCCCAGATTTCGGTGTTCCATCCCGCCTGATAGGGACCGCTTGCGACCTTCCTGACGAATCCACCGGAAACATCATAGACAGTCACGGTCGCCCACCGGTTGGAACTGAGTTTGAAGTGGAACCCCTGAGGCGGACCGGCACCCGGCCTGAACAGGTTTTCTTCCAGATAGAATTCATCCGAACTCTGGATGACAAACCAGGCGGTGTCCGCGCGCACGACCCCCCAGATGTCTTCGGTCTGGAATATCACGCCCACGCGTTCCTGTTCATTCCCGGTCCGCATGCGGGTGTCTCCGAATGCCGGATGCACGGCCGTCCAGTTTCCCGGCGTGAGCGTCGTCCGGCGGATGAAATCGTCGGCGTAATCCGTGATCCGGCTGCCGTCTTCGAAGAAGAGGACAAGGTCCCAGCCGACGGCGTGAACGGGTGTCCACACCTCGACCCGCACCGTATCGGTCGGTTGAATCAGCGCCGGCGCGACGCGGATTTCCGGATCAGGCGGCATCAAGCCCACGGTCCAGACGGTATCGGAATCTGTTGTTCTCAGGCTGTTTTCATCCCCGGAACACGCCGCCGAAACGACATTTACCAGGGGAACGGACCAGGGCGGAAGCAGCGTATCCACCCGACAGGTATAAGTGTAAGAAACCGTCCCGCCGCGGCTTTCAAGCCGTCCCGAGGTCCATCTGAGCGTATCACCGGAAAGCGAATGGCCGGCGGAAGGCGGGTCTTCGAGCGTTATAAATCCGGGTAGAACATCCTCAAACAGGATCGCCGTACAGGCCTGTTCCCCGGAATTCCGGACCCGGGTGGTGTACCGGATCAACCCGCCGGCATGGATATAGCGGAGCGTGTCGCGGCCTGCAACCGCCAGGGAATCGCCCGTCGCGGTTTTTCGGACGGATAATTCCGCCGCGGCCAGCGGCACGTAGAGCACGGTGTCGCTGGCCGTATTGTTATGATGAATCGTGTCCAGGGCGGCCAGGATTTCCGCCCGGTTGATGAGTAGCGTCGTGCGGTTTTCGGTCAGCGTATCCACGAAACAGGTGTAGGCCACATCGAGGGTACCGCCGATCGGGAGGGACGGGATGGACCAGAACACGGTGTCGGATGCCGTCCGGACGGGAACGGGATTCGAACGGGAATAGATGAGATTACCGGGCAGCCTGTCCCGGATTTCGAAATCATGGACATCCTGATGTCCGGCGTTCCGGACAAGAAGCCGGTAATGGATGCTGTCGCCTGCCTGGACCTGCCACAGTGAATCTCCCGCGAACAGGGTCCGGACTCGGCCGGTCGCCGTTTTTTGAATGCGAAGATCGGCCGGTCCGAGCGGCGCCCGGTAAAATCCCGTGTCGGCGGCATGATGATTGAATGCGGACAGGGACAGGCTGATTTCACGCCGGCTTCGATCCTGAATCGTATCCGGACTCGCGAAAGAGAGGACATAATAATTCCGAAGCTGACGATGGATCCGGTCGAATGCCGCCTCCAGAGTCATGCTCCCGGAAAGGGGCAAATACATCCCCCCGGAACGGATGGCCAGGGTCTTCAGGCTGTCGCTTCCTCCGGCGAGGTCGATAAGAAACAGCGGTGCTCCCGATTCGCGCGCCTGATCGGCGAGCGAGGCCATCGACCGGCCTCCGCCGTCATCCGGGCCGCCCGGGATCGCGATGATACCCTGGCGCCCTGTTCGGAGTGCGGCGGCATTCACGGCACGGGAAAGCGCATCGTAGAGGGGACGGCCGGGTGCGTCATACGTCCGCTCAACCGCGAGGGTCAGAGGATCCCGGTCTGATGTCCACGTCTGGACCGGTCCGTCCCGGGTGTTGAGATCATACACCGCAGCGGCATCGGCTTCCCGGAATCCGTCGAGGGCCGTGTTCCAGGCCGTCCGGAGCGGCACCGAAGATCCCGCGGATGCGGATGAGAAATCCACGGCGAGAAGCAGGGAGACGGGATCCTCCGTGATCTCCGTAACCCGCAGGGTGGGATGCACATCCGCAGGGTCCGCATGGGAATGCATGCGCCTCTCTCTCAGTGCCCGCCAGTGCGCCGAGACGGTCTGCCCTGTCCCGGCGGGATCATCGGGCCCCAGCCAGGCGTCCGTGCTCGCCAGTCCGTGCACGGGAAAATGATTCTGATCGCCGACCTGCAGTCGCATGAAAATGGTTTGATAGAACCGTCCGGGGACATCCCGGATCGTCTCTGTATAGGTATAATCACTGAACCGCGCCCACAGTGAATCGATGGCCGCCTCGACCCGGCAGGAATCGATGTTGTTGTCCTCGCGGATTTCAGCGATCACCTGTCCGTCGTCGGCGATCACCCTCACCCGATAAATTCCGGGTGAGGGGAAAACATGAAAAATTTCCGTCAGGACGGAATCGCCGATCATCAGGCGCGGGATGGTATCGGTCGCGAAGGAACGGCTTTCATCGGATAAATAGTAACCCACGGTGAACGGCCTCACGGCATGGGCGTTTCCCAGGTTGAAAATCCACGCGGAAAGCGGAAAGGCGAATCCGGGGGAAGCCGCCGCGGCCGGAGGAAGACAGCGGACCGTCAAATCGGGAAGTCCCAGTCCGTACAGGGTGACTCCGGCTTCCTTGTCCGTCCCGGCGGAATCGATCGCACAGAAGACCCTGGCACGGCTGGCGAGGGGTGTTTCTCCCATCGGCATGACGGATCGCAGTCTCGCGAGATAACGCATTGAAATCCGCTCTCCGGGTTCGATACGCATAAACTGCCAGACGGCAGAATCCGGGAAAACAGTGTCCGGCGGGACAAGGTATGTGATGACATCCATGGAATCCGCGAGAAAATCGACGACGCGCACATTCGGGGCCGCTCCCCGTCCGGTATTGGTGATATGTACTTCGTAAAGGACGGTATCTCCGGCCATCGCATAGGGTAATGTGACCGGTCCTGCAATCTTCACCGAATCCGTCACGACCTGTTTTTCGATCATCAAATTCGGCCGGACGAAGGGGACAAAATACCGACCCCTGCCTGAGCCTGTCATCCCGTCGGAATCAAGATACAGGTCGACGATCCGCCAGGTTCCGTTCTTCCAGGGATCCGTACTCGTATGGGCAAGCACATAATAACCCCGGATCAGCTTTAAAATTTCCAGATAGATCGCCGCCAGGTCTTCCGCCGTGGGCGCCGCCCAGAAGACGCCTCCGGTTTCCGAGGCGATCCGGTCGAGTTTATCCGGCTCGATGTCAAGACCCAGGCCGATCATGTAGACAGGAATGTCATTGTCTTTTGCCAGGGTAACCACATCTTCGACACTGTGGCTCGAATAGTTGTCCTTGCCGTCCGTGTAGGCCACGACGACACGCCGGCCCTGTCTCGGGAGCACTTCGGTTACGGAAGAATACACCGCATCGTACAGGGCGGTAAAATCACGGTCATCAGGCTGACGCATCACGGCCTCCATCAGCTTGGTCGTGTCCCGCGTGAATTCCTGGACCAGGTTCACCTTGCCGGTGAATTTGATAAACGCCGCCTCGTCGTTCGGACTCATTTGCCGGACAAACGTCCGTGAAGCGTCTTCGGCCACGAAAATGTCGTCACCCATGCTGCCGCTGTAATCCATCGTCAGCATCACGGAAAGGCCGTATCCTTCCACGTCGAGCACTTCCGTCACCCAATAGGGCGGAACCATGTCCTTGACGTCGGGATTCGGAGGATAGGACGGATCTTCTTCATGGTATTCATGGATCACGGCCCAGGCCGAATCCACGAGGCGGCCGGACTCGTTGCGGTCGTGAGGACCCAGCCATCGGGTCGTATCGGCGAGTCCGTGAATGTAACGCCCTCTTTCATCCCGGACCGTAATCAGGGACATGACCGGCGCAGGGAAACCGGCCGACAGGTCGCGGATTCGGGTGGTATCGGATACGGAGGTAAACACGAATTCCACCCGCAGATTGTTATCCGCCGGAAGAAGATGAAGACCGGAGAAAAAAAGAACCCCGGCTAAAAAGAAAATCCGATGAACACGGCGTATGAATCGTACCATAGAAACCTCTCACCCGATCGTTGTAGAGGAAGAGAAAAAAATGAAAATCCGGTTGGAAAATAATGAAACGAATAGATAAGATCAGCATGCTGTCCGGCAGCCATGTGTGTTCCCCCTAAAGCCTGTAACAGACAACCGGTTTTTTAATAAAATAAAATGATGCATATGATAATAATCATATATTGCAAAAAAGTCAAGGAAAATTCATATTTGTCAAATGATTAGGAAGGCTGAACGCGATCGGGTCAAGAAAAATCAACGGGGCCGGGGGACTCGACGGAGAAAGCGTCATTTTTGTGATACACGACCTTTATTTTAGTTTCTTATTTGTTTAGATAGTAATCTACTCCCGTATCGTCTCCAATTTGGCACATTCCTTTGTCATCATTAACTGACTCTATTTATAATAATATTATATTAAGTGAGTCGTTTAATTTTTTATATTCATATACTTAAGCCCTGATAGGTTTAATTATTTTTTTTCCTGGCACGTCTTTGGCCTATCCTTTAAGCAGATCTCAAGGAGGCCGTCATGAAAAAAAGAATCGTGATCATTTCCGTATTTCTCGCCTTCGCCACGGCGGCGCCGGCCGGTCCCTCTGCGAGTCACAATGTAATCATCCGCATCATGCGTCCCAATCGACTGATGGTCGAACAAGTGAAACCGGAGACAGTGATTGAAACCGAGAAAACGAACAGGAACGAATTCTCCCTGAACTGGAAAACCGGCAATAATAATGATAAACGCATCACCGTTTCGAGCCAGAACACGGCGGGTGGAAAACTGCGAATCGGTGAAAAAAAAGAGCTGAATCTCGATCGTCAGGAAAGGGACCTGATCAACCGGTTGACACATAACGAAGGAAACTTCCGAATCCGCTGTGTCGGCGTGGAACCTTCCGGATCAGAGCCTGTCCGGCTGATCTACACGATGACGGATTTGTGAGTCAAACTGTTTTCCTGCCCCTGAAGTGATCTATTCCCTGTTGGCCTGAGCGATGCATAAACTTGCGCGATTTCACTCTCCCCGCCGCAATTTGAGGTGGCAAACCGGACCCAAACAGCTCGCCGCTTACCGCTGACCAATGTAATATAACCCGTTATTCTAAAGTTTGTTTGAACCCTCCCTTACACAATTCATGCATTATCCGGGTCAGATAAAATCACCGAAAATTCTTGACAAACGTTTTTTTTTTATGTAATTTCATGCGTATTGATTTACCATGTTCTTTATATTTTGGATGTGGATCAACGAAGAGAACCTTTCAGAGTCCCCTTTCATTAAAGCCATTGAAACAACCTGAGAAACCGAGACGCATCCCGTCCCTGAAAAAATTATTGAAGAAATAACTGGGTATTATCAGAATCCTCGAATCGTATTGATAGAATACACCGAATATGGCTTTTTACATTGAAGTCAACCGCCTGTCGGATATACAACCGTTGCGTCATCAGAAAAGTAGTTGAGGAGGCATCTTGTTGCAAATCGCAGATCTCAAGAAAATGAAGATTGCGGAGCTCTCGGAACTCGCCCAGGAAATCAACGTGCCGGGATTTTCAGGACTTCGCAAACAGGAATTGATTTTTAAAATCCTGGAAACCCAGACCCAGCAGGACGGAAACATCTTTTCGGACGGCGTCCTCGAAATCCTTCCGGACGGTTACGGATTCCTGCGTTCGACGGATACGAATTATCTGCCCGGCCCGGATGACATCTATGTCTCCCCCTCACAGATCAAGCGATTCAGCCTGAGGACGGGCGATGTGGTGTCCGGTCAGATCCGGCCTCCGAAAGACAACGAACGGTTTTTCGCATTAATCAAGGTCGAGGCGATCAATTACGAGAATCCGGAAGAAGCCAAATCCAAGATCCTCTTCGACAACCTGACACCGCTCTACCCCGAAGAAAAACTGTGTCTAGAAACCGACGCGAAGGATTACACCACGCGGGTGATGGATCTGCTGACCCCGATCGGCAAGGGGCAGCGCGGCCTGATCGTCGCGCAGCCGAGAACGGGAAAAACCATCGTCCTCCAGAGAATCGCCAACGCCATCACGCGGAATCATCCGGAATGCACGCTCATCGTGCTCCTGATCGATGAACGGCCCGAAGAGGTGACGGATATGGAGCGTTCGGTGAAGGCCGAGGTGGTCAGTTCGACCTTCGATGAACCGGCAGAACGTCACGTGCAGGTTGCTGATATGGTCCTCGAAAAGGCCAAACGGCTCGTGGAATTCGGCCATGATGTGGTCATCCTGCTCGATTCCATCACACGGCTTGCCCGGGCCCATAACACCGTGGTGCCGCATTCCGGAAAAATCCTCTCCGGCGGTGTCGATTCCAACGCCCTCCATCGCCCGAAACGGTTTTTCGGCGCCGCCCGCAACGTAGAAGAGGGCGGCAGCCTCACCATCATGGCCACGGCCCTGATCGACACCGGGAGCCGTATGGATGAAGTCATCTTCGAGGAATTCAAGGGCACCGGCAACATGGAACTCCAGCTCAACAGGACGCTCTCGGACCGGCGTATTTTCCCCGCTATCGACATCAACAAATCCGGCACGCGCAAGGAAGAACTCCTTTTGACGGAAAAGGAGTTGAACCGGGTCTGGGTGCTCCGTAAATTACTCAACGAAATGAATATAACCGAGGCGATGGACTTCCTCCTCGATCGCATGCGCAGCACACGGAGTAATAAGGATTTCCTCCAGTCGATGAGCACTTGAACGGGACGGAGAAAGAGAGACCTTGCAAGGCGGACTTTTCTCTTGCATTGACAGGCGGGATTGATTATATTTTGCATCGCATGAATTCCAAAAAGCGACGATGACAGGAGGCGATTCAATTGAAAAGCGACATCCATCCCGAATATAAAAAAGCGAAGGTTACCTGCGCCTGCGGCAATACATTCGCGACCCGATCGACGATCAAAGATATCCATGTGGAAATCTGCTCCGAGTGCCATCCTTTCTTCACCGGCAAGCAGAAACTTGTCGATACGGCCGGACGCGTCGAAAAATACCGCCGGAAATATCAACTGAACAAAGAATAGAACCTGACAATTTTTACACAGAAACCGGACAGGACTTGAATGAGCGGGATGCCGGCCGTGCGCCGGGTATTCCGCTTTTTTATGAAAATGACCCGCGAGAAACCCATACGCGTTGGAGGCCAGGCCGTGATCGAGGGTGTGATGATGCGCTCCCTGGATTACGTCGCCGTCGCCGTCCGCAAAGCCGACGGAATCATCGTCCTTAAAAAAGACCGTTTTGTCTCGCTCACGAAACGAAAAAGGTTCCTGGGATTTCCCCTGATCCGCGGCGCCGTGACCCTCATCGAATCCCTCGTCCTGGGTATCCGGGCCCTGAACTTCTCGAGCCGCATCGCCATGTCAGAACACGATGGAAAAGAGACCGGAAAACCGGACAGACCGGAATGGCAGCAAGCACTCATGACCGGCGGTACGCTGCTCTTGTCTTTGATGTTCGGATTCTTCCTCTTTTTCTATATTCCCCTGATTCTGACCGAGTTCACCGGTATCCGTGACGGTGTTCTGTTCAACCTGATCGACGGCGGAATCCGTCTTTCCATCTTCCTCCTGTATCTGGGGCTGATCAGCCTGTGGAAGGATATCCGGCGCTTCTTCGAATATCACGGAGCAGAGCATAAATCCATATTTGCCTTCGAGGCGGGATCCCCCCTGACCCTGGAGGGTGTGAAAGCCTTTACGACTCATCATCCCCGTTGCGGCACGAGTTTTCTGTTAATCGTCATGCTGGTTTCGATCCTGGTCTTCATGCTGCTCGGTCGTCCTGAAGGGATTCAACAGCGGCTTTTGCGCTTTCTCTTCATCCCGGTGATCGGGGGCATCTCATATGAAATCATCCTCCTTTCCACCCAAAAATACGGAAGAGCCCTGGCGGCCGTCCTGACCGTACCGGGATTGTGGCTCCAGCGTATCACCACCAAAGATCCGGATGAGAAACAGATCGAGGTCGCGCTCGTCGCCCTGAAAGCGGCCCTCGGCATGGAGACGGACGCCACGGTGGAACCGGCGGGATAATCCCATGGCCTCGGATCCGGAAATATTCAAGAAAATTTCCCAGATCGAATCCCGGGTTCAGGAAATCGAGAGAAGCCTCGAAAGCCCCGAAATGCTGCGTGATCCGCAGCAAATGGTCCGGCTCTCCAGGGAACACAAAAGCGTGACACCCGTCCTTCAGAAAGCCCTCGCCTTCCGCCGGCTGTGGAATGAGATGACCGAGGCCCGTGAAATTTTAAAATCCTCCTCCGATACGGACCTGAAAGCCCTCGCCCGGGAAGAACTGGAAGAAAACGAAGAAAAACTCCTCCTGCTGGAACAGGAACTCAAGATACTGCTCATCCCCAGAGATCCGCAGGACGCCAGGAACGCCATCATGGAAATCCGGGCGGGAACCGGGGGCGAGGAAGCTGCCTTGTTTGCGGGTGATCTCTACCGCATGTATTCCAAATTTATCGAAGACAGGGAATGGAAGCAGGAAATCCTCACCTCGAACCCCACCGAACTGGGCGGTTTTAAGGAAATCACCTTTTCCATCCTCGGCACAGAGGCCTTCGGGACGATGAAATATGAGAGCGGCGTGCACCGGGTACAACGGGTCCCCGAGACGGAGACCGGGGGACGAATCCATACCTCCGCCGCATCCGTGGTCGTGCTCCCCGAAGCGGAAGACGTAGACATCGACATCGATCCGAAAGACTTGCGTATCGATGTGTACCGGTCGTCCGGCCCCGGAGGGCAGAGCGTGAACACCACGGATTCGGCAGTCCGCGTTACGCATATCCCTACGGGACTCGTGGTCACCTGCCAGGACGAAAAATCCCAGCACAAAAACAAGGCCAAGGCACTGAAAGTGCTTCGCGCAAGATTGTATGACATGAAACTGGAAGAGGAACAGGCCAGACTGACGGCCAGCCGCCGTTCCATGATCGGCTCCGGTGATCGCAGCGCAAAAATCAGGACGTACAATTACCCGCAGGGACGCGTGACCGATCATCGGATCAACCTGACCCTGTACCGGCTACACGAAATTCTGGCAGGCGACCTCGAAGAAGTCATTGAACGACTCCACATGGTAGAACGGGATGAGAAACTCAAAGCCGAAAACAAATAATCTTCTTGTCGAATTTATTATTAAATTCCCCTCCGGACCGGAATTGGACGTGAGGGGATTTTTTCTGGAATGAAATTTGACGACGATTCCATCGGTTTTACTTGCATCTATTAGGATGCTTTGGTATATTTAATTCGTAAAATATTCAGCATTTTCTCTATTTAAATGGAATATACATGCTTTAATTATCAATATCTATGAATTTATATTTCGTTATTATCTATGAGAAGTCGCGATAAAAATGACCCGGAACCCCTGAAACACGGTCCGCGGAAGAATCCGGATGGCTCTGCATACTCGGCGTACCGGGAAACACTTTTCGTGAAAGCGTGAGGTGAACCATGAAGCAAAATGTGGTGACCGTGATCATGGCGGGCGGTGCCGGAACCCGTCTCTGGCCGTTGACGGAAAACCGCGCCAAACCCGCGGTGCCGATCGCGGGAAAATTCCGTCTCATCGACATCCCGATCTCGAACAGCCTGAATTCCGGATATCGGAAAATATTCGTATTGACCCAGTTCAATTCAGCCTCACTCAACCAGCACATCACGCGCAGTTATTTTTTCGCACCCTATTCGGAAGGATACGTCCAGATTCTGGCGGCGCAGCAGACCCTCGAGACCAAGGACTGGTATCAGGGCACGGCCGATTCGGTACGAAAAAACATGCGGCATCTGCTGGACGATCAGACCAACCAGTATTATCTGATCCTTGCAGGAGACCATTTGTATTCCATGGATTATCGGGAACAACTCCAATTCCATATTGAAAAGAAAGCGGATGTCTCGGTCGGGGTACTTCCGGTCAGCCGGAACAAAACATCGGGATTCGGCATCCTGAAACTGAATACCCAGTCCCGGATCACCGATTTCATCGAAAAGCCCAAAACGGATGAGGAACTCACCCCCTATCTCGCCCCGGCGACCTGGATCAGGAAATCCGGATTCGACCCGGATGTCACACCTTATATCGGATCCATGGGCATCTACATCTTTAACCGCCAGGTGCTGGAGGACGTCCTTTCCGAATGTTCCCACGAGGACTTTGGGAAAGGTGTCATCCCTTTTTGTATCAAGACCAGGAAAGTGTACGGATACATCTTCGACGGGTACTGGGAGGATATCGGAACCATCGGCTCTTTTTACCACGCCATGATGGATCTGGTCAGTCCCGTCCCCAAATTCAATTTTTACGAGGCACGCAGGCCGATTTACACCCACCCGAGATATCTGCCCGGGGCAAAAATCACGGGATGCCATGTCTGCCGGTCGGTCATCAACGAGGGCGCGATCCTCGAAGAGGCCTCCGTCGAGGATTCGATGATCGGGATCCGTTCGCGGATCAGGCAGGGATCCCGTATCATGCGTTCGGTGCTCATGGGTGCCGATTACTTCGAGACCGAGGAAGAAATCCGGGAGAATACCCGTGTCGGACTGCCTCCGATCGGACTCGGACC
Organism: bacterium; assembly: GCA_011046415.1. GTDB lineage: Bacteria > Zhuqueibacterota > QNDG01 > QNDG01 > JABMRT01 > DSAP01. Next base: position 23,616 of record DSAP01000138.1, on the reverse strand, counting down.
GCACTGCGTCATCGAAAAGGCCATCATCGACAAAAACGCCAGATTGGGTGAAGGCGTCCAGATTCTGGACCGAAACAGGGACCGGGAAGTAAGCGAATCCCATTACGTCATCCGGGACGGCATCGTCATCATCCCCAAAAACGCGGTTCTGCCCGCGGGAACCATCATAGGATAAAGCACATGCAGGCAGTCTTGTTATTGGAAGACGGAACCCGGTTCGAAGGGGACGGTTTCGGCGCATCGGCCACCGCCGTCGGCGAGGTCGTCTTCAATACCGGAATGACCGGATACCAGGAGATACTGACCGATCCTTCTTACAAGGGCCAAATGGTCACCATGACCTGTTCCCACATCGGCAATTACGGGATAAATGAAGAGGATGTGGAATCCGGATCGCCGCAGGCGGAAGGATTCATCGTCCGTGAACTGAGTAAAACACCGAGCAACTACCGTGCAACCGAACCGCTGGATGCGTATCTCAAACGACACGGAATCCCCGGCATCGAGGGTATCGACACACGCCGGCTGACCCGCCATATCCGTTCAGCGGGGAGTATGATGGGCATCTTGAGTACGGAAACGCAGGACACCGGGACACTCCGGCAAAAACTGGATGCGTATCCGCCGATCGAAGGACGGGACCTCGTTCAAACGGTCACGCGGAATTCAGAAGAAATTTGGAAGGTCCCGGCAGAGGAGGCATGGTATTACCACAAACCCAAGACCGATTCGGAACGCGTTTTCCATGTGGTGGCCTATGACTTCGGAATCAAACACAACATCCTGCGTCTGCTGACCTCGTTCGGCATGCGGGTCACGGTCGTGCCGGCTATGACATCCGTTAAAAGGGTGCGTGCGCTGAAGCCGGACGGGATATTCCTTTCCAACGGACCGGGTGATCCCGCGGCCGTTAAATATGCCATCGAGAACATCAGGATACTGGTGAGGGAATATCCGTTATTCGGCATCTGCCTGGGTCATCAACTCCTCGCGCTGGCACTGGGCGGGCAGACATACAAACTGAGATTCGGACACCACGGGTCCAACCATCCCGTCAAGAACCTAAAAACGGGAAAAATTGAAATTACGGCCCAGAATCACAATTTCGCGGTCGGTCCGGAATCGCTCGGAACCACGGGTCTCGAGGTCACGCACCTGAATCTGAACGACGGCACCATCGAGGGCCTGCGTCACAGAGAACTCCCGGCTTTCAGTGTCCAGTGTCACCCCGAAGCCTCTCCCGGCCCTCATGATTCGCTGTATCTGTTCGAACAGTTCAGAAAAATGATGGAATAAACGGTTCACTGATTTCGAACATCTGGATTACCCATATAAAGTGCTGGGCCAAAAGTCAGGTTGACTTATCGAAGTTCGTAAAATTCACCCAGCACCGAAAACCACGGACCATAAGCGACGAATCGAACAAATGCCTAAACACACCGACCTCGAAAAAATCCTGATCATCGGGTCCGGCCCCATCGTCATCGGCCAGGCCTGTGAATTCGACTATTCCGGAACACAGGCCGTCAAGGCGCTCAGGAAACTGGGCTATCAAACCGTCCTGGTCAATTCGAATCCGGCGACCATCATGACCGATCCCGAATTATCGGACAGGACGTATGTGGAACCGCTCACGGTCAATACGATCGAACAGATCATCCTCAAAGAAAAACCGGACGCCCTTCTTCCCACCATGGGCGGACAGACCGCGCTCAATCTCACGGTCGCCCTGGCCGAATCGGGATTCCGGGGACAGTTCCTGCGTCCTGCCGCCGTACATGATCGGCGAAGACGACTATGAGTCCATTTGCAGACAGACGGCTCTCCTGGCCCAGGCACTTAACGTCAAGGGATTGATCAATGTTCAGTTTGCGCTGAAGGACGGGGAGATTTTTTTGCTCGAAGTGAATCCGCGGGCCTCCCGCACCGTGCCGTTCGTGAGCAAGGCCTCGGGGATTCCCTGGGCGAAGATCGCGGCCAGGGTGATGTGCGGCAGGAAACTGAAGGATCTCGGGGTCCTGCACCGCGAACCCGGAAACCGGGTCGCCGTCAAGTCTCCGGTCTTTCCATTCATCAAATTCCCCAACGTGCAGACCTATCTCGGCCCCGAAATGCGCTCCACCGGCGAGGTAATGGGACTGGACACCTCCTTCGGAGGCGCGTTCGCCAAGGCGATTTTAGCCGCAGGCCATCGGCTGCCGACCGCAGGCAATGTCTTTATCAGTGTAAACGACAACGACAAAGACAAGGCGTCGGCCGTCGCACGCCAGCTTCACGACCTGGGTTTCGGCATCATGGCGACCGAAGGTACGCAACGGGCGTTCCGCAAGATCGGCATCCCTTGCCGGAAGGTGTTCAAAGTGGAAGAGGGACGGCCCAATTCCGTGGACATGATCATCAACGGGGAGATCCAGCTCGTCATCAATACGCCGCTCGGCAAGGTGTCCCGCTACGACGAATACAACATCGGCCGGGTCGCCATGGCCCGCGGCATCCTCTGCCTCACCACGCTGTCGGCGGCCTGGGCGGCGGTCAATGCCATCCGGTCCCTTATGGCCGGCCCGCTCTCCGTCATCGCTTTGCAGGACGTCATATAGTTTGTCAACCGGCCCGGCTTGATTATGGGGGGGATGTCGGGGGGGGATTCTCGGTCTCAAGACCCGTCACCCTGGCTTTAAAAGCGGGATTCCCGCTTCATATTGCTCACAGTCATTCAATTTGATTTTCTCATCTTTTTTCCCTATAATAATCTTCGCCAGGGATTCCCATCCATCAGCTGAAGGAGCCGTCTCATGTCAGATTCGCAGCGTTCGATTGAATTCATGCATCCGGCCGGAAAAGCCTACCGCTTCACGATCCTGATTTTCGTTTCTCTCCTCACATTCGGAAGTTACTTCGCCTACGACATCATCGGGGCCGTGGCACCGAGTCTGGTGGAAGACCTGGGAGGAGGCCGCGAAACCGTGGGAACGATGTATACGATGTACAGCATCGCGGCTATCCTGTCCGTGCTGATCGGCGGCATCCTGATCGACCGGCTGGGCACCCGGCTCGCGAGCATGATCTTCTCGATCCTGGTATTCATCGGCGCGGGGGTGGTCGCGTTCGGCCAGTCGATTCCGCTTCTGTTTTTTGGGAGATTCATCTTCGGCGCGGGATCCGAACCGCTCATCGTCGCTCAGATGGCCATGGTATCGCGCTGGTTTAAGGGCAAGGAACTGGCCCTCGCCTTCGGCGTCACCCTGACCGTCAGCCGTATCGGAACCCTGTTCAGTTTCAACACGGGTGAACTCATCGCACATCGTTTCGGAGGCTACCGCTACGCCCTGATCGCGGCTCTGCTGTTCTGTGCCGTATCCCTCGCCGCGAATATCGTCTATGTGCTGATGGACCGGCGCGGTGAACGCCTGTTGAGATTGAAGGAACAGGAAAGCGGCGACAAGATCGTGTTCGGAGATATCAAGAAATTCAGGAGTAATTTCTGGTTCGTAACCTTCCTCTGCGTGACATTTTACTCGGCTATCTTCCCCTTCACCGCGCTGTCGACGGATTTCTTCGTGGATAAATGGGGCGTCAGCCGGGTGGCGGAGACCACCGGGGGATTCCTGCGTCAAGTGCTCAACAATTTCCTGCACATGACCGGCACGGCGGGCGGCATCTCCTCCATCATCATCTTCGCCTCCATGGTCTGCGCGCCGTTCGCGGGTCACCTGGTGGATAAAATCGGCAAACGCGCCTCGCTCATGATCATCGGCTCGCTCATCCTGATCCCCAGCCATCTGACGATGGGACTGACGCAACTCTATCCCGTATACCCCATGATCGCACTCGGCGTCGCGTTCGTCCTGATTCCGGCGGCAATGTGGCCGTCCATCCCGCTGATCGTGCGGAAGGAAGCCGTGGGGACGGCCTTCGGACTCATGACCATGATCCAGAACATCGGCCTCGCCCTGTTTCCGTTCCTGAACGGAAAGTTGAGAGACCTGACGCACACCTACACCGCGAGCATGATCATGTTCGCGTCACTGGGTTTCTTCGGGCTGATTTTCGCCTTTCTCCTGAAAAGGGCGGACAGAAACTCGGGAAATATCCTGGAAAGACCGTAAATTTATGATACCGGGATGGGACAAGGACAGGAAAATCCGTCGCCCATGGAACGCTCATGGGAACATGAACCGGTCCGTAACCCGGATCCGATGGAGTGACCATGAAAATGAGAAAATCCGAAGACCGGGACGGTGAATTGTCGCTGCGCTCCCTGCTGCGCGAGGGGGAAAAGGAATCCGTACTCATCCTCATCACCATCCCCCTGATCCTCCTCTTCTGGGTCTATTTCGGCAAACAGGCCGATTTCGAACGGCTGTTCCAGGGATTTGCGGACCGGACGAACCGGGACTTCTACAGCGCCGTATACGAATACACGACCGCGTTCCTGCTGATGTTCTGGGTGCCCTTTCTGATCATCCGGATGCATTTTAAACGCCCGCTCAGCGATTTCGGCATCCAAAAAGGGGACGCCCGATACGGCATACGGTTCGTGATTTTCCTTATTCCTTTCGCGCTCTGGGCGGCGTGGATCGGGTCCTCCATGGCGGAGGTACAGGCCGAATATCCGCTGGCCAAATCGAGCATGGAGCGCCCCCTCCAGTTTTTTGTCATGGAATGCCTCTATCTGACCTTCTATTTCGGGTGGGAGTTTTTCTTTCGGGGATTCATCCTCTTCGGCCTCGAACGCCGTTTCGGCGCGCTCGGCGCCATCCTGATCCAGACCATCCCCTCCGCGATCGTGCATATCGGTAAACCGGCGGGCGAGAGTTTCGGCGCCATACTGGCCGGGCTCCTCTTCGGTTATCTCGCAGTCAGGACCCGTTCGATCTATTATCCGCTGCTTTTGCATGCGATTCTCGGCATCGCGACGGATATCTTCGTGACGCTCCGGGTGTTGTAGAAACGTTCCGAAAAAATTGGACTGGAATGGGAGATCGATCTGTCCATGAAAATCCTCGTCACCGGCGCCAACGGGTTCGTCGGATCGCACCTGTCCAGGAAACTGAGTGACGCCGGTCATGCCGTCCGCGCGCTCGTCCGTGAGACGAGCGATCTCTCCCTGCTCGTACAGATCCCGGTGGAACGTGTGACCGGCGCGCTGGACGATCCTGAATCCCTCCGCAGGGCCGCGGAAGGGGCCGACATCGTGATCCATGCCGCGGCCGCCGTCTCCGACTGGGGTTGGCCTGACTACTTCCGCAGGGTCAATGTGGAAGGAACGCGGAACATGCTGGATGCCGCGATCTGTGCCGGGGCGAAACGGTTCATCCTGATCAGCTCCATCGCGGTGCATACCTACACCGGTGCCGCGGATATGGATGAAGACGCTCCCCAGCACCCGACCGTCATTCCTTACGTACAGACCAAACGGGAAGCCGAGACCCTGACCCTGGCCCGCCACCGGGAGGGCGCCATCGAGGCCGTGATCATCCGGCCGGGCGACGTCTTCGGCCCGGGCGACCGCGTCACCCTCTCCCGGCTCGCCCCCATGCTCGAACGCGGGTGGATGCCGCTCATAAGCGGAGGAAAAAGACTGGCGGCCTTCACCTATGTGGAGAATCTCGCGGACGCCATCCTCCTGGCCGCCGGTTCGGACCGGGCCTCCGGCGAGGCATTCGTGATCACGGACGGCACACGCCGTACCTGGGAGGACTATTTCATCCGCCTCACCGAAGCCGTCGGCGCGCCCCGGCCGAGGCTTTCCCTGAACGGGGATTTCCTTTACGGCCTCGCATGCCTTCTGGAGGGACTCTATCGGACACTCGGGATCCGCTCCCGGCCTCCGGTCACCCGGTATGTCGCCGGCCATCTCCGGCGGGACGTCCATTTCTCGATCCGGAAAGCCGCGGCCGTCCTGGGATACCGTCCCGCCGTCGATTTCGACGAGGCCGTCCGAAAAACCGCGGCATGGTACATCTCCACCGTCCGCCCCGGCCTGCGGGAAAAACCGGGCGCCCGCCCGACTTGATTTTGGGCTCCCAAAGGCGTATATTATCCGGGTATCGTATTCAATTAAAGGGAGTCTGTCTCATGAAAAATTTGACCTGGAAGACGGTTGTCTGTGTGATGCTGCTGTCCCCCGCCTTGTCGGCGTGCACCAATTTCCTCATCTCGAAAGGCGCATCGGCCGACGGATCGGTCCTGATCACCTATGCCGCCGACTCGCATGTACTTTACGGCGAGCTCTACCATACCCCCGCGGCGAGGCACGCTCCGGGGACGATGCGGGACGTCTACGAATGGGATACCGGCGATTTCCTGGGCCGGATTCCACAGCCTGCGGAAACCTACAACGTGGTCGGCAACATCAACGAACATCAGGTCGCCATCGGCGAGACCACCTGGGGCGGCAGGAGAGAGCTTCAGGATTCAACAGCCATCCTGGATTACGGCTCGCTGATGTACATCGTCCTCGAACGGGCCAAAACGGCGCGTGAGGCCATTCAAATCATGACGGATCTGGTCGCCGAGTACGGATATTACAGCTCCGGGGAATCCTTTTCGATCGCCGATCCGGAAGAGGTGTGGATCCTCGAAATGATCGGAAAGGGCCCGGGTAACACGGGCGCGGTCTGGGTGGCGCGCAGGGTTCCGGACGGTTACATCTCGGCCCATGCCAACAATCCGCGCATTCGCCGGTTCCCGCTCAACGACAGGAAAAACTGCCTCTACGCGCCGGATGTGATCACGTTCGCGCGCGAAAAAAACTATTTTTCGGGCCAGGATGAGGAATTCAGCTTCGCCGAGGCCTACGGCCCCCCGGATTTCGGCGCACTCCGATACTGCGAATCGCGCGTCTGGGCGATGTTCCGCCGTGCGGCGCCCTCGCTCGATTTGCCACCGGACTTCATCATGGGCAACCCGGACGCCGAACCCGTGCCGTTATGGATCAAGCCGGAGAGGAAACTGACCGTGCAGGACGTCATGGCCTTCATGCGCGACCATTTCCAGGGTACGGAACTGGACATGACCCGGGACATCGGCGCGGGTCCCTATCATCTCCCCTACCGCTGGCGCCCGCTGGAATGGACGGTGGACGGCGTCACCTACTTCAACGAACGCGCGACTTCGACCCAGCAGACCGGTTTCTCCTTCGTCTCGCAGTCACGCGGCTGGCTGCCCGGTCCGATCGGCGGCGTCCTCTGGTTCGGGGTGGACGACACCTACAGCACGGTATACGTGCCCATGTATTGCGGCATTTTGGATGCCCCGAAACCCTTTGCCGTCGGCAACGGCGATTTCAACACGTTCACCTGGGAATCCGCGTTCTGGGTATTCAACGCCGTCTCGAACTATGCCTACCTCCGGTACAGCGACATGATCCAGGACATTCAAAAGGTCCAGCAGGCGCTCGAAGGCGGATTCGTCGCCGAACAGGAATCCGTGGACCAGGCCGCGCTGTCGCTGTATAAACAGGCCCCCCGCCTGGCGCGGGAATATCTGACCCAGTACACTGCGGACCAATCGGATGAAACCCTCAGGCGCTGGCGGAAACTTCATGAATTCATGATCTTGAAATATCTGGACGGCAACGTGAGAAACGAACACGGCAAAGTGACCCACCCCGGATATCCGGAGTCGTGGTACCGGCGGATCATCGAGGAAACCGGCGACCGCTTCGAAGTCAGAGAGATTCAGAAAGAGGAATGAAACCCGCTGCATCGATTCCGGATTCCGAATGCATCCTCAGGCGGATCGGACGGTTAAGCGAACAGAAAAATCTCCCGGTTTATGCCGTGGGCGGATTCGTGCGTGACCAGCTGATGGGTTTGAAGACCTCCGAAATCGACTTCGTCGTGGTGGGAGACGGTCCGGATTTTGCTCAAGAAGCCAGGAATCTGCTGAAAGGCCACGGCTGGATCGTGTACCCGAAATTCGGGACCGCCTCGTTTCTCGTAAAAGACATCCGGCTCGAATTCGTCACGGCCCGAAGCGAGTCGTATCGGGACCATTCGAGAAAACCGGACATCGCCCCCACGGATCTGGCCGGCGACCTCTCACGGCGTGATTTCACGATCAACACCCTGGCCCTGTCGCTCTCCGAGTCCGAATTCGGACGCATACACGATCCGTTCGGGGGGCAAAAAGACATCCGGAAACGCCTGATCCGCACGCCGCGCGACCCGGCCGAGACTTTCTCGGAGGATCCCCTCCGAATCATGCGGGCGGCCCGGTTTGCGAGTCAGCTCGGCTTCCAGATCCACAAAGATGCACTCGCGGCAATGGAATCCGAGAGGGAACGGCTCCGGATCGTATCTCAGGAACGGATCACGGCGGAACTGTTGAAAATCCTGTCCCATTCCAGACCCGGCGTCGGATTCCGCGTCCTGCAAAAAACCGGAGTCCTCGGGGTGATTTTCCCGGAATTGACGGAAATGGTGGGTGTCGAGCAGCGCGACACCCACCATCACAAGGATGTCTTCGACCATACCCTGAAGGTGCTTGACAATGTCTCCGCAGTCAGCGACGACATGCGTCTCCGGTTCACGGCGCTCGTACATGATATCGGGAAACCCCGCGTGAAACGGTTTGTCGAAGGCACAGGCTGGACGTTTCACGGCCACGAACTCGCGGGCGTCAAAATGCTCAGGCACATCGTTCCCAGGCTCAGGCTACCGGCGGAATATTTCAGATATGCCAGGGAACTGACGCGTCTCCATATGCGACCCATCCAGCTGATCGGCGAGGAGGTCACCGATTCGGCGGTTCGTCGGCTGCTTGTCGATGCCGACGATAAAATCGGGGACCTCATGATCCTGTGCCGGGCGGACATCACCTCCGGAAATCCGAAACGTGTCGAGACCCATCTCAGAAACTTCGACGAGGTACACAGGCGGATGCAGGAGGTCGAGGAAAAGGACCGCCTGCGCGCCTTCCAGTCTCCGGTCCGGGGAGATGAGATTATGAGGCTTCTCGGCATCCCGCCGGGGCCGCGAGTGGGCCGGTTCAAGAAACAGATCGAGGAAGCCATCCTGGAAGGAATCATCCCAAACGACCACGACGCGGCGTTCGAATACCTTCTACGGATCAAAGACCAAAAGTCCTGATTTTTCTTCGGCTCGTTGCGCAACAAAAAAATGGTCCTGTGTTGATTCGAACAGGTAGATACTGCTGAAAAAATCCAGTTTCAGGTCTGAATTGTTTCCGGTTAAAACCATTCGCCTGTATCCGTGACACGGAATCCGTTTAAGCTGTCCACGTAAAGGACGACAGTCTGTTCCCGGCCTTCGAAAAATCTCCGGCCCGGAAAAGGCCGGGGCGTTCATGTCCGATCCGCCTCAGGCGGATGAGTTCAATTCCTTCAATGAACGCTCCCGGCATTTTCAGGAGATTTTTCGTCAGCCGAAAGTTTTTTGCGCCACTTTTTTCTGAAAAAAGGGGCAAAGATAAACCAGAAGAAGCAACAACACTCCGAGTCGCATGAGACGGCTGCCTGAAAACTGAATTCTTGTCTTGAACCAGATGACGATGAATGGGTATCTGAAACTTCATGATGACCCGCTCAAATCAACATAGGACAAATAAAATCCGGTTTGTTGCCTCCGCAATGAATCCGGCACGAACACGCCCCCCTTTCCGGAATTCTCCAAATTTCTCCGGAATCCATGAAACTTTCAGGGACGGACTTCGTCTACTGAAAGGAAAATTCGTTACGACCCGTAGAGGAGGACTCCATGAACACGAAAACCGGCAACAACCAAGAACTGGGTGTTTTCAACAGGATGATCGGGATATTTACCTCGCCGAGGGAAACATTCGAAGATATCAATAAAAAACCGACCTGGTTCGTACCCTTTTTGATCCTGTCTCTGGTCATCATGGTCAGCAGTTTTTTCCTGATGGATATCCGTATAGCGGATCAAATGGCCAAATTTGAAGCCCAGGGCATTCCTGAAGCACAATTGGAAATCATTCAAGACAGAATGGCGGGTCCGTTCAAATATATTCAGCTCATTTTCATCCCGGTATCGACACTCATCATATGGTGTATCATAACGGGGCTTTACTTGTTTACAACCAATATCGTGTTTTCGGGTGAAACCAATTTCAAAAAAATGTTTTCGGTAATGGCCTGGACAAGCCTGATCGGAGTCATTGCCACCGCATTAAAATCGATTCTGATCTATTCCAAAGAGACAGGTTATGGCGTCCTGACCAGTCTGGCAATCCTCCTGCCCACACCGGCCATGACAGACGAGCCGTCACTGCTGTTTAAAGTACTGGCCCATATGGATGTATTTTCGATATGGTCTCTCATTTTAACCATCATCGGTATTTCTGCGATCAGTAAGGTTGACACCCAGAAATCCGCCATGATTGTCATCAGCCTTTGGATCGTATGGATTTTAATTTCCCTGCCGCTTTGGAGTATTTTCGGTCCCTTTGTGGTCGGATATTAAATAATAAATGAAAGGGATTGCGATGAAGAAATTGCTTCTGAAAATCATATTCCTGAGTGTATTCATGATCCCGGCCGCATCGGCTCAGCAGGCCGCGGCACTGACTTTGGACGAATGCGTGGAAATCGCGCTTCAAAACAATCCCCTGATCCTCCAGTCCGAATTCCATGTCCGGATGGCCGGCAAGGATGTCGCGATCGCGCGCGCCGGGTTCCTTCCCGACATCAGCGCCGGCCTGGGATATAACCATTCCACGGTCGGCCCCTCCTCTCAAATGCGGATCGATCCGCGAACCGGCATCCCGGTGCCCGTGCAGCCGAATGAAATCAGTTCCTGGGCCTCCTCGGCGACCGCCTCGGTCAGCCAGACCTTCAACGGCGGTTCCGATTATCAGAATTACATGCAATCCAGAAACCTGAAGAAAAGCGCCGAATTCGGACTCGAGGCGACGAAACAAAATATCATATTCCTCGTCAAGCAGCGATATTACAATCTCATCAAGCAGCAAAAACTGCTCGAAGTCCAGAAAAAGGCGCTCGAGTCGGCCGAGCAATCGTACAAACTGTCACAGGTCCTGTTCGAGGTGGGCAAGGCGCCTAAATCGGATGTGCTTCAGGCCGTGGTTCAGAAAAATGAGTCCGAACTGGCCGTCATCGAATCGGAAAATCTGCTCTCCATCGCGCGATCGGCCCTGAATCATACCCTCGGCTTCGATGTCGAGAGAATGATCGAAGTCGTGGACGACCGGGAGATTCCAGAACTCGACCTGACGTATGAGAACGCGGCCGAAACCGGCCGCCTCCATCACCCGGAACTCCTCAAGACACAATTCGACCTGAAGGCTTCCCAAAACAATATCGGTTTGGCGGTCAGCCGGTTTTTGCCCAGCCTGTCCGTCTATGCCGGATACTCCTGGCGCCATGAGAAATTCAGCCGTATCGGCGACTTGCTGGACAAGGATTACAACTGGTACACAGGCGTCTCGCTCTCGATCCCGGTTTTCCAGGGATTTTCACGCATCGCCACACTGGGCAAAGCCAGGCTGAATTTCCAGTATCAGGAAGAAGTCCTGACCCAGACCCAGAAAAACATCGCCATCGAGGTAAAAGAAGCCTATTTTCTGGCCAGACAGGCCAGAAAGAAAGTGTCGATGACCGAAGACGGCATCAAAGCCTCCGAGGCGAACCTCAGGCTCGCCGAGGAAAAATACAAGCTGGGTTCCGGAACCATACTCGATCAGATCATCGCACAGGTCAGTCACACCCAGGCCCAGAGCAATTATCTGCACGCGCTGTATGAGTACAAGCTGGGTCTCGCCCGTCTCGAAAGAGCCATGGGGCAATTGAAAAGATAACACGAATAGGGAGTGCCCGGCATGCAAAAAAAATCCAGAAAAAAACTGTTCATTTTTCTCGGCGTACTCGTGATCATCGCCGTGCTGGTCGTGGCGAATCTCGTCAAGAAGGGAGATAAAATCAAGATCCAGACGGAGAAGGTCCTGCGGGGCACGCTCACCGAAACCGTCTCGGGTGCGGCCAAGATCCAGCCGGAAGTGCAGGTGAAGATTTCCGCCAAGGTCAGCGGCCAGATTGTCTCCCTCGGGGTCAGGGAAGGCGACGATGTCAAAAAAGGCCAGTTCCTGGTCCAGCTCGACCAGGAAGGCTACAGGGCGGCGCTCGAACAGGCCGAGTCGAGCCTTGCCTATGCCCGGGCGGGCTTCATCAAGTCCGAAAGCGAATATCGACGGGTTCGGAAACTCCACGAGGACAACCTGGCTTCTGCGGCGGAGCTGGAATTGGCGCGATCCGTCTATGAACAGGCCCAGGCCACGGTCGCGCAGGCCGATGCCAGCCTGCGACAGGCCGCGGACAACCTCGACAAGACCACGATCTACGCCCCGATGGACGGCACGGTCAGCCTGCTCAACAAGAAACTCGGCGAGATGGCCATGGGCTCCCAGTTCACGCTCGACGTCATCATGATCGTCGCAGACCTGACGCGCATGCAGGCCGAAACAGACATCGACGAAAACGACGTCATCCGCGTAACCGTGGGAGACACGGCAAATATCATGGTGGACGCATTCCCGGACAGGTCTTTCAGGGGCGTCGTCACGGAAATCGCCAACACGGGAACGACCACGGGCATGGGAACCCAGGAGCAGGTCACCAATTTTCTCGTCAAGGCGGCGATGATCGAGAAACCGGAGCGGCTGCGTCCGGGCATGTCCTCGACGGTCGACATCATCACGGAATCGCTGACGGATGTCCTCAAGGTACCGATCCAGTGTGTCACCCTCAGGAAACCCCTGGAGGAAGAACAGGGTGAATCGGAAACACCGGAGGAATCCGGAACCCCGGCCGATTCCCCGGAAAGGGATGTCAGGTCCTCCGAAAAGAAACCCGTCAATGTCGTGTTCCGCGTCGATAACGGCATCGTCCGCCAGATCCCGGTCCAGACCGGGATCTCGAGCGATACCGAGTGGGAAATCAAAAACGGTCTCGAAGAAGGATGGGATGTGGTGAGCGGTCCGTACCGGATCCTCTCCCAGATTCTCAAAGACGGGGATGCCGTCACCGTCGATAATTCACAGAGTAAAAAACTGCAAAGATAATCCGTCTGAATCGGGTCGTCTCCCGCATAAGGAGTCTTTTTCTATGCTCATCGAACTGCAAGGCATCGTCAAGGATTACCGTCTCGGACTCGAAATCGTCCATGCGCTCAACGGAATCGACATCCGGATCGATCAGAACGAATATGTGGCCATCATGGGACCGTCCGGATCGGGCAAATCCACACTCATGAATCTGATCGGCTGCCTGGACACACCCACAGAAGGTACCTATTTCCTGAACGGCTCGAATGTCAGCCATATGGACGATGATCAGCTTGCGGAAATCCGCAACCGCGAAATCGGATTCGTCTTCCAGAACTTCAACCTCCTTCCCCGCGCATCGGCCCTGCATAATGTGGAACTGCCCCTGATTTACAACGGCACACCCGCATCACAACGCAGGGATCTCGCGGAAGAGGCCCTGATCAAGGTCGGGTTGAAGGACCGGATGGGGCATCGTCCCAACGAGTTGTCCGGCGGTCAGCGCCAGCGGGTGGCCGTGGCCCGCGCCCTGGTCAACAAGCCATCGATCATCCTGGCGGATGAACCGACCGGAAATCTCGATACGCGCACCGGCGACGAAATCATGGATCTGTTCGAGGATCTGCACGACGGGGGCAACACCATCATCCTGGTGACCCATGAGGAATACATCGCGGAACATTCGGACCGCATCATCCGGCTGAGGGACGGCCGGGTCGAACGGGATGAATCCAATTGACCAGGTGGAAAGACGGGTAAAGAGTCCGGGATGAACATGCTTGATATGCTGACAATCCGGCAAACCTCGCCTGAAATATCTTTTCACCGTCTTGCGAAAAGGAACTCATAAAACGGGAACTCCATGGTCATTTCTTGGTCGGAACTGGGCGAAGGCCTTCGTATCGCGCTCAACTCCCTGAAAGCAAACCGGCTGCGCACCGTCTTGACGACACTCGGCATCCTGATCGGCGTCATCGTCGTCACGGTAATCATCGCGGTGATACAGGGGTTGAATGTCTATGTGAGCGAAGAGCTGTCGAGCCTGGGCACGGACAATGTGTACATCAGCCGTTATCCCTGGATGATCACCAGTTATGAGGAATGGCTCAGGGTCAGCAAGCGCAAGCGGATCACCGAAAACCAGTTTCGTTTTATCCAAAAGCACAGCCGGCATGCCGGAGTCGTGGTGCCTGAAATCGTAACCCGCCGCACCAGCCGGTACCGCAATGAATCACTCGACCGCGTCCAGATCATCGGTACGACCGAGGACTATATAGCCACCAGCAACTCCCTGCCTGAAATGGGACGGTTCTTCGGTGAGACGGATGTGGGAGTCCGGCGTGCGGTCTGTGTGATCGGACGGGAGGTCGCGGACCGGTTGTTCAGAAATGAAAACCCGGTCGGCCGCCGGATGAAAATCGGAGGTCATTCCTTCCTGGTTCTCGGCGTGCTCGAAAAACGCGGACAGATGTTCGGACACAGCATGGACAACAATGCAATCATCCCCTATTCGACATTCGAGAAGCTCTTCGGCAGACACCGTTCGTTCGAAATACAGGTCAAGGCCGGCGGGGCCGAATTCGTCGATGCGCTCAGGGACGAACTCGAAGGGCTCATGCGGCGCGCACGGGGGCTGGGGGCGGGACAGGAAAACGACTTCTCGATCAATCAGCAGAGCCAGCTCATGGAGGTCTACAACAACCTGACGCGTGTTTTGTGGATCGTGCTCATCGGCATCGGATCCATCGCCCTGCTGGTCGGAGGGATCGGCATCATGAACATCATGCTCGTATCCGTGACGGAACGAACGCGGGAGATCGGCGTACGCAAGGCCATCGGCGCCAAACGGCGGATCATCCTGTGGCAGTTCCTCGTCGAATCCATGTTCATATCGGGTATCGGGGTGACGATCGGCCTCCTGATTTCCATCGGGATCGCCCTGTTCGTCAAGCAGGTCTCCCCCCTGCCGGTTCATCTCTCCACATGGATCATCTTCCTGGGAATCGGCTTCACCGTGGCCATCGGCATGTTTTTCGGCCTGTATCCGGCCTCGAAAGCGGCCCGCCTCGATCCGATCGAAGCGCTCCGGTATGAGTGAACAGCGAACCCGGGACGGCATGCAAAGGATGGATTATGCAGTTTAGGGAAAGCGTCTTCATCGCGCTGGACGTCATCCGAAATCATAAAATGCGTTCATTCCTGACGCTTCTCGGGGTGATCATCGGTGTCATGTCCATCATCGGGATGCAATCTCTGATCGAGGGTTTCCAGAAAAACATCCGGCATCAGATGGAACAACTCGGAGCGAGCGTATTTCAGGTTCAAAAATTCCCGGTTCAGTTCGGCCAACAGGACCGCGAGAAATACAGAAACCGGAAGGATCTCACCTGGGACCATGCGCGGGTCATCGAGCAATACTGCACCGCGGTCGCACAGGTCGGTCCCGAGGCCTGGCAATGGGGGATCATGGCCAAATACAGGGACCGCAGGACCGGTCCCGCCAATCATCTGGCGGGCGGCGTACCCGCCTTTTTCCCGAATAACGGCTATTTTATCGAGGCGGGCCGCGCGCTGTCGGATACGGATATTCAGCATAACCGGCAAGTCGCCGTGATCGGACAGGATATTCTGGAAAAACTTTTTCCCTATGAAAACCCGATCGGGGAACACATCATCGTGGACGGACGGCGATACCAGGTGATCGGCACCCTCGAGAAGAGCGGATCCGCATTCGGAGAGAGTCAGGACAACCGTATCGTCATTCCCCTCTCGACCTTCCTGAAATTCTACGGTCAGAATCGTTCCCTGAACATTACGGTTCTGGCCGCTTCTCCTGAACTGATGGATACGGCCATCGAACAGGTCATCGGCGTGCTTCGCGCCGTGCGCAAGGTGCCGCCGGGCGAGCCCAATGATTTTGAGATTTTCTCGAGCGAATCCCTGATCGAGACATTCGACAACATGACCCGGGCCGTCCGCATCGGCGCGATCGTGATCGTGAGTTTCGCCCTCCTCGTGGCGGGTATCGGCATCATGAACATCATGCTGGTCTCGATCCGTGAGCGGAAACGGGAAATCGGCATCCGCATGGCCATCGGAGCCCGGCGGCGGGATATCCTGTTCCAGTTTCTCGTGGAGGCCGTCTTCCTCTCCGAGATCGGGGGAATCCTCGGCATTTTGGCCGGGGTGGGCATCGGTCAGCTCGTGGCCCTGGTCTCTCCGGTCCCGGCCTCGATCCCCGTGTTCACGATTGTTTTGGGATTCGTTTTCTGTTCACTGGTCGGACTCGTCTTCGGGGTATACCCGGCGGCCAAGGCCAGCGGACTGGATCCGATCGAATCGTTGCGCTATGAATAAACCCATCGAATTGGAAAGGACGCGTTTATGAACATGTCTGAAGAAAAAAAACAGGATGTGCTCATCCTCAGTCTCGGCGGCGAGTTGATGGGAGGCGATGACGCCAGGCCTTTTCAGGAGCGCATCTACGAGGCCATTCGCGAGGGAAACGTGCAACTGGTGGTCGACATGCAGGATGTCAAATGGATGAACAGCTCCGGCCTGGGCATCCTCATGGCGGGACTCACCACACTCCGGGGCAGCGGCGGCGATCTCAGACTCTCCCGGGTTCCCGACCGCGTACGCCGTCCCATCGAAATCACCAAACTGGATCAGGTTCTCCGGCTGTTCACTTCGGTGGAGGATGCCCTGATGAGTTATGAAGGAGAATAACATGGCACCATTCACACGCGAACAGGTGATCCAGGCCGTTCAGGACGGGAAATCGCTGGCCGGAATGAATCTGTCGGATGCGGACCTGTCCTATTCAAGCCTCAAAGGCGCGGATTTCAAGGGAGCCTGTCTCACGAACGCCCATTTGCAGAACACCAACCTGAATCAGGCCGACCTGTCCGACGCCGATCTGCAAAACGCCTTCCTGTTCGGATCCAGCCTCCAGGGCGCCGATCTCAGGGGCGCGAAACTCACCGGCGCGAACTTTCAGGATACGAATCTGGAGAAAGCAAACCTCGAAGAAACCGATCTGAGCGGACTCTCTCTGTTCGGCGCCCAACTCGACGAGGCGAACTGCAAGGGGGCGAATTTCTCGCAGGCGAAGATGAAGCGGGCCAGCCTGACGGGCGCCGACCTGAGAGACGCGGACCTGCGGGGCGCCCACCTTCAGCGCGCCAACCTCCGCAAGGCCGACCTCAGGGGTGCGAAACTCGACGGCGCCAGGCTGATGAATGCGGATCTGACCGGCGCCAGGACCGAGGGAGTGGATCTCTCGGGCACGATTCAGTAATTCGGGATCCTAATCGTTATGATTCGAAAGGCCGACGGCTATTCCGCCGGCCTTTTTTCTGCTTGCATTTTATTCCCGGAATTCTCATTTTAAACCGTATTCGTTCTGAATGCTTTTCAACTTCAATTCTTGATAGAATATCGTATCCTTGACTACGCCTGTGTGAGCCGGGGCTAAAAGAAGGATAAACAGGCTGCAATTATGACCATATCAAGACGGAAACAGGAACACATCGACATCGCCTCCAACCGGCGTATCCGGTTCCGCCGCAAAACGAACGGATTCGAAAAGGTGGACTTCGTCCATTGCGCCCTGCCGGAACTGAATCTCTCGGACATCGAGACCGGAGTCTCCTTCCTCGGCCGGGAACTCGCCTTCCCGCTCATGATCACCGCGATCACGGGCGGCTTCCCGGGCGCCCGGAAGATCAACGCGGATCTGGCGGAAACCTGTCAAACCGAACGGATCGCGCTGGGTCTGGGCAGCCAGCGCCAGCTCTTCGAGAACGACCGGTATGTGGAGAGTTACCGGATCGTCCGTCAAAAGGCGCCTGACATTCCGCTCGTCGGCAACATCGGGGCGGCGGAAATCATCGGTCACAGAGACTTTTCGCCCTTCCGAAGGCTGGTCGACCTGATCGAGGCCGACGCCCTCGCCGTCCATCTCAACGCCCTTCAGGAGCGGCTTCAGCCCGAGGGCGGCACGGATTTCCGGGGCGTCCTGGATGCCCTCGGGAGGCTGGTGAGGGACATACCCGTCCCCGTGATTGTCAAGGAGACCGGCTGCGGCGTCTCGCGGGAGACGGCACAACGCCTGGCGGACATCGGTGTGCGGTTTCTGGATGTCGCGGGTGCGGGCGGCACCTCGTGGGCCGGCATCGAATCATTCAGGTCGCCGGACAACCGCCTCGCACGCGAATTCTGGGACTGGGGAATCCCCACCGCCTTTTCGCTCAGAATGGCGTCGGACATACCTGAACTGACCCTGATCGCCTCGGGCGGACTTGAAAACGGCATCGACCTGGCCAAAGCGGTCGCACTGGGCGCACGTCTGGGCGGCGCCGCCCTCCCCTTTCTCGGGGTCTGGCGGCGGAAAAAACTGGACGGCCTGATCTCTGAAGTCCGGACGTGGAAAGAGGCCTTCCGGACCGTGCTGTGGCTCACCGGTTCGGCTTCGCCGTCCGGGCTGCGGCGTGAACACATCCTGTACGAAATCTGAGGACTTATGGAATTCAAAGAGGCGGCCGAAACCATCCGCCGTCGCGTCGAGGAAAGACTCGCGGACCAGTTCAGGGGGCGTCTCCCGGACGTACTCTATGAACCCATGCGCTATCCGTTCGGGGCGGGGGGCAAACGGCTCCGCCCGGTCCTTCTGGCCCTGTCATGCATGTGCTTCGGCGGCCGGGAAGAACAGTGGATCGACGCCGCGACCGCAATCGAAATCTTTCACACCTTCACCCTGGTCCATGACGACATCATGGACCACGACGGCCTGAGACGCGGGCTCCCCGCCGTACACGTAAAATGGGACGAGCCCACCGCGATCCTGTCCGGTGACGGCCTGGTGATCCTGGCCTATCGCTGCCTCCTGCGGGCGCGTCATCCTGATTTGATCGAGATTCAACGGATTGTCACGGATGGCCTGCTACGGCTCTGCGAGGGCCAGGCCATGGACAAAGCCTTCGAGAAGACCGGATCGGTGACTTTCGGGGCATATCTGGAGATGATCGACAAGAAGACGGCCGAACTGATCGCGGTCGCATGCGAAGTCGGAGCGATACTCGGGAACGCGTCCGGACAGGGACGGACGGCCTTGCGCGAGTTCGGTGCGCGACTCGGACGGGCTTTTCAGGTGCAGGACGATCTGCTCGATTTGATTTCGGATGAATCGGTGATCGGGAAACCCATGTGCAGCGATCTGTATCAAAAGAAAAAGACCGTCCTGACCACACATTTCCTGAACGAGGCCCCGGAGAAGATGATCAGGACGTTCCGGCCTATCTGGGAAAAGCCGGATCCGGATCAGGCGGATGTGATGCGGATGCGGACGCTCCTCGAAGAGGCCGGATCCGTCGGGGTTGCACACCGCATGATCGGCAATTTGCTTGAAGAGGCCCGCGCTTGTCTGGAAATCCTGCCGGACTGCGAATCGCGGAACCATCTGAATGATTTGATAGATCGCCTCCGCGACAGAATCTCCTAGCAAGGGACCTTCATGGAGCAGGCCGGGGCATTCACGAAAAAAACGGTTTCTATCAGGAATTACGGATTCATGGCATTTTCAAAGACAAAAAAACACGCACGTCTCGGATATGGGCTGCTCCTCGGCGGAGCGGCCTTGTGGTGTGCGGCGATTTTAATCGCCCCGGCCGTGAAGGCGCACAGCCCTGCCGGAGAGGCCTGGATACGGTTTTTTTTTCGCCGTGTCTGCCATCAGAATCCGGACCGTTCCTTTTCCATGGCGAACGGGACGCTTCCGGTTTGCGCCCGGTGTGCGGGCATCTATGCGGGTTTCCTGTTGGGAACGGTGCTCTACCCCGTCTTCCGAAAACGGACGGGCAGGGATTTCTCATGGCGTCTCTGGCTGATTCTGGCAGCCGGGGCGGGCATGGCGGAATGGGTGATTTCTTCACTCCTCCCTATCCCGAATCTCTGGCCGCGCGCGGCCACGGGACTCTTTCTCGGCGGCCTGATCGCCCCGTGCACGCTCAGCGGTTTGCATGACCTGTTGAACAGAACAAGAAAAGGAAGGATAATTCAATGACCGAAACCCCGAGCAAACTGAATCCGGCCCTGGCGGGAGGCGCCTTCATCGCGGTCTTCTCGAGCCTGCCCTTTATCAACATGGGAAACTGCTGCTGCTGCATGTGGGTGCTCTTCGGCGGGGCGCTGTCCTCCTGGCTCTACGGCCGCAGCCTCCCACCGGACGCGGACTTCTCAGGCGGGGACGGCGCCGTACCCGGACTGCTCGCCGGCGTTTTCGGCGCCCTGTTCGGATCCCTGCTCAACTATCTCCTCATCGGGCTGTTCGATTTCAACCCGGCACGTTATCTGGTCGAGGGTCTCGCGGATGCCGGAGAAGACATCCCGACCGGATTCCGCGATCTGCTCGCCGGTTTCGAGAGCCCGGATACCATGTCGTCGGCCCTGGTCATCACCGGACTGTTCTTCTCTCTTCTCATCAACGCGATCTTCGCGACGGTCGGCGGCATCCTCGGCGCCTCGATGCTGAGAAAGAAACGGCCCGCCCCGCAGGACAGGGGGTCTGATTGAGTATCGTTTTCGAATTTTTCCGGTTCATTTGATCGTCCATGAAATCAGGGACGACCTGTTCAGTTGTCATGGTGAAGAATACAGAGGAGGCCGAGATGGATCATTGGTTTCAGAAATTTTCCGAACCGGTCTATGCGATCCTCCGGATCGTCACCGGGCTGCTCTTCGCGTTTCATGGCGCCCAGAAACTGTTCGGCGCTTTCGGCGGCACGAGCCGCCTTTCGGACCCCTTGATGCTCGCCGCGGGACTCATCGAGCTGTTGGGCGGCGGTCTCGTGGCCCTCGGCCTGGCGACCCGGATAGCCGCATTCCTGGCAAGCGGACAGATGGCGGTGGCCTACTTTAAAGTACACGCCCCCGCCGGGTTCTGGCCGATCCAGAACCGGGGCGAACTCGCGGTGTTGTACTGTTTCATCTTCCTCTATATCGCGGCCCGGGGAGCGGGCAGGTGGAGCCTGGACGCCCTGATCGGGGCCTGGAGAAAACGCGATTCTTCCGGATGAACCGAACGATTTTAGAAAAAGGTGCGTTCACGGCGATGGGGCTTGCTTTCGTAAACCGGATGTATTAATTTCAAATCATATCGGGATATTGGGGATATCGGATTGTATCACGGGCATGGTAAGGCCGAATTGCCGGATTATCCCGGAATCTCCATCATTCCCGGAGAATCAAACCGTAACCACCATGAACCATCCGATTTTGGGAAACCGACCCATGAGACTCTGGCAGAAGAAAACCGAAACCGATGATCGCATCCTGAAATACACCGTGGGAGATGATCCCGCCTGGGATTCGCGGCTGGTCCCCTGTGACTGCCGCGCCTCGCGGGCGCACGCGGAAACGCTGTGCAAAGCCGGAATCCTGACGCGGGACGAGACGGACCGGCTGAATGAAACGCTGGACGAAATCGCGGCGCTGGCCGGGGCCGGAAAGTTTGAAATCCCGCAGGAGATGGAGGACTGCCACACCGCCATCGAGAGTTTCCTCACGGAGAGGCTCGGCGATCTGGGAAAAAAAATTCACACGGGACGCTCGCGCAACGACCAGGTGCTCGCGGCGCTCCGGTTGTATTACATCGGGGCGCTGGACGGAATCCGGGAACGCGCCGGGACGGTCATCCGGACCCTCAACACGTTGTCTGAGAAATCCGGCTCGATCCGCCTGCCCGGCTACACCCACACACGCAAGGCCATGCCCTCGACCGTTGCGATGTGGGCCGGCGCCTTCGCGGAATCCATGGAGGATAACCTCAAACTGACCGATGCCGTGCGGGGCTGGATCGACCAGTCCCCCCTCGGCACGGGCGCCGGTTACGGCGTACCGCTCGATCTGGACCGGGCTTTCACGGCCGAGAAGGCGGGGTTCTCCAGGGTCCAGCAGAGTCCCGTCTACGTCCAGCTCAGCCGGGGAAAATTCGAATGGGCGCTGCTCCACGCGCTCGGACAGATCATGCTCGACCTGAACCGCCTCGCCGGAGACCTGATCCTGTTCAGCATGCCCGCGTTCGGATATTTCAGGCTCCCCGGGGAATTCTGCACCGGCAGTTCCATCATGCCCCAGAAAAAAAATCCGGATGTATTGGAACTCCTTCGCGCCAAATATCATATAGTACTTGGATATCAGACACTGCTCGGAAGCCTGGCATCCAATCTGATCTCCGGCTATCACCGGGATTTGCAGCTGACCAAAAAACCGGTGATGGAATCCTTGGACCTCACGGCGGAAAGCCTCGAAATCATCCGGCTCGTTCTGGATAAACTGGAGATCGATGAAGAGGCCTGCCTGAAGGACCTGACGGAGGAACTGTTCGCCACGGAGAAGGTGTACGAACTCGTCAGACAGGGCATGCCCTTCCGGGAGGCCTACCGGCGGGTCGGCGAGCAGTACGAATGAAACGGAAGGCCGATTGATCGGCTCCGTAGAGACCCGAGACACCCCATTCCCGGCACCCGACAGGAGGTTCATCATGACCGACAAACTCACCGATTTCCAGCAGCTCAACGTCTGGCAAAAGGCCCACGCCCTCGTTTTGGAGATCTACGAACAGACCCGGAAATTCCCGAAAGAGGAACGGAACGAGCTGGTCTCGTCCATGCGGGATGCCGCGACGCAAATCCCCGTCAAGATCGCGGAGGGTTTCATGCGGCGCAGCCCGAAGGAAAAGGAAACCTCTTACAAGGACAGCCAGGATGCCATCGAGGAATTGAAATACTATCTGATCCTGGCCGGGGATCTGGGATATATCCGGGATAACGAGGACCTCCTCCACGCCGTGGACGAAGTCGGCCGTATGCTGACCGGACTGGTCCGTTCGACCAGAAACAAATAATCCGTTTCCGATCGGGGGAATCCTGATGGCAAAACCGGTCATGATCAGCGTTTCGGGCATCCGGGGTATTGTCGGAGAAGGCCTGAGCCCTGAACTTATCGTGAATCTTGCATCCGCGGCGGGCACCTTTTACGGACCGGGGCGGGTTTTCGTGGGACGCGATCCGCGCGTGACGGGAGACATGGTCAAACACGCGGTCTTCGCGGGACTGATCGCCGTGGGCTGCGACCCGGTCGATCTCGGGATCTGCGCCACGCCCAGCGTGGAAATCGCGGTCCGGCGCTCCGACGCCGTCGGCGGCATCATCATCACCGCCAGCCACAATCCCGTGGAATGGAACGCGCTCAAACTGTTGGGCGGCGGAGGCCTGTTCCTGAACGCCGGAGAAGGCTTGGCCGTGAAACGCATCGCGGAAGAGAAAACGTTCGCCTACAAGCCGTGGGACCAACTCGGACGGGCCGGCCGTTTTGACCATGCCACCCGGGACCACATCGCCCATATCCTGTCCCTCTCATTCCTGGACGGGGAGGCGCTTCGCAAGCGGCGCTTCCGGGTGGCCTTCGACGCCGTGAACGGCGCAGGCGGCGTCATCGTCCCGAAAATGCTCGAAGCACTGGGCTGCGAAATCTTCCCGCTGAACACCGAACCCACGGGCCTCTTCGCCCACC
>DSAP01000166.1 GCA_011046415.1 bacterium | reverse complement strand
CCAGTGCGGCTGCATCTGTAGTCCATGGCGGTCATGCAAATGGCCTTATCGCATGGAAGAACCAAGAAGGCAAAACCCTGAAGGAGATTGAGGCCTCATGATCAGTCCCTTTTTCGCAAATACTTAACCATGCCGGATTTGATTGTTTCCATTTTTTTTACGGCGTGATATTGTGCCGGGAATGTTCAATCCTGTGCATGTTTTCCCGAACCACGGATTCCTTGACTAAACAATGTCAGCATCCATGCTGATCGACAGAAGAACGACAGCATCCAACCCTTGGAGGTGAATCATGGCCCGACTGGTCATCCATCTGGGACCCGTCGCCGAGTTCCGCGAGGCGGCGAAGGCGAGGGAGGTCGATCCCGTGAGGGCGGCGCTCCTCGCGGAAATCGGCGGGGCCGACGGCATCGCCTGCACGCTCCCGGACGAGGCCGGTCCGTTTTCGGACCGGGACATCCGGATCGTCCGGGAGATGATCCGGACGGACTTTGTCCTCTTCGTGCCCGCCCTGGACAGCCTGGCCTCCAAAGCGATGGGATATTCTCCGAACCAGGTTGTTCTCGTTCCCGCCAAGAAGCCGGGCGCCACGCCGGGCGGCGGCCTCGACGCCCTGGGCCAGGCCGGGCCGATCGAAAAACTCGTCCGGGATTTCAGGGCGCAGGAGATTAGGGTCAGCCTCCTGGTGGAGCCCATGATCCCGCAGATCAAGGCCGCCGCCCGGCTCGGCGCGGACGGCGTGATGCTTCATCTGGGCCGGCTCGAATCCCTTAAAAAAGCCGCCGACAGGGACGACCTGCTCGAGAACCTGTCCGGCGTTTCTCTGGCCGCGGAAAAGATGGGTCTTTCCGCTTCGGTGATCAACGGAGTGACATATCAGAACATCCCTTCCATCCTGTCCAACGTAAGGATCGGCGAGGTCTGCGCGGGACGCACCGTGTTCGGCCGGGCGCTCTGGATCGGCATGGAAGCGGCGGTACGGGATCTGGCCGCACTCGTGCATTGATAAAGGACTTGACAAATCGGGCCGGTTTTATTAATTTGGATTGATTTTGATTCGAAACGGAGGCCTCTGAGCGCATCTTGAGAATGTGAAGTTTTGTGATGTCCAGTAAACGGATGTTGTTAGAGGCCCGAGATGATCCGAACCGAGGAATGCCTTTCGGCAAGAGGTGTCTTTTCCCTTGCGGTGTTCGGATTTTTTTTTGGATTCAACCCATGATGCATAAATCATATCTTATTTTACTTGCAGCTGTTTCTTTTATTGTCGTGCTGGTTTTTTCGGGCTGTGAGGTCCAAAATCCCGTATCCGAGGATGCGGTGCATCCCTATCTCTCCGGGCTTTCCGTGCCGGATACGATCCGGATCGGATCGCCATCGCCTTCAGCCGTCCGGGTGAGGGTCCAAGATCCGCAGGGACTCTCGGATATCGCCGCCGTCCGGTTTTCCGTCCTCGACGCATCAGGACAGGTCCGTCATGAAGCGGAAATGGCGGACGACGGAAAGAACGGAGACATCATCGCCGGAGACGGCCTGTTTTACGGCCTGCTTTTCCCCGCCGTCTTTTCGGGACGGACGGGACGCTTCGCGATCCGTGTCATCGCCGTCGACAGGTCGGGACATGAGAGCGATCCCGCCGCGGATTCCACCGTCGTGGCGGCGGGCGCGCCGAATGATCCTCCCCGGCTGTCTCATCCTGTTTTCCCGGTGCTTCCGGACCTGGAAGAACTGGAAAACGCGTATTTTGAAATCACCGTGTTCGACCCCCAGGATCCCGGGGAAGTGGATTCGGTCTGGTGTGATGTCTATCCGCCGTATTCTCCCGCACCATCCTGCCGGCTGCAATTGAACGACCAGGGTGAAGACGGAGATTCCACGGCCGGAGACGGCCGGTTCGCCGTCCGCCGGGATTTGCGTCCCGTTTTCCTGAGTTCCGGAGACTATACGTTCCGGTTCCAGGCCAGGGACCGCCGCGGACTCGAAAGCCGTCCTTTCGTCGGCGTGACGGCGGTGATCCGGCGGAACGATCCGCCCGTGCTTTCCAAACTGCAAGCGCCGGACCGGATCTCCCGGAACGCCGGAGAACCGATCCTGCTCACGGTCGAGGCAATCGATCCCCAGGGGCCCGACGACATCCTGCGGGTCTATTTCAACACATTCAGGCCGGACGGATCCGCGTCACAGGGCAATCCGTTCCTCATGACCGACGACGGAACCCAGGGTGATGCGGAAGCCGGAGACGGCATCTATTCCCTGATGATCGGGATCGGTCCGCAAAATGCGCTCGGAATTTATCGTTTCGATTTTTACGCCGAGGACCGCGGAAGCCTGACGAGCGAGGTGATCCGCCATGAAATGGAAGTGACGGAGTAAACCGGTGAAACGGAGCATTCTCTTTATCGCCTTTCTATTAATAATCCGGGGGCCGGCGGCTCTTCACGCCCGGACCCACGCGGTCCTTTCCGAAATCTCCGCCCGGCTCAACAGCAACGGCATCAATGATCTTTTCGTCTCCGGAGACACGGTCTGGGTCGGATCCGGCAGCGGACTCTCCTATACCGCGGACAAGGGAGACACATGGCTTCATTACTCCCGCGAGGACGGATTCGGCAAGGGCGGGGTGAGCGCGGTCGCCAAGCGCGGCGCGCTGATCTGGGTGGCGACCGCGTTTGACACGCTCATTCGGGATGCAGGAAATCTCCCCGCGGGGGGCGGGCTGTCCGTATCCACGGATCGCGGACAGACCTGGCGCTGGATGCCGCAGCCCAGGGACAGCCGGGATGAGACGCGGTACAAACCCACGACCACCCATGTCCAGAACCTGACCTATGATATCGCCATCTCGCGGGATCATGTCTGGATCGCCAGTTTCGGAGGCGGACTGAGACGATCCGCCGTCGAGGATCCGGATGCCGCCTGGGAGGTGGTCACGGTGGACGGCCTGCCGTTCGCGGCGCTGGATCATCTGAGCCACCGGGCTTTTTCCGTTCATTATGACGGTCAGACGGTCTGGGTCGGCACGGCCGGGGGCATTCACAAATCCACGGACGAAGGGGAGAACTGGACCACCTTCACCCATCAGAATCAGCCGCACGGCATCTCCGGAAATTTCGTGGTGGCGCTGAAATCCCAAAAAACCGCATCGCGAGACCTCCTGTGGGCCGCGACGGTCAACGCGCTCGGGGAGAGCGAGTACCGCGCCGTGTCGGTGACCGAAGACGGCGGGCTCACCTGGCGGGTCGTGCTCCCGGGCGTCTTCGCGCATAATTTTGCCGTCGACGATTCCATCGTGTACGCGGCCACGGATGAGGGACTCTATAAATCCATCGACGCAGGCGCGACATGGGCCGTGTTCCCCGAATACCGGGCCGCTGCGACCGGCAGGCGTCTTTACGCCACGGGCGTTCATACGGCGGCGGCGGACGGCGAATCCGGACTCTGGGTCGGCACATCCGACGGGCTGGCCTATTCTCCGGACGGATTTGAATGGCGCATATTTCAGGCCTACATGTCCCCGGGCGAAGACGGGACTCCGGCAACCTATGCCTTTCCCAACCCATTCTCTCCGCTGCGGCACAACCGCGCGGGAGATGACGGCCACGTGCGGTTCCAGTACCGGCTTGTCCGGGACGCGGCCGTGACCGTGCGCATCTATGATTTCGGGATGAAACGGGTTCGCAGCCTGATCGAACAGGCGTTCCGTCCTCCCGGTGATCATGCCGAGGCTTGGAACGGGAGAAACGATCTCGGAGACATGGTGGCCAACGGGGTCTATTTTTACCGGATCGACATCCCCGGACGCCCTCCGCTATGGGGTAAAGTCATGGTTGTGAATTGAACGGATTTCGCCTCAGGATACCGTCCGGTCCTGAGCAAGACGGGCGGCTGACCCGCAGACACGGATGGCGGAAATCGAAAAAAGCAGGAGACGGTTGGTGACGGGTATGCTCTTACGAGGGATGGTGTTGGTCCGATGAAAGATGTGAAAAAAATCGGGGTTCTTTCCGTCCTGTTGTGTCTTTCCCTGTCCGTCCATGCCGATGAGGTCGGACGCGGCGGCGCCGCAGGCGCTTTCCTCCGCGTGGGTGTCGGGGCGCGCTATCAGGGCATGGGCGGGGGGGGCGCCGCGCTCACGGGCGATGCCGACGCGGTCACGTACAATCCGGCCGGGTCCGTTTTCCTGGACGGGCGGCACGCGACCATCAGCCTTTCTTCGATGGCGCTCGACCGCAAACTCCATCACATCGGGTATGCGCAATCGCTGGGGGGGCGCGCCGTCACATCGGAAACCGGTACGGCACGACCGCCGTTCAGTGCGGGTTTCGCCCTCGGCTGGCTCTCCGCGGGCGTGGATCGGATCGACGGCCGCGATTTCGATGGCGCGCATACGGGCATGCTGTCAATGGATGAACATGCCTTCCATTTTTCCTTTGCGATCCGTCCCGCCCCGATTCTGGGAATCGGATTCAGCACCCGGGTGCTCTACAGCCGTATGCCCGGCCTCCTGGATGACGGCGGTGCGATGGCCTCGACCGGTGTCGGTTTCGATGCGGGGCTGATGATCCGTCCCTTTCCTTCCGTTTCCATCGGCGCCGTCCTTCAGGATCTGCGTTCCAAAAACACCTGGGATTCACAGAAAATGTACGAGCAGGCCCCCAAGCGGGTCGATCCGTTTCCCCGGACATGGACACTGGGTCTGGCCTGGAATCCCGTTACGGGACTCATCCTGAACCTGAATGTCCGGCAGACCGAATCCCGGCCTGCGGTTTTCCGCGGCGGCTGTGAATGGGAATGCCTTCCCGGAGTTTTTTTGCGTGGTGGAATGCATGAAGAAAACCTCTCGGCCGGCGCCGGTTACGGGCGGGAGTGGCACGGCAGGCGGTTGCAGATCGACTATGCCTACGTATCGGATCCGGTCGCGCCGCGCGGCAACCATGTCTTTTCCTGGTCTTTTCGTTTTTAACAAAGAAGGTTTCGATGAATCGTTTTCGAAAAATTCTGCCGCCGCTGTTCGTTCTGGCCCTCCCTTCCCTGTGTGCCGCCGGGTTTACCCTGCTTCAGGCCGGGCTTGACGCCCGGGGCGCGGCCATGGGATTCACCGGCGCGGCGTCCTCCACGGGCGCTTCCGCGATGTACTGGAATCCCGCCTTGCTGGCGGTGTCGCCTTCTCCGGAAGCGGCCCTGACCGTCAACCGCTGGATACAGGAGGTGCAGGCCGGCGCATTCGCTTTTTCGCGTTCCGGATTCGGGCTGTCGCTTCACTATTCCCATGTCGGCGGCATCGAACACCGCATCGTGCCTTCCGAACAGCCGGTCGGCACGTTCTCGGCGAATGATGCGGTGTTCGGGATCGCTTACGCCAGGCGGGTGTCCCCGGCATTCTCCTTCGGCGTCCGGCTGAACGGTTATTACGAAAAAATTTATATCGACGAGGCCACCGGGATCGGAGGCGATCTGGGGATGGTCTGGTCTCCCGGCCTCTCCGGTCTTCGCATCGGCGCCGCGGTCCAGCATATCGGGAAGACGGGGAAGCTCCGTCAGGACGCCGTTCAGCTGCCCCTGACGATCCGTGTTGGAGCGGGATACCGGACCGCCGGTCCGGGAGGACGGTGGGAGGCGGCGGTGGAGTGCGTTCGGATCCGGGGGGGCGACCCCGGTGTCCATACCGGACTGGAGTGGGTCGGGTTCGGCCGGATCGCCCTGCGTGCCGGATATCAATCCGGGCATGAGACGCGCGGCCTGACGGCGGGCATCGGTTTCGATCTGGAAAAAATCCGGATTTCTTACGGGTTCATACCTTTCCGTTCCGGCCTGGGAGATGCCCACAGTCTTACCGCGGTATTCAGCCTGTAAGAGGCGAGATTGAAGCCGAATCCCGGTTTTTTCTTCGTACACATCATCGCGGATGGGTCCTGTGTACTCCATCGGGTAAGAGTAAAAAATGGTTGACATTTACATCCAAATTCTTTATACTGTCACGGTATTTCTGAGAGGTTTCGTCTGAAGCAAGACACTTATTATTCCTTTGCATGGAGGGTCAAAACAAATGGTTGAGTATTTTGTTCAGGGCGGTGAATTCATGTGGCCGATTCTGATTTGTCTGATTCTCGGGATCGCAATCAGTATCGAACGTTTCATTTCTTTAACCCGTGCGAGTGTCAATACCCGCAGATTTCTCGCAGAAGTAACCGCAGCACTCGACAAGGGCGGCACCGAAGATGCCCTGAAGGTCTGCCAGAAGACCAAAGGCCCGGTTGCATCCATTTTTGACTCAGGGCTTCGCCGCGCGAACAAGGGTCTCGAGGCCGTGGAAAAGGCTGTCGCCAACGCCGGTTCGATCGAGATGGCATTTCTGGAGCGCGGGCTCATCTGGCTCTCCACATTCATCTCAATCGCTCCGATGCTTGGCTTTACCGGGACCGTCCGGGGCATGATCATCGCTTTCGACGACATCAAGAAGGCCAATGATATTTCGCCCTCCATCGTGGCCGGCGGCATTTCGATCGCCCTGCTGACGACACTTTTCGGTCTGGTCGTCGCCATCATTCTTCAGCTTTTCCATAATTATTTTATTTCACGGATTGACGCGCTCGTGATCGATATGGAAGAGTCTTCCGCGGAGCTGATCGACCACCTGGTCGCACGGGGCGAAAAATAATCAGGACAGGAGTCTATCATCATGTTGCTCGATAAAAAGCGAAGCCGCGAGGTCGAGATTCCCACGGCGTCGCTGGCTGACATCGCGTTTCTTCTCCTCACATTCTTTCTGGTGACCACGAGTCTGGATATGGACAAGGGGTTGCAGCTGACCCTGCCTCCGAGAGGCGATGTCAGGCCGATTCCAAGACACAATATCGCCGAGGTCTTGATCAATGCGGCGGGCGAAGTGGCACTGGATGGGGAAGAAATCCGGATTCAGGATATTCGTGAAGTGATTCGTCTGCGGCTGGCCCAGAATGACAGACTGATCGTGTCGATCAAAACAGACCGGGAGACATCCTATCAACATTTTATGAGCGTCCTGGATCGTGTGCAGATGGCGTTCGCAGGACAGCCGCGCATATCCCTTGCCGAGCCTGAATGACAGACCTCAGGAGAAGAGTCGATGGAATTTAAGAAAAAATCAAGTGCAAAAAGCGAGATTCCGACCGCCTCCCTGCCGGATATCGTTTTCATGTTGCTTCTGTTTTTTATGGTTTCCACGGTATTGCGGCAATCATCGGGGCTTCCCCTGGAGTTGCCCACGGCCCAAAAAATCGAGAAACTTGAATCGAAAAAGAATGTATCCAGTATCTGGGCAAGGAGCCGGGAAGAGATTTCAATCGACGACAAACTCGTCCGGGTGAGAGATATCTCAAAAATCATGTACCAGAAACGCGTTGACAACCCCCGACTCATCGTCTCCTTGAAATTCGATCAAAGGTTAAATATGGGGGTTGTTTCCGATATTCAGGAACAGCTACGTGATGTGGATGCCCTGAGAGTCAATTATGCCGCAAAGTATGGCGATTAAGAGGTGATTCAGGATGAGAGACACACCCACCAAAACGTTAAAACTTCAATATAAGAAACTCATCGAACTCGGTCTTGTCATCTCCCTGGCCCTTCATATTGTCTTGTTGCAGGCTTTTAAGAAGGTCGGCGTAAGAGGCGCTTTCGAGGACGTACGTTATGATATTATCCGGGTCGAAGAGGTGCCGTTGACACAACAGCAGAGGCAGGAGCAGGCGCCCTCGCGGCCCACGATTCCCATTGCCTCTGAAGACGAAAGCCTGCCGGATGACGAGACGATCGATTTCACCCAGTTCGACATTTCGGATGAGGCGCCCCCGCCCCCGCCACCTCCCGATGATGACGATGCCATCGTTTTCGTGCCTTATGATGAACCCCCCGAACCCATCGGCGGATTTGCCGCGATTCAGCGGAGACTGGTTTATCCTGAAATCGCCCGAAAAGCCGGCGTCGAAGGACGTGTTCTGATCTATGCGCAGGTCGATGAGGAGGGAATCGTACAGCGAACACGGGTTATCCAGTCGCTTGGACCGAACGGATGTGACGAAGCGGCCATCGAAGCCATCAAGGCGGTAAAGTGGAAACCGGCCAAACAGCGCGATCGGGCTGTGAAGGTCTGGATCGCCGTACCGGTCGATTTCAGGTTACGATAATCGCAGGCATTTAAAAAAAGTTTGCGCAGAAAAGGCGGTGTGTTGTCACTGCCTTTTTTTGTGCCAGGATATTGCCATGGGCTTTGTCGACGAAATCGGGATTACCGTACAGGCTGGGCGGGGCGGTAACGGTTGCGTGAGTTACCGCCGTGAAAAATTTGTACCCAGAGGCGGACCCGACGGCGGAGATGGAGGGAATGGCGGTGATGTCCTGATGCGGGTCAACCCCAATCTGTCTACCCTTTTCGAAATCGGACGCCGGAGGAAATACCGTGCCGGCGACGGAAAACATGGAGCGGGAGGAAAAAAAACAGGACGCTCGGGGGCATCCATTCATATCGGCGTTCCGGCCGGGACCCTGATCCGGGACCGGGACACGGGAAAGCTTCTGGGGGATCTGACGGAACCAGACCAGGAAATCATTGTGGCGCGCGGCGGAGCGGGCGGGAAAGGAAACGCACGTTTTGCCACGGCGACGCATCAGACGCCCGACAGGGCCGAGGCGGGGCAGCCCGGGGAGTCCCACTCGCTTCATCTCGAATTGAAACTTCTGGCCGATGTCGGGCTGGTCGGGTTGCCGAATGCGGGAAAATCCACCCTGCTTTCCCGTATCTCGGCTGCGCGTCCCAAGATCTCCGGGTATCCGTTCACCACACTGACGCCGAATCTCGGCTTCGTGCGCCTCCCGGGCTACCGGAGCATCGTGGCGGCGGATATTCCGGGATTGATCGAGGGGGCGCATGCGGGCAAAGGGCTCGGAGACCGGTTTCTCAGGCACATCGCGCGCACGCGGATCCTCATTTTCCTGATCGAGGCAGATGCGGAGGATCCCGATAAAGTCCTGGGCGTGCTCCGCAATGAACTGGCACAATTCGACGCATCCCTCCTCCGGAAATCCGGATTTGTCGTCCTGACCAAGACGGATATTCTCACCCAAGAACAGATTCAAAAGCTGCCTGACTCCCTCGGCGGGATCGACTGCATTCCCATATCGAGCCTGACCGGATACGGGCTTGACCGGCTGGTCGCGAGGTTGTCCGACGAAACCCGGAGGTCGCGGGATGGATGACGTGTTTTCCCTGCTTACCCTCATCTCCGTGCCGGGTGTCGGGCCGAAACGCATCCGGAATCTGATCCACGTCTTGGGCTCTGCGGACGCGGTCCTTCGCGCCTCTCTACAAGTCCTCCGCCGTGTCGAGGGAATCGACGATGTCACCGCGGAGAACATCCGCCGGCACGCCGATCCCGGTTTCGCGGAGAAACAGCTCCGTCTGGCCGGACAGGAAAACGTCCGGCTGATTTCTTTCTGGGATGACGCATATCCCCCGCTTTTGAAACGGATTCACGATCCTCCCGTGCTGCTCTATGTGAAAGGCAATTGGGAGCTGCCCGGCTCAGGGAGGATCGCCGTCGTGGGTACCCGAAATCCCACATCTTACGGCAGACGCATCGCCGAGTCCCTGGCCCGGCAGCTCGCCGGCCACGACATCCCCGTCGTCAGCGGGATGGCCCGGGGTATCGATACGGCCGCACACCGGGGAGCTCTCAAATCAGGCGGGACCACCCTCGCTGTCGTCGGATCCGGGGTGGATGTGATTTATCCACCTGAAAACCGCGGCCTGTATGAATCCATCATCGAGAACGGGACGGTTCTCTCCGATTTTCCGCTGGGTACGGAGCCGTCCGGACCCAATTTCCCCAAACGCAACCGGATCATCAGCGGGTTGAGCCTCGGAACCGTCATCGTCGAGGCGGGCCAGAAGAGCGGCGCGCTGATCACCGGTTATCTGGCCCTGGAACAGAACCGGGAGGTCTTCGCGGTTCCCGGCTCCATCCACAGCATGCAGAGCAAGGGACCGCATCGGCTGATCAAGCAGGGCGCGAAACTGGTTGAAACGATCGGGGACATCCTTCAGGAGTTTCCGCAGTGGAAAGGGAAAACGGGTGCCGGGGCGGAGACGACCCCGCCTCTCGAGACCCTGAATGAAACCGAACGGCGGCTCTGGGATCATCTGTCCGTTCAGCCCGTGCATATCGATGCCCTGGTCCAGGCATGCGCTCTCTCCCCCTCCGAATCTCTGACCGCGCTGCTCGGCCTCGAAATTAAGGGGTTCGTCAAGCAATTGTCCGGCATGAAGTTTGTCAGGGTATGATAGATGACGTCCCAAGTCGCCATCCGAAAATGCGATGATTATGATTACGCCCGGGTCACGGATGCGGTGCACGCAACACTTTCATCGCTGGGCGGTATCGGGGCCTACATCCGAAGTGGACAAAAGGTCCTCATCAAGCCCAACATGCTTTCGGCAAAGAGTCCAGACAGGGCCGTGACCACGCATCCGGCGGTGCTCGAGGCGGTGATCCGGGAGGCGCAGCAAGCCGGAGGGGAGGTCCGGGTCGGAGACAGCCCGTCCGCCGTTTTCCGCGGACTCGCGCGGTACTGGGAGGCCACGGGATATCGTGCAGTGGCCGAACGAACCGGTGTTCCGCTCCTCAATTTCGAGGCGGGAGGCACGATCGCCCGGATGATCGACGGATCCGAATATCACCTGGCCAGGCATGTTCTCGAGGCGGACGTGGTCATCAACCTGCCCAAGATGAAGACGCACGGACTGACCCTGTACACCGGCGCCGTGAAAAATCTGTATGGATGCCTCCCCGGGTTTCAGAAGGCGCGGTATCATAAGCTTTATCCCAAACCCGAAGATTTCAGCCGCGTCCTGGTGGATATTTACACCTGTATCCGGCCTGTGCTGACCGTGATGGACGCGGTATTTGCCATGGAAGGAAACGGACCCTCTACGGGTTCATCGCGAAGGGTGGGGCTCATTCTCGCGAGCGCCGACGGCATCGCACTCGACGCTGTGGCGAACCGGATCATGGGATACAAACCGGGAGAGGTGCATACCACCCGGATCGCCGGGGAACGGGGGGTCGGCGAATCCGACTTGGACCGGATCCGCATTGGGGGTCCCGGAATCGAATCGGTAGCCCTGTCCGATTTCGTTTTACCGCCCACCCATTTGCTCCGCTGGGTGCCCCGGGGGCTGGTACGCTGGGCCGGGCGGTTCCTGTGGGTCAAGCCCCGGACCGATGTTTCCAGATGCACGGGCTGCGGGGTCTGCGCCAGGGCCTGTCCTGTCCGGGCGATCGAGATGAAAGACGGATTGCCCGTCACCGACTATGACCTCTGCATCAACTGCATGTGCTGTAACGAGTCCTGTCCGGAGGGTGCGGTGTATCAGGAGATGAGTTGGCTGGCGCGCCGGTTTTCCTGATCGGGAAGGGTTTTCCATCGTCCATAATAATCTGTCCGGGCAAACCAGGACCGGAGAATCCGGTTTCTTCCCCGGCCGTTCCGGGCCGGCTGATTCCGGATCTCCGCGGTGTGAAAATCCCGGACGGGAAATCCGCGCATCCGCCACCTCAGCCGGACAAAATCCGGAACAGGATGTCGAGATGCCTGGCCGCGAGTTCCACGGGCATCCGGGGTTCCGCCCCGTCGAGGATCACATCCAGAAAATGCCGGATCAGCTCGAGGTTGTCCTCTTCCCCGCCCTGCGACGGCATGATCCGCGTTTCCAGGATTTCTTTTCCGTTTTCCATGTGGAAGAATTCCAGCTCCGGCGGATCCCAGCTGTTGTAACCGAAGCGGAGAGATCCCCGGGTGCCGTGCAAGTGAGTCCGGTTCGGGGCCTCGCAGGGTAAGCCGGCGCCCCGCTCATAATACCAGGTCAGCCCGGTGTCGAATTCCATCCAGGCCGCGCCGTGTTCCTCGATGTCCGATTCGAAGGCCGGATCGGGAAAGTGCTTCAGCCCGCCGCGTGTGAACGACCGGACGGACCGGAGCCGTGGCCTGTCGTCCATCAGGCCGAGATGGAAGGCCAGGTCGTACACGCCCAGATCCAGGAAGGGGCCGCCGCCCGCCAGCTCCCTTCGGTGCGCCCAGGCGCCCGCCGGATTGTATTCGATGAACGTGCCGCGCGTCAACGCGCGGTGATGAATATGATAGATCTCCCCCAGCGCGCCGGAATCGACGATATCCCGGATCATGCGGAATCGGGGGGTCAGCCGGGTGTGGCGGCAGGAACAGTCCAGCACGGTCAGATCCGGATGCCGGGCGGCCGTTTCCAAAAACGTTTCCAGGTCCCCGTGGCGGATCGCCATGGGTTTTTCGAGCAGGACATGTTTGCCTGCCCCGAGCGCGTCCCGTGTCATCTTGAGATGGGTGAACGGGGGAGAGGCGATGATGACCGCGTCGAGCGCCGGATCGCGCAGGAGCTCCCGGTAATCCGTGGTGCCGCATGGGATCCCGAATTTCCGCAGCTTGTCCCGGAGTGTTTGTTCCGTGCGGGCCGCGATGTGCGTGACATCCGCGCGTCCGTCCCTGCGCACCGCGCCGATCAGCACGTCGCCGATCATGCCGG
The DNA here is from genome assembly GCA_011046415.1 of bacterium. Taxonomy (GTDB): domain Bacteria; phylum Zhuqueibacterota; class QNDG01; order QNDG01; family JABMRT01; genus DSAP01. Next base: position 28,212 of record DSAP01000166.1, on the reverse strand, counting down.
CCCCGATGAGGCCGATTTTCACCGTCCCAGGCATCGACATCCTCCTTTTCCGCGCCGGTTTGCGGAGTTCCGTATCCATCCTGTCCGCCGGTCCGATCCCCGAAGGGGAAGGAGGGGGCCGGAGGAGGGACCCGGCATTCCGTCTCCGGACGTTTCCCCTCGGTCCCGCCGCCCCTGGATGTACGAAACGACCGGGCGGAGATCCATCACAAATCGCAAAAACCCCGTGCTTTTCCTGTCAAAAAATGGTATAATATCTCATCCAAATCATTCATGAGCAGAAAGGGACTCTTCGATGAAAACCTCACCGCCTCCCGCCGCAACCCGAACGCCTGACGGAATTCCACTCGTCCCGCGTCGCATCCTGTGGCCTTTCATCCTGCTCACCAGCCTGTTCGCCTGGTGGGGGCTGGCCAACAACATGACCGACACCCTGCTCGCGGCGTTCAAGCGAATCATGAGCATGTCCGATTCCCGAACCGCCCTGATTCAGGTCGTGTGCTACGGCGCGGGATACGGCCTGCTGGCGATTCCCGCCGCCCTCTACATCAAGAAATTTTCCTACAAATCCGGCGTACTCCTGGGGCTGGGCCTCTACGCGGCCGGATGCATGCTCTTCTATCCGGCGATGCTGACGGCCGGATACGGATATTACCTGGCCGCGATCTGGATCCTGTTCGGCGGACTCTCGATCCTCGAAACGGCCGCCAATCCCTACATCCTCGCCATGGGTCCGGAGGAAACGGCCACGCGCCGGCTCAATTTGGCCCAGTCCTTCAATCCCATCGGATCGATCGCGGGCGTGATGGTGAGCAAGCTGTTCATCCTGTCGCATCTCGACCGGTCAGGCGCGGAGGAGCGCGCCGCCATGACGCCGGAGGCGCTTCAATCCGTGCAGGCCGGCGAGCTGAACGCCGTGACCATGACCTATGTGACGGTCGGACTGATCCTGACCCTGACCTGGGTTCTCATCGCCGTCAACAAAAACATGCCCAAAACGGCCGATGCGGGCGGTCCGCTCGATATCGGGCCGACATTCGGGCGGCTGATCCGGAACCGGCATTACCTGTGGGGCGTGGCCGCCCAGTTCTTCTATGTCGGCGCCCAGATCGGCGTCTGGTCGTTTACCATCCGGTATGTCATGCAGGAGCTGGGGCTGGAGCGGATGGACCTTCCGGCCGGAAAAACCCCGGAAGACCTGGCCGCGACCTATTACATGGCGGCGCTGATCCTCTTTACCCTCTCGCGGTTCGTCTGCACCTGGCTGATGCGCCATATCACGCCGGGCAATCTGCTGGCCCTGCTTTCGGCCGCGGCGATCGTGCTCACGCTGGTTGTCATCCACGCGGGGGGGCGTGCCGGCGTGTACGCCCTGGTCGCCGTTTCGGGATGCATGTCCCTGATGTTTCCCACCATTTTCGGGCTGGCGTGCCGGGGGCTGGGCGAAGACACCAAGCTCGGCGGGTCCGGCCTCATCATGGCTATTTTGGGCGGGGCCGTGCTCACCCAGCTCCAGGGCGCGGTGTCGGATTTGACGGGAAGCATCCGGGCCTCTTACTGGATGCCCCTGGTCTGTTTCGCCGTGATCGCCTATTACGGGGCGGTCGCCAGCCGGAAGGATCTGCCGGGATCGGCCTGATCGTTTCTTCCGGATGGGGATGTTCCGGTCCGGGGATCCGCCGCCGTCCCGGACCGTTTCCGCTTCATGCGTCTTTCCGGTGAGGCGCAATTTATGATTGCCGCCGGGTTGCGGACCGCGGCGCGTTTGATCTGGCATAAAAATTGAAGCTTTTCGTGCCGGAGCCGTAAAGAGGAGCAAAATCATGCTGGCGGTGTTGCTGTCTTTCTTTTTTATCGTCATGTTCCTTGTGTCTTTGTCGATCGCCCGCGTGGGCGAGGCCCTGCATATCCGGCTGGCCGCGTTTCAGCCGATTCGTCCCGGAAAGGGCAAGAACCGCCGTGTGAACGGCTGATCGGCGCGCAGGAACCGATTCAATCCGTCCGGTACGGCGCATTCCAGTAAAACCGTGTGAGGCCGCGCGCCGTGCCGAACCAGACATGATTCTGTTCCAACAGAATCCACCGGACCGCGTCGTCCAAGAGTCCGTCCGCGACCGTAAAGCGCCTCCAGCGGTTCTCCGCGCGTTTGAATTTCAGGACACCCCGGTTCGTTCCCGCCCAGACATTTTCCGCATCCGCGAGAAGGACGTTGAAGACATCCCCGTCGAAAAACAGATCCATGGGGTAGCCCTCCCAACGGCCGGTCTTCCGGTCGAGGACCGCGACCCCGTCGTCCGTGCCGAACCAGATGTCGGAATCGGTCACGGAAAGCGCCGTCACGTTTCGGACGAGCATGCCCTCGTAACCGGGCACGTACTCCCACCGTTTCTCCCGGGACATGTACCGGTAAATGCCCTCGTCCGTCCCGGCCCAGACATCGTCCCCGTCCGGCTCCATGAAATGGATGCGCCGGTGGACGAGGGGTTTCTCGCGCACCCGGCGCATCGTCAGCCCGGGAAGCGCGATCTCGTTGATCCCCAGCGACGTGCCGACCCAGAGCGTTTTTTCCGACAGCGCCAGGGTAGTCACCGCGTCCGACCAGAGTCCGTCCCCGACGGTCCAGGTCCGCCAGGCGTTTTTTTGTTTGTCATACCGGGAGAGCCCCTGCCGCGTCCCGAACCAGACGGCCCCGTCTCCCGCGGCGATGGCGGCGACATCATGGCTGCGGAGATCGGCGTTGAACGGGGCCTCGAAGTAAACCCAGTCGCCGGATTCCATGTCCCACCAGGTGATGCCGCCTTCGCGTTCCCGGGATGCGACGCCGCCGATCCACATCCCGCCGCCGTCCCAGGCCATGGCACGCACGTCGGGCATGAACGGTCCGTGGGGTATCAGGGTCAGGGTCCTGGTGAGTAATTCCGCGCGGGCCGCGCCGAGTCCCCGTGTGCCGATCCAGAGATTGCTGAAATCATCCGGCAGAATCCGCGACAACGGATATTTCCGGAGGCGGGTGTCCTGCAGGTATCCTTCCGGAAAGAACAGCATGCCGCCTTCCGGAAAGAGGAGAAGGGGGTTTTCCGGCGTGTCCCGGTACGGCCGGTCGCCCCAGTCCGCCCGGTCATCCTCGGCCTCATCCGGGGTCGCCTCCCGGATCAGGACGTCCCCGCGTTCCATCCGGAAGAGGCCCTGCGTTCCCCGTATCCACAGGTGCCGGACGCCGACGCCCAGGTCACGGATCTCTCCGCACAGCGGCACGGCGTTCAGGATTTGATGCCAGCGGTCCGAGGCGGGGACGCGGTAATTGAGCGCGCGGTCCGTGGCGGCCCAGAGGTATCCGGAGGCGGGATCCCAGGCCAGCGCGCCGACAGCATGCCCTTCGATCCCGTCGCTGACCGTCAGGGGCGCATCCCAGCGGCTCTCGTAATACCGGTATCTCAGGATGCCTTCACCGGACCCGAAATACACGGTCTCGTGATCGAGGGCGATGGCGGTGATGAAACGCGTCACCGGAAAGCTGATCCAGTCTCCGGGGCGGTAATGGATCTGGCGGTCGGAAAGGGGCTGCGCCACAAGGATCTGCATTGCCGTGAGCAGGATCATACAAGGAAGGATTCTTCTTTTCATGGCGGAAAACTCTCCTGCGGGTTGTTTTTCCGGAGCAAATATTGCCGTTGGAGCCATGTTTCGCGGAAACCCCGCATGTGCCACCCGTCCTTCGCGAGCCGCGCCTCCCATTCCCTTTTTTCGACCGGATGAATCCGGCTGCCCAGCAGATTCCGCATCACCGTGAACGGTCCGGCCGCGGGGACCGTGACGAGCAGATGGCCGGCCGGCGCGAGCACGCGGCCGCATTCCCCGAGCAGCTTTTTCTTGTCCCGGACATACTCCGCCACGCCGACGAGGGAGAGAAAGGGAAAACATCCATCCCGGAACGGCAGGGCGTCCCCCCGGGCGGAGACCAGGTCCAGTTTGGGGAAACGCGACCGCGCCCTTTTCAGCATCCCGAAGGACAAATCCACGCCGACGCCGGAGGCGCTTCCGGAAAAGAACGCCCACGAATCCCCCGCGCCGGCGCCGACGTCCAGGATCCGATTCGCCTGCACGCCGGATTCCGCCAGAAGCGTCTTCAGGGACCGGATCTCCGAATTCAGAATGGCGCCGATCAGCGGGAGGCGCCGGACAGACGGATACCAGCCGGCCTTCCAGTCCCAGGGCTTCATCCCGGCCGGCCGGGATGAATGGCCTTCACGACGCGCCGTATCAGGCGGTGGAAATCCTCCGCCACCCGGCGCGCGCCCTCTTCGACCTCCGCGTGATGGAGCCTGGTGTCGGAAAGGCCTGTGGACAGATTGGTGATACACGAGACGCCGAGGACGCGGAGGCCCAGATGAACCGCGGCGATGACTTCGGGCACGGTGGACATGCAGACGGCGTCGCCGCCCAACAGGCGTAGCATGCGGACTTCCGCGGCGGTTTCGTAGCTGGGGCCCGTCACCGCCACGAGCACGCCGTTCCGCACCCGGATTTTCTCCGCTTCGGCCGCCGCCCCGGCAATTCGCAGATACTCCGGGTCGTACGGCGCGGACATGTCCGGGAACCGGGGGCCGAAGCGGTCGTCGTTCGGCCCGACGAGGGGATTGACGCCCATCGCGTTGAGATGATCGGTGATGAGCATCAGGTCGCCGGGGGAGAAATCGGGATTCAGGGCGCCGGATGCATTCGTGATGATCAGGCTCCGGATGCCGAGTCCCGCGAAGACGCGCACGGCGAAGACCACCTCGTCCATCCCGTACCCTTCATAATAATGGACGCGTCCCTGCTGGACGAGCACCGGCACACCGTCCAGGCCGCCCGACACGATCCGGCCGCGGTGGCCGGAGACGGTCGAGACCGGCCAGAGCGGGATTTCGGAGGTCGGGATGACCACGGGGTCCGAAAGCCGGTCGGCCAGGGCGCCGAGGCCCGAGCCGAGCACCAGGCCGATGCGCGGTTCGCGGTTCCGGATCCGGCTTTGAAGCCATTCCGCCGTATCCTGAACCTTTTGCCAGATGTCCGGTCTCAATGTCTTGTCCTTATGATGAGGAAACCGCGGCCTACGCCAGTCCCTTCGGCGCGTACTGGATGAAACGCTTCTTGTCCTGGGCCTTGAAATAGGCCTCCTCGCCGTCGATGATCCGTTCGGCGAGATATTTCTCGATCACGTCGTCCATGAGCTGCATGCCGTTGGACTTGCCGGCCTGGATGATGTTGCGGATGTTGGAGAGATTGCCCTCGCGGATGCTCTTGGACAACCCCTGGGTCGCCAGGAGGATTTCATTCGCCGCGATCCGTCCCGCGCCGCCCTTGCGTTTCAACAGAAGCTGCGCACAGACGCCGCGCAATGAATCGGACAGCATGGTGCGGGCCTTGTTCTGTTCCTCGGCCGGGAACACATCGATGATCCGGTCGATGGCCTTGCTCGCCGAATTGGTGTGCAGCGTCCCGAAGACCAGCGTGCCCATGGCCGCCGCGGAAATGGCGAGCGCGATGGTCTCGTAATCGCGCATCTCGCCCACGAGGATGACGTCCGTATCCTGGCGTGAGGCGTCGCGCAGGGCGGCCGCGAAGGAGGGCGTATCCACGCCGACCTCCCGCTGGCAGAAATGACTCTTCCTGTTCTGATGGACGAATTCGATGGGCTCTTCGATCGTCAGGATATAGCGGGAATCGGTCTGATTGATATAATCGATCAGTCCGGCCAGAGTCGTGGATTTTCCCGAACCGGTGGGTCCGGTCACGAGCACCAGGCCGGAGCGCAACTGTGCGAATGTTTTCAGGACGGGGGGAAGATTCAGCGTCTCCATCGTCTGGATCTCGGTCGGGATGGTCCGGAAAACCGCTCCCATGCCCTTCAGATGAAAATAGTAATTGGAACGGAACCGGAACCGGGCATCCTTCTCGTAGGCGAAATCGAGGTCCATGGTTTCGAGGAAACGTGCCCAACGGTCCGGCTCGCAGATTTCCTCCAGATAACCCTGGAGGGTTTCGCGTGTCAGCGCCGGTTCCTTTTCGATGGGCTTCAGCCACCCGTGGACGCGGATCTTGGGCCGCTCTCCCTCGAGCAGATGCAGATCGGAGCCCTCTTGTGCAAGCAGGACGTCGAACAGGCTGTCGATTTTCGCCATATGTTTTCCTCAGCGCCCCTTGTTTTCGCCCTGATCCTGGAACAGCATCTGTTCCACGATCGCATGATGGGCCTCCGTCGGATCGATCCGGCCGGCCCGTAGCAGTTCCTGGATGGATTCCTCGAGCAATTGCATGCCGTCCCTGCGGTTGATGCGGATCATGTTGGGAATCTGGAACAACTTGTCTTCCCGGATGAGGTTCGCGATGGCCGAATTGTTGAACATGATCTCGAGCGCCAATACCCGGCCGTCCCCGGATTTCGCCGGGATCAGACGCTGGCAGACGATGCCGCGGATCGATTCGCTGACCATGGCCCGGATCTGTCCCTGCTGGTCGGGCGGGAAAAAATCCATGAGCCGCATGATGGTCTGGGAAGCGCTGTTCGTATGCAGCGTGGCGAATACCAGATGGCCGGTTTCGGCGGCCGTGATGGCCAGAGATGCGGTGTCCCGGTCACGGAGTTCGCCGATCAGGATGACGTCCGGATCCTCACGCAGGGCCGCGCGCAGGGCCGCGGCGAAACTCAGCGTGTGAGACGCGACGGCGCGCTGGCTGATATGCGATTTGACGGGCGTGAAGACATATTCGATCGGATCTTCGAGCGTGATGATGTGCTCGTTCCGGGTCTGATTGACCAGCTCGACCATGGCGGCCAGCGTCGTGGATTTGCCCGCCCCCGCCGGTCCGGTCACGAGGACCAGTCCCTGGTTGTATTCGGTGAGCCGCTGGACGCTTTCCGGCAGGCCCAGCGATTTCAGGGTCGGCACTTCGGTGCGGATGATCCGGAACGCGCCGTCCCAGCCGGTGGTCTGCCGGATGAAGCAGCTCCTGTAGCGCCCCTGGCCCGGAATCTCGAGGCAGGTGTCCAGCGCCTGATTGTGATGGAGCCGGTCCCGCGCCTCCGGAGACAGCACGCCGAACAGCAGCGCCTCCGTCTCTTCCGCGGAAAGCTTTCGGTCCTGGAGACGTTTCAGCCGGCCGTGCAGCCGGATGACGGGCGGCAGATTGGGGATGATGTGGAGATCGGATGCGCCCAGTTTGCGGCTCGCGGCCAGATAATCGGGCAGCGTCCGGGCCGCCTGGCCGTCCGGCTTCGCGGACGGGGCGCCGGAAGGGGGCGGCTCCGGTGCGACGGATGCGGTTTGGTTGGTTCCCCCGGACTGCAGTTCCTGATACCGGCGCCGGATGATCTCCGCGTGGCGCTCCTTCACGATGCCGGCCCGGGTCAGGACATCGAGCAGCGTCTGGCCGGAGTTCTGATCCAGGAACGTCCGGGCCTGTTTCAGCTGGGTTTCTCCGATGAGTTTGTTGTGAATCAGCATTTTTTCGACGAACGCATCGAAAGAGGGCAGGGGGGGGGTCATTTCGTTTCACACCGTTTCTGTTGCGGTTATCGTGGGAGGTCGTCCGGCCCGAAGGCATCCGGAAGCAGCTCCGACAGTGTCGTTGTTCGACGAATTCCGTCCGGCGTGCACAGCAGGATGCGCAGCGCGGGAGTGAATTCCGAAAGGACCTGCAGGCAGGCCCCGCAGGGAGAGACGGGATGCGAAGATTCCGAGACCAGCGCCAGGGTATCGAATGCCCGGGCACCCTCTGAAATCGCCTTGAATACGGCGTTTCGTTCGGCGCACACGGTCAGCCCGTAGGAGCTGTTCTCCACATTGCAGCCTGAATACACGTTTCCTTCCCGAGTCAGGACGGCCGCGCCGACACGGAACCGGGAGTAGGGGGCGTAAGCATTCCCGAGCGCCCGTTTCGCTATTTCGAAGAGATCTCTGTCGCTGTCCATGGGGTAACCAAGAGAAAAGGATCCGGGATGCGGACCGGATCCTTTTCTGTCTCGATGTTAAAACGGCAGATCGTCCTCGGGCTCCCCTTCGGGGATGTCGGCAGGGGCGGCCGAATCCGAAGCATCGCCCTGTCCCTTACCGCCGAGCATCTCCATGTCGGAGGCGACCACTTCGGTGATATACCGTTTCACGCCCTTGTCGTCGTCGTATGTCCGGGTCTGCAGGCGTCCTTCCAGATAGACCAGGCTGCCCTTTTTCAGCCATTCCCCCATGACCTCGGCCAGCTTGCTCCAGGCCACGATCCGGTGCCAGTCGGTTCTCTCCTGTGTGTTGCCGTCCTGGTCTTTCCAGGATGCGTTGGTCGCAAGGTTGAAGTTCACGGTGGCCCGCCCTGAAGGTGTATACTTCAATTGCGGATCGGCACCCAGCCGGCCGATCAAAGTAACTTTGTTGACGGTTCCGCGTCCTCTTGCCATACGAACCTCCTTTTGACCATGAGATTGATAGACGATGCCTTTGGGGTGCCGTCCCGTCCGGGAGGTGGCGCGAGAACCCTTTTCTCTGACCACGCGCCTTTCCATGGTTCCGAAAGCCGCTGAGAGCGCATTGCAAAGACGTTATAGTTTACAATTTTCGGGACAGTTTGTCAAGACATATCCCTCTTTCGGGGATTATTTTTCACCCCAGATCCGCTGTTTGAGGATTTCTCCGAGTCCGCCGGCGGGAACCCGCTCCTGGGCCATCGTGTCCCGATCGCGTATCGTGACCGTGTCGTCCGTCAGGGTCTGGGAATCGACCGTGATGCAGAACGGCGTTCCGGCCTCGTCCATACGGCGGTAGCGGCGGCCGACCGCGCCGGACTGGTCGTAAAAACAGTTGATCCCCTCCTTCAGGAGAGTTCCGATGATCGCACGGGCTTTTTCGGGCATCCCGTCCCGTTTAACCAGGGGGAACACGGCCGCTTTGATCGGCGCGATGCGGGGGTGAAAGCGGAGCACGGTCCGCGTCTCCTCTTGGCCTTTCGGCGTGATCACGGTTTCTTCGTCATATGCGTCGCAGAGAAACGCGAGCGCGGCCCGGTCGGCGCCCGCCGCCGGTTCGATCACATAGGGTGTGTAATGCTCCTGGGTGTCGGGATCGAAATATTCCAGCTCCTTTCCGGAGTATTCGGAATGTTTCTTCAGGTCGTAGTCCGTGCGGTTTGCGATGCCCTCGAGTTCGCCCCATTCGCCCGTGCCGACGACGTTTTCGAAGGGGAAGAAATACTCCACATCCGAGCAAGCCTTGGCGTAATGGGCCAGTTCCGAGGGTTCATGATCCCGGAGGCGGAGCCGGTCGCGATGAATGCCGAGACGGATATACCATTCCAGCCGCGTATCCCGCCAGTAGGCAAACCATTCTTCGTCCGTTCCCGGCTTGCAGAAGAACTCCATCTCCATCTGTTCGAATTCGCAGGTACGGAAGGTCAGATTCGAGGTGGTGATTTCGTTGCGGTAGCTCTTGCCGACCTGGGCGATGCCGAACGGGGGCTTGAGGCGCGAGCTGTCGAGGACATTCCGGAAATTGACGAACATGCCCTGGGCCGTCTCCGGGCGGAGATATACGGCCGACTGGCCCACGATTTCGGCCAGCCGCGCCATGCGGGATTTGGAGTCCAGCGCGGCCAGTTCCCCGGCCGCATCCGCGATCTGCTGCAGGGGGTCTACCGGCCCCAGGGAAGTCCGGAACATGAGGTTGAACTGGCGCTCGGGTGAGAGGTCCGGGGAGCCGCACACGGGACAGACGTATCCGCGTGGGTCCACGGTTCCGGACAATTTCTTGCCGCCGGACTTCCCGCCCTCCGCATAGGTGACGGTCGCGCCCGGCTCGGCCCCGGGCGCCTTGTCCGCCCGGAACCGTTCCTTGCAGTTCCTGCAGTCCACGAGGGGGTCGCTGAATCCGGCCAGATGGCCCGAGGCCTTCCAGACATCCGGATGCATGATGATCGAACAGTCGAGGCCCACGATGTCCTCGCGACCATGCACCATGTCGCGCCACCAGGCGTCCTTGATGTTCCGTTTCAGCTCCACGCCGAGTGGTCCGTAATCATAACTGGCCTTGAGGCCGCCGTAGATTTCGCTCGACTGAAAGATGAATCCCCTCCGTTTGCACAGGGAGACTATTTTTTCCATGGTGATGTTGGACACCCTGAACCCTCCTTGGGACGTTTCAGATTCGATAACTCCATTTACGTAAAACGATTAACAATGTACATCGAAATCGTCCCGACTTCAAGGAAATTTTTGAATGGGTCGGAAATCCGGATACGAGGGTGAATTATTTCGTTTGCAGAAATAGAATCTGAAAGAACACATGAAAGTAAATATTTATGGATCTTCGGTAGACATTATGGTTGAAAAGCAGCTTAGCACGAACGGCTCCTAATTATAAACTGTTTTTAATTTATTTCAGGGCAGGGAGGGGAACGGGAGGCATGAAACCGATTTCTTTCGAAAAGAATCCGGACCTCTCACGGGCGGTCGTCGCGACCGAATCGCTCAACCTGCGGCGCAGCCCCCAGGGCGAACGCGCGGCCGTGCTCCTGGAAGGCCCGCGGAACTCGGGATTCTCGAGAACACGGAAGGCTGGGCGGCGGATACGTATGTGAGGGAGGTGAAAAAGTAGTACTCAGATCGTCCCGGACCAAAGACCATGCCTAGGTCCGGGACGGAACTCTTTTTTGTTAATTTTACTGATCCGTATATCTGGTGATTCTGGAGGTATCAAGTTGTTTTGAAAAGATCTCCCATTCAGACTTTCCGGGAAATAAATCTTACATCGTTTTTATACTTGACATTGGTTCCGTTGTTTTATATTATAAATCCGATGATATAGCATTCAAATTCTTCATCCGGCGGTACGGACGGCCTGGTTCGGCTTCCTGGATGTGTAGAGGGTGAAAACCGCTTAGCCGTGAAGTATTTTACGCGATATCCTCGACGAGATTTTAGAGACGTATTTATCCGGACCGGGATCCGACAGCCCGTATTCGGAATTTCCAGGTATGAAAACACTCATGAAAAATGGCTGCTCTGGAAATATCTTGATTCCGATTATTATTAACTGCCAGATGTCAAGATGAAAACCCGAGTTCAAATAATCAACACGACAGTTCGTGAGAAAGGGTTTGTCGTTAACGGTTGTATTGATTTCATGGTTATCCCAATGATTACATCGAATATAAATCAAACCATGCTGAGGTGTTCTGATGTTGTGCAGAAGAAGATTCATCCCGTTGACAACGGTGCTGGCCCTGTCTCTGACCTTGACGGTCCGACCGGCGGCAGCCAAGCAGGACATTCTTTTTGGAGGCGCGTCCATCACGGGCGTCTATTACCAGGTCGCTTTGCAAATCAGCAACATCATGAACAAGCACCTGGGCCAGAAATACAACTACATCGGCCGGCCAACCGGTGGTTCGGTGTTCAGTATCAACGCCATCGAACGTCAGGCCTTCGATTTCGGCGTGGCCCAGTCGGATCGTAACTGGCAGGGCTTTTACGGGACCGCCGATTGGGAAGGAAAACCCCTGAAAACCCTGCGCAGTGTGTTCAGCATGCATCCGGAAACCGTTCTGCTGGTGACCCGCAAGGATACGGGCATCCGCAAGGTTGAAGATATGAAGGGCAAACGCATCAATATCGGTAATCCCGGTTCGGGCCAGCGCGGCAATGCCGAGGATGTGCTGCGGATTTACGGCATCGATCCAAACAAGGATATCCGGGCCGAAGGCCTGCAACAGGCTGAAGCCTCCCGGGCTCTGGTGGACCGTAAAATCGACGCCTTCTTCTTTACCGTGGGCAATCCCAGCGCCGCCATCGAAGAACCGGCCCAATCCGTTGATCTGGTCATCGTACCCATCAATTCCAAAGGGATTCAACAATTTGTGGATAAGCATCCCTATTACATCATGACCAAAATTCCGGCCGGGACTTACAAAGGCGTGAACCAGGATATCGAAACCTATGCCGTCACCGCCACCGTGGTCACCAACGAATCCGTAGCCGATGCCGTGGTATATGATCTGGTCAAAACGGTTTTCGACAACCTGGCCGAGCTCAAAGCCTCCCATGCGGCCTTTAAAAACCTCGATCCCCAGGAAATGCTGAAAGGACTTTCTGCGCCTTTTCATCCCGGGGCCATCACGTATTATCAGGAAAAAGGCTGGATGTAGCCGGTATGGCGGCCTCCCCTCAAGAGCCTGTCGCAAAACAGGATCCATAACCAAATATAGGAAGCCACCGATGGCCGAACATCCCGCCGCACCGGACGCCCCAGTCGCGTTACCGGAGGAAGCGCTCAAAACCAGGCCAAGACAGGACGCCGAAGACATCGTGGCCTTGGTGGAGGCCGGGGCCAGGGCACCCAGGAGTCGGATTGCCTCCTGGATATTGACCCTCCTCTGCCTGGCCTGGTCGATCTTTCAGATCAGCATCGCCTACAGGCCCATCAATTCCCACATTGCCCGGGCCTGGCACCTGGCCTTTGCCATCTGTCTTTGTTTCCTGGCCTATCCGGCCTACAAACAGCGCCGCCCCCCCATCCGGGCGGACTGGATCCGCAAGATTCTGCCTCGTTTCACCCGAAAATCCATCCGTACCCGCATTCCGTTTTATGACATTGTCATGGCGATTTTAGCCGCGTCCGCGGCCCTTTATATCTGGTGGGATTACAAGGCCCTAATCTACCGTCAGGGACTGCCCAACGTCCTCGACGTCTGGATGGGCATCATTCTTCTGGTGCTGCTGCTGGAGGCGGCACGCCGGGCCTTGGGACCGGCCTTGAGTATCCTGGCCATCATCTTTCTGGCCTATGTTTTCGCCGGTCCCCATTTGCCGGAGGTCTTGCGGCACCGGGGGGTGCCCATGGACTTTGTGATCAGTGACATGTATCTCTCCACCACGGGCGTCTTCGGCATTCCCCTAGGGGTGTCCGTTGATTTCGTCTTTCTTTTCGTCCTCTTTGGCGCGTTGCTGGACAAGGCCGGTGGCGGAAAATATTTCATTGATGTGGCCTTTGCCGGACTGGGTACCTTTCGCGGCGGGCCGGCCAAAGCCGCGGTAGTGGCTTCGGGTTTGACCGGGCTGGTATCCGGTTCTTCCATCGCCAACACCGTCACCACCGGCACCTTCACCATTCCCCTGATGAAAAAAGTGGGCCTGCCGGCATACAAGGCCGCGGCCGTGGAAGTGGCCGTTTCCACCAACGGTCAGCTCATGCCGCCCATTATGGGGGCCGCGGCCTTCATAATGGCTGAAATCATCGGCATGCCTTACATGGAAGTCGTGCGGGCGGCCCTGTTACCGGCCATCATTTCCTACCTGGCCCTGTTTTATGTGGTGCATCTGGAGGCCCTCAAACTGGGGTTAAAAGCCAGTCCCCGGGCCGAACTGCCGTCCCTGTTAAAAACCTTCCTGCGGGGCATGCATTTTCTGATTCCCCTGGGGGTGCTTTTGTTTTATCTGGTGGTCCTGCGCCGCTCCCCGGTCACATCGGCCCTGCTGGCGATCGAGTCCTTGATGGTGATCATGGGGGTTCAACGTCCCATTATCGCTTACCTCAGCCTGGGGGTTCATCGCCGGGCCAAGACACTGGCCCCGAACTTGGATCTGAAGGCGTTTATGTGGCAGGCCTGCCGGCAGGGCCTGATGGATGTCTGGAACGGCCTTCTGGCCGGAGCCCGAAACATGATTTCGGTGGGGATCGCCACGGCCACGGCCGGCATCATCGTGGGCGTGGTGACCATCACGGGACTCGTGGGCCGTTTTATTACGCTGATCGACACCATTTCCATGGGTAACATGGTCCTCATGCTGCTCTTTACGGCCATGACCAGTCTGATCCTGGGCATGGGTATGCCCACCACGGCCAACTACATCATCATGGCCACCCTTACGGCTCCGGTGATCATTCAACTGGGCGCGGATGCCGGACTCGTTTTTCCCTTGGTCGCGGCCCATCTCTTCGTATTTTATTTCGGGATTTTGGCCGACGACACCCCGCCCGTGGGCCTGGCGGCCTATGCCGCATCGGCGATTGCCCGTTCCGATCCCATCAAGACCGGCATCCAGGGGTTTACCTATGACCTGCGCACGGCCATTCTGCCCTTTATTTTTTTGTTTAACAATGAACTTCTGATGATTTCCGGGATTACCGAAACCGGCCGGATCATCTGGATCGACGACCCCTTCAAGATCGGCTGGATTTTTGTCACCGGCCTGGCGGCCATGTTTTCCTTTGCCTCGGCCCTGCAAGGTTATCTGGTGGTGCGGTGTTCCTGGCTGGAACGGTTGATTTTGATCCTGGCCTGCGCCACCATGTTCCGGCCGGGAGCCTTCGAGGTGTATATGCCCTTTGGCCGGTTCGTCATGCAGGCCGTGGGGTTGCTGATTTTTCTGGGCTTGTTCGGGTTTCAGAAGGTGCGGGCGGCGGGGCGGTTCCAGGTTAAACGTTGTTCTCCTGATTAACGACATAGAAAAGCCAAACGGCGAGCCATAAAATTTCTATTTTTCAGAGGCGCGTTTTTTGGTTCAATTAATTCTTTGAAAAGGGCAAGTGTCATCATAAACTTCAACTAGTCTGCAAAAAAAGCCTGCACTACACGATCCCGGAATCCGGCAAAATCATGTGAAACAGGCAATTCAGAATCGGTGGAGCTGATCGGGATCGAACCGACGACCTTTTGACTGCCAGTCAAACGCTCTCCCAGCTGAGCTACAGCCCCAAAAAACGCGCATTAAATTAATATACTCCGTCCTGAAAAGCAAGCCTTTTTATCGGACGACGGCGATTTTCTCCCGCCTCAGCACCCGCGAATCGGCCTCCAGCACATACAGATACACGCCGGCCGGAACCGGATGGTCCCGGCTGTCCAGCCCCGACCAGCGGAAGAAATGGAGCCCGCCACTGAAATGCGCGGTCTCTTCCAGCAGCCGGTAACCGGACAAGGTGTAGAGCGCGAGCCGTACGGTCCCGGCTTCCTGAAGGGTGAACGGGATCTTCATTTCCCCGTGCAGCGCGGGATGAAACGGCTGGGGGAAGGCCGCAGGCAGCCAGTCGAGGGGCGCGAAACCGAAACGCAAAGACGTCACATCCGTGTTTTCCGACAGGATGACCGTCCGGGCCGGGTCGCCCGTCGTGGACACGAAACCGTCCGGCAGGGTGGCGTCGCTCAATTCGACGCGGTACACGCCCGGCTCGAGTCCGGGAAAGCGGAAGCGTCCGCCGGCCTGTGTCACGGCCGCGGGGAAGAGGACGTCGTCTTCAGATCCGAAAATCCCGTCTTCCCCGGCTTCGGTCAGAGACAGCCGCACGTCCCGGATCCCAGTTTCCATTTCTTCGTCGAACAATCCGTTGCGGTCGACGTCGTGCCAGACGATGCCGGAGATGGAACCGAGGGGGGCGTCCAGAGTGGTAGGCACCCGGATCATCCGGTCGGATCCGTCCGGGTCCCGGACAACGGCCGTCAGCTCCCAGACGACATCGTCCTCCGACAGCAATCCCGTATGGCGGCCCGGGCTGATTTCGGTATAGGCCGTATGGGTATCGCGGATGAGGAGCGGGACGTTGCACTCGCCGCTCAGCATGGCCGGCGATCCGGTGTTGACCGGGATGAGCGTGTGATTGTAGCCGTCGGCCTCCCTGAATTCGTAATAGCGCGCCGCAGTGGGCCGCACCCATTCGGTCAGCATCGTGTCTTTCGTAAAGGTGAAGGCGCCGTCCGTCCGGATTTCCGGATACAGATGGCCCTCCGGGTAAAACCGGATCGTGTCGGCCCGCGATCCGGTCATCCGGTTCCATCCGTAAAACAAGGCGAGCTGCCGACCGAAAGACGATCCGAAATCCGTGAGCACCTCGTCCAGCGCCCGCAGCGCCGGAAAGGTGACGAGGGTCTCCCAGATCAGCCGGATGAACGGCATGCCCGGATATCGCTTTTCCAGGAAATGGAACCAGATCGACAAACCGTATTCCCGGATGCCGTCCACATGATCGAACCGGACGTTGTTCCGGCTGAAAAAATGGGGAAGATAATTCAGGTAATCGTTTACATCGCCGTGCACGACATCTTCCATCCAGGTGGCGGAGGCCTCCATGAGGAACCGGTCATCCAAATCGCCGGTTCCGGATTCGTCGCGCGCCACGTAGCCGAACTGGACGACGTGGAAGAACTCATGGGCCGTGGTCACGCGCAGGCCGTCGAGCCCTTTCGAATAGGTATGATTGTAGTCGTTGTCGAACCGCATGTACGCGGTATACCGGTCCGGCGAGACACTGACCTTGACGTCCGGCGTCGTCCATCCATAGGTGCCCGGCAGGTTCTCGATGTAGGCGTCCCATTCCGGACCGTCCACGGGGTCGGCGGGCGGGACACGGAATCCCATTTGCCGGATCTGGACGTCATAGGCCAGGTCGAGATATTCCGCCGCGCGTTCGATATAATCGGGCACACCGGATCCGTTCAGGTCTTCGATAAGCACGGCATGGACTCCGCTGGTGTCATAATGAACCCGGAAGAGGCCGTCGGGGCTGACATAAGAAAACGGAAGCCGGGGACGCGTCGCGACAGGGCGGAGCCGATCCCGCTGTACGGCGGTCAACCGGGACCAGGCCTGACGGACACCGAAGGCGGCCGGCGTGCCGCTCTTGATCACGGGCGGATCGGACCGGGCATACCGTCCGGGAAGATCGTCCGGAGAAACCAGCCGGAGCGCCTCATAATACACGGCATCCGCCTGAGAAATCCGGCCGGAGTTCAGATCCTCCCGGATCCGGTCGCCGGAGAATCCCGGGGCGGTAAAACCGGCCAGCACCACGAGTATCCATCGCCTCACGGAAAATCCCGATAACACAATCCGCTTCCTCTTTTTTATTTTTTCCTGAACAGCATCGAAACGGGCACGCCCCTGAATCCGAACTCCCGGCGGAGCCGGTTCTCCATATACCGTTTGTATTCCGGCTTGAGCAGTTCCGGGTAATTCAGGAAGAACGAGAAGAGCGGCGGCTTGACCCCGATCTGAGCACCGTACATCACCCGGATCCGTTTCCCCCGGACCGCGGGAGGCTGATAGTGCCTGTGAAATGCCTCGATGAGCCGGTTCAGATCCGGAGAAGGAATACGCTTTTCCCGCTCCGCCGCCACGTCCAGCGCCATGCGGAGCACGCGCTTCACCCGGAGGCCGGATTTGCAGGAGATCTCGAGCACGGGCACGTAGTCCAGCCCCTGCATTTTTTGATCCAGGTTCTGGCGGTAGAGCCAGACCTGATGCGGATCGTCTGCGATCACATCCCATTTATTGACGACGACCACGATGCCTTTCCGCCTTTCGATGACCTCGTTCAGCACATGCATGTCCTGCTGGGTCGGGCCTTCGGTCACATCCACGAATACGCACGCCACGTCGCAGCCCGCGATGGCCCTCCGCGTGCGGAGCGTGCTGTAGAATTCCACATCCTCGCTGACCCGCTTGCGGCGGCGGAGGCCGGCCGTGTCGATGAACAGGACATCGCGCCCGCGCGTCCTGAACCGGACATCCACCGCGTCGCGGGTCGTGCCCGGTGTCTCGGTCACCAGCAACCGCTCCTCGCCGAGTACCGTGTTGATGTAGGTCGATTTGCCCGCGTTGGGCCGCCCCACGACGGCGATCCGCACCGCGTCATCCAGGGGGGGGGCGGATGGCGCAAAGTCCAGGTCCGCCAGATGCGCCGTGACGGCCGAGAGGAGATCGCCGATGCCGCGCCCCCCGATCGCGGAAACGGGCATGACCTCTCCCAGGCCGAGCCGGTAGAACCGGGCCGCATCCAGTTCGCGGGCCGGGTTATCGGCCTTGTTCGCCACGAGGATGCAGTGTTTCCCTCCCTTGCGCAGCAGTTCGGCCACATCGCCGTCCACATCGGTGATGTCCGTGGTGGCGTCCACCACATAGAGGATCAGGTCGGCCTCGTCCATGGCGTACCGGACCTGCGCGGTGACGCCTGTCTCGATCACATCCCCGGTGCGCGGGATGTAGCCGCCCGTGTCGATGAGCGTGAAGAACGCCTGCTGCCACTCCGCGTCCGCATACTTGCGATCGCGGGTGACGCCGGGCTGGTCGTCCACGATGGCCTCCTTGCGGCCGATGATCCGGTTGAACAGCGTCGATTTGCCGACATTGGGCCGGCCGACGATCGCGACGATGGGTTTATCCATAGAAATCCTCGAAACCGGCGAGCACGCGCACGGGCCGGTTCAGTTCGCGGGAAAGGTCCCCGGGGGTGAGATCGTCCAGGAAGAGACCGTCCGGATTCAGGCAGACCGGCGGGATCAGCACGCGGTACGGTCCTGCCTCGTCCTGCAGCGCGTGCAGGACGTCCCGGCCGGACAAGAGGCCGGTCACGGTCACGGACGCACCGAAAAACCGGTTCGGTACGGCCTTGATCCGGAGGTCGAGATTCCGGATCCTGCGGAAAACGGGGAGCGCCTCCGCCCCGAGCACGTGGGCCGCGGATTGGCCCACGACCCAGAGGGACGGAAGGGTGTCCGCGATCTCCCCGGGAAACGTTTCCGCCTTGCGGATCAGGTCTTCCAGGAACGAGCGGACCAGTCCCACGCCGTTTTCGATCTGCGGATATCCCTCGTACGCGTCCGGATCGGGAAGCGGCGCGCCGGACAGTACATACCATTCATCCGCACCGTAAACGAAACGGGTGCCCAGCCTGCCCAGACAGGAAGCCTGAAAATCCGCAAGGGCTGCCAGGATATCGCGCGCCGCATCCGCATCCGCGGGGCGCAGCACCGGGAGACCCTCCCGATGACGCGTCAGGCCGACGGGTACGACGGCCACGCTCTGCAGCGCGGGATGAAAGGCCGCGAGATCGCGGAGCGTCCTTTCCAGGACGGCCCCGTCGTTGAGGCCCGGGCAGAGCACGATCTGACCGTGCATCTCGATGCCGTGATCCGCGAGGAATCGCATCTTCTCGAGCAGACGGTCGTCCGAGCCGAGGCCGAGCAGACGTTTGCGGACGGGGTATTCCGTCGCATGGATGGAAAGATAAAGCGGCGACAACCGCAGCGAGACGATGCGCCGGAGTTCCGCCCCGCCCACCCGTGTGAGGGTCACGTAATTGCCGTGCAGGAAGGAGAGGCGGTAATCCTCGTCCCTGACGTACAGCGTTTTGCGCAATCCGGGCGGATTCTGATCGACGAAGCAGAACACGCAGCGGTTGCCGCAGATCGTGCAGCGCATGGGCTCCACTTCGATTCCCAGCGGAATCCGGGGGTCGCGAATGATTTCGACGGAACGGGCGGTTCCGTCCCGTTCATAGCCGATCCGCACCGCCTCATCCGCGGCGTGGTACTGAAAGTCGATGACATCGCGGACGGCATGGCCGTTGACCCGCATGACCCGGTCACCGGCACGCAGGCCGGCGCGCTCCGCGAGGCTGCCCGCGTCCACGGCTTCTATCTCAAGTCCCATGACGCGCGGCCTCGAGCAATTCCCGCCGTTTCTGGCGGCGCTTCCATTCATCGATAAAAAACTTGATGACGGCCGCGGTCGGCACCCCGATCAGGAGCCCCCAGAACCCGAAGAACCGGGAAAAGATCAGGATGGAGAAGATGACGGCCACCGGATGCAGGCCGACCCGGTCGCCCACGATTTTCGGGGAGACCACATACGACTCGATGGTCTGGACGACCAGGAACACGCCGGTGATTTTTAATACGGTCGTAACCGGATCGGGACTGATCAATCCGATGAGGATGACGAGCACCAGACTCGTATAAAAGCCCACAAACGGGACGATGTTCAGCAGGCCGGTCACGACGCCGATCAGTACGGCGAACTGGATACCGAACAGGGCCAGCCCGAGCCCCGTCGAAATCCCCACGAACACGCAGACGATCGCCTGGGCGCGCAGATATCCGCCTAGGATGCGGTTGAACCGCCAGAGATAAAAGACCGCCACGCCGCGCTGCTGCCGGGGGATCAGGCCCATGAACCAGGATTCGAGCCGGCTGAAATCCTTGAGAAGATAAAAGGTCATGACCGGGACGAGGATCAGATTCAGAAGTTGTCCCAAAAAGTTTCCCGCGCCCGACACCCCTTTTTGAATGCCCGAAAACACCTGATCGATGCTTGTCGGCATCTGATCGGCGACCCTTTCCTTCAGGGTCGCCGGATCGATCCTCAAAACCCTGAGCACCCTGGGCAGGGTGGTTTCGACGAGTTCCATGAAACGTTCCGGCATGTTTTCACTGCGTCTGAGCAGATCCTGGATCTCCGAAACCATACTGGGAATGAGAATCGCCCCGATCAGAACGACCGAACCCAGCGCGAGCAAGAGGACCAGGACCACGCCCGCGATACGGGGAATCTTCAAACCGGTCAGCTTGTCCACGAGTGGATTGAAGAGATAGGCGAGGACAAATGCGAAAATCAGCGGCATGAAAACGGATTGGGCTATCAGGAAAATCCAGACGGCCATGACGATGACGATGACCCCAGATAGCCGTCTTGCCAGAGGATTCTCCCACAATCCGAAGAGAAAAAAAAGGACGATTCCCCCGACCACAAGCGGTGACAGCACGCTCCGGGCCGACCAGAAAAAAACGCCGAGCATCACCGCGACTGCGGCCGAGGCCAGAATCCTTGGAGGTCTTTGCTGAATATCCATTCGAACTCATCCACAAAAAAAGGAGGGCATCACGCCGCCCTCCTCGTCATCCCCGATCCGAAACCGGCTTATTCAGAGCCCCCCCCGGGTATGCGTCACCTGGCCGGTGATGGATAAAGAGGCGGACGGAAAAGGCCGGTCTCAACCGTTTCCGGCCGCCTGAAAGTTTTTCCGGCCGTGTCCCGCCGGAGACTACCGGAGCCGGATTAAATCTCCCTGCTTGAAACCGCTCCCGGATTTGGCCGTCGCCCTGGCGGCCTGGCCGCCGGAGATCATGGCTGTGACCTCGATGGTACCGATCCGGGTCTCTTCGCTCCCGAGTGAAATGCCCGTATCGGGATCGATCAGTTCCTCGCCTTTGGAGTAGACGACGAAGGTGTCTCCCACCTTGACGCCGGAATCCGCCCCCGGCTTTATGAAAATGTTTGCGCCGCTGACCTGAATCACCTTGCCTTCCCACGGAAGGACGGCCATCTGTTTCTCGACGAGACCGACGATCTCCTCGATGCAGGCGCGCGTAGCCTTGCCGACGAGTGAGTTGTCGAAATCATTCCGGTTTCTGAAGTCGACCTGGGGCGTGCTCACAGAGAGCCCGCTGGAGGATTCTTCTTGCCGGATATTCTCGGCGGCGATGATCTCACCGGTGCTCGTATTGACAAAGCGGACGTCCACGGCGACCGTGGCCTTCTGGCTGCTGACGCCCAGGCCGAACCCCCTGACCCGTCCGCCCTTGTCGCTCTTGGCGTGTCCGAATTCGGTCACCGCACCCATCACCGCCAGTTCGACGCCGAGCAGCTGGCCGATTTTCGCGGCGCTCTGTTCGGTGACCCGGCCGGTCACCCCGAGATTCTGTTCTTCCATGATCCTCGCGATTTCCTGGCGTTCCATCACGCTGTATTTCCCCGATTTCACCAGTTCGGTGGTCAGCATGTCCGCCATGCCGTCTCCCGGGGTCTTGCCGTCCCACCAGCGCCAGCTGCGATCGGTCTTGTCTTCAAACACGAAGACCGCGACGCGTTTTTTCAGTTGCCCGAACGCCGAAGCAGACAGGATCATCACGAGAAAAAACAGGATTCCCTTGCTGAATTTTGTTTTCATGGTACGCCTCCTTGCTCATCGAATACGGACGCCGTGTCCGATTCATTCGCGTCTTGATATTTATGATCGTTACCGGTTGCCGACGATCCGTCCGCGCGGAAACCGTCCCGCGGCGAGCGATCGATCCTGACGGATCAGTTTTCAGGCACCAGCTGCACGGTCACGCTGTTTTGGGTCATGCCGGTGACGCGGATCCGGATACCTTCCATGTCCCTGCCGGAGAGCCGCTGGGCCAGGTCGTCCGCGCTGCCCCGCATCACCACCTCGAGCACCGCGAAGCCGTCCGAAAAACTGCGCTGGGTTACGGATTGCAGACCCCTGACATAATATCTCAGGCTGTTGTTGAACCGGTTGAGCTGCATGTAATCGGCCACGTTCTGGACATTCAGCACGATCGTGCCGCCGCCCGAGACGTCGGCCTGCCAGTGATTCAGGATCTGGGTCATGAGCGGTCCGGCCAGCTTGTCACAGGCCTTCTGGATGGCCAGCACGCCGCCCTGCACATCGTCGATGTGCGGGTGCGCACCCTGTCCGCTCGAGGTGGCGATGATATCGCCCGTATCGGTGCGGATGGCCCTGACCTGCACGGTGGCCTGCTGCGAACGGATCCGCGCGCCGAACGCCTCGGTTTCGGTGGCCTTGGCGATCGCCCTGCCGGTCAGGACCATCTCGGCTCCGACCTGTTTTCCGAGCGCGGAGGCCAGTGCGGCGTCGCCCTGCAGGATGGCCGAGGCCTTTTGCTGGTCGAGATACCGCTGCACCGTGGCCCGGTCGATGAACCGGAATCCCTTGGCCATGAAGTAATTCATCAGCGCCGTTTCCGCGGTATTCATTTCGGTTTCAACGTAGTGAAACCCGGGGGTCTCGCCGATGTTTTTCTCCTCGATCATCACCATCAGGCGCGGCGTGTTTTTACGGCGCATCAGAGTGGCGATGCCTTCGAGATCGTCCTGGATGTCGGAGATCTTGAGTACGGCACGGACCGCGACCTCATAGAGTTCGGCGCTTCGGCGGCTCTCATTGACCACCTCGTATCTCTGGACATACCCGCGCGTCCGGGTCATGATGTTGTCTTCGATCAGCTGGAAATTTTCGACCAGCGTCTCCGACTCGACCAGGGTGCCGAGCACCTGCTCGATGCCCCTGCGCAGGGCGTCTTCGATCGCGTTGTCACGCGCATGCGCCACATCGCCGCCGATGATAGAGCCGACGCCGCTCGAGATTACCTCACGGGTCTCGTCGGTCTGCGCGTGGCCGGAAAACAGGAAAAGGAATCCCGCCAGCAGCGGGATTCCATAACGGATCATTTTTTTCACAATCGCCTCCCGGAGTTCAGAACGTCATCCTGAGATGGTTCTGGAGTTCCCGGATAATCAGAAGCGCGTCCGCGCCGGAGACCGGATCGGCCATGCCGAAGGCGCCGTCCAGGGTGCCGGCTTTCATAATCCCCCGGTCGACCGCCAGACAGATGGCGTTGTAGGCAAAATGGCTCGCATTGACATCCGGAAAACGCGACGGCGTGCCGATATATCGGGTCGCCAGGGCGTCATCGCCCGTGACCGCGAGCAGGATGTTCTGAAGGAACATGGCGTAATTTGCACGGGTGATCTTTTCGTTCGGACGGAAGGTGCGGTCCGGGAACGGATCGATCACCCCGAGTTTCAGGATGTCTTCGATCCAGTTTTTAGCCCAGTGGTCCCCGATGTCGGTCGCCGTGGCCATCTGCGTCCGGGTCGTGGTCTGCATCGCGGTCGGGTCGTCCGGTGCGCGGAATCCCGTGTCATAGGTTTTCTTCTGTTTCTGGGCCATCACCTCGTTGAGCTTGAGTTCTTCGATGAAGAGGACGGCCAGGTCGGCCCGGTCGATCTGGGGAATGAGGGCGATCTGTGCCCCGATTTTGGTTCCGGGGGCCGCCCGGATGATTTTCTGGACCAGCTCCCATTCGGCGTTGGCTGGTTTGGCGTAGTCGCCTTTCTGCTCGATCACACGGCTGAAGGCGTTTTCGGCGTTACGGAATTCGAAAGCCCCCTTGTACGCCATTCCCGTATGATACATGGCCGCGTCTGAATTCGGATTGATTTTCAGGGCCCGTTCATATTCTTTCAGCGCGTCCTTGAGCCAGTTGTCCCCCCTGCGCTGTTTGACCAGGATCCGGCCCTTTGCGATGTAGCCGTCCACGAAATTTTTATCCTTGCCCAGACCTTTGTCCACCGATTCGAGCGCCTGCCTGAACTGTTTTTGCTCCGCGAGCACCAGCCCCATCCCGACATATCCGCCGGGATAATTGGGATTCAGGGCCGTGGCGCGGTTGAAATTTTGCGCGGCCTGTTCGAGTTGTCCGCGGTCGAGCGCCCGGAGCCCCTGGTTATAATGATTCTCCGGCGTGTCCAGAATCGATTCCCTGGCGATGGGTTTCGGGCCGCAGCCGGACAGGATGAGTCCGGCGATTACGCCGGAGAGGATCAACAACAGCGTCTGTCTTCGCATAAGGCACCTCTTTCCTGGAAAAGTTCGTGTCATCGGAGCCCTGAATATGCTCAGTCTAGGACGAACATCACCTTGCATCGCTGCAGGAAGTTCATGTCCGCGGCCGCGGCATGGATACGCGCCGCTTCGCCGGCCGCAATCACCACGTCCGTTCTGTTCGGACCAGATGCCTTGAGGCCCTTGACGATCAGGGGGTTGGCCGTGACGCGTTCGTTCGACCGGGCGCGATTGATGTCTTTGTCATAACCGGCCATGCCGATATCCACCGCATATTCGCGGCTCACGAAGCGGGAACCGTAGATTTCCTCACCCTGTTCGTCGAGCACCTTCGGCGCCATGGCCGGACGCAGACCCAGCCCCCGGGCATCGACGATCAGCCCCGTATAGGCTCCGCCGGACGGCGCGGCGGCGGTATAATCACCCGAATGCGCGGCCTGCATGTCCGCCGGCATCGGCCTGCCTGCCGGCCAGGGCTGCCCGCAGGTCGGGCAGACCGCGCCGGTCATCAGCATGCCCCCGCCGAAGGTCGCCGGCAACAGCGCATCGAGCAGGATGCCTGTCATCGGGACTTCGATTTCGACCTCGACATCGCCGGTCGACAGATAACGGGTGTCGACTTTGCGAAACCCCCGAATCACTCCGGCCACCCGGGTGGTGATGACATCGCTCGCGAGCATCGCGTTCTCGACGATGGTCTCGGAGGTCAGGTTGACGCCCTTGACCGTGGCGATCAGGTTGCGCATGGCGTCGGATTCCGCGGCCTTGATGGCCCCGGCGCGCTGCGCGGCCAGCGGGGCGGTCGGATTCGGTGCGCCGATACCCGTGGCCCGGATGACCTGATGGGTCCAATCCACATTGCCGCCCGTGCCCATCTGCTGCACATATCCCTGGCCGAATACGAGGACAGGAAGAAGCAGAACCATCAGACACACCGCTCCTATTTCCCTGTGATTTCCAAACATGGTTGTCCTCCTCCTTAGGAATGGGTTGAGTTTGGAATCCGTACATCCAATAAAAAGAGCGAATGACGGGATTCGAACCCGCGACATCCAGCTTGGGAAGCTGGCGCTCTACCAACTGAGCTACATTCGCCTGTCGTTTTTCCGGATTTTCTCTGGATCAAATTAAGCCTTATTTTGAAAAAGTCAAGACAAATCTTTGGCCGCCGTCCCCGTCCGGAAGCGGACGGGGACGGCGGTTCAAGATGCATATCGGTCCGACATATTACCGGAACGTATAGGCCAGGGTGGCCGTGATTCCCTTGATTTTCTCGGTGATCCCTTCCTCATCATCATTGCTCGATGAATCGACCCGGTATCCCACCATCGCGGAGAGATTGGGTTGGAGGGCCATTCCCAGCCCGACCGTGAGGGTGGTGATATTGGACCAGTCCTCTTTCTGTGCGGACAGATAGGCCGCCGAACCATAAGCAAACAGAGACGAACCCGGGAACGGAAAGACCAGGGACAGACCGCCGCCGACGAAGGAACCTTTTTCTTCCCATTCGTCTTTTTCGGTCGTCTCGTAACCGGTCCAGTAATCTTCGTATGTTAACGATTCTTCAAATTTGTAAGTCATATCTTTATATGCGCCGAAAAGCGTCAGGTTGCGTGAGAGCGAATACCCCGCCGAGAAATTCAGATCCGTCCGTTTTATTTTGAGATCATATTTCGTATCCCATATATCGAACAGATCCCCGAAGTCGACGACGAATGTTCCGGTGAACATCGATCCGCCGAGCACGAGGTTGCCCAGCCGTACGTTGGCGTAGGGGCCTAATAAATTGGCCGGTTTGATGGACCAATCCACGTCAAATTCATCCTCCTCTTCGAATTCAAATTCGAGGGCAGCACGCCAGTAACTGACGCCGACGCTGAATACCGTACCCGACTGGGCGAATGCGTATCCGGATGCCAGGCAGAAAATGCACAGTGCGATCACGATTCCTCTTGCCTTCATGGGTTCCTCCTTGGTTGTGTGGATGGTTGAACGCGTGGCGCGTCCGCAATTTGTTTCACCGACTACAATACGTTGTATTGTAACGCCAGCCCAAATCCCCGGATCCGTTCCCGCGCCGGATCATGGGCATTTCGTTCGTCCCGGTATCCGATACGCAGGACGAACCCTCCCGGTGAATTCCAGGATACACCGGCGTCCCACACCGTTCTGAGATCCTGGTCCCGGTCGAGCGGCGCGAGGAGGGCGGCGGATCCGTCGAGCGAAACAGGGGATCCGAATACGGCGATCTCGAAGGTCCCGCCGCCGCCCGCAAAGGCCCCTTCGTTCTTGTACGCAGGGAGGACGGTTTCAATTTCCGCCTCGCCGTACCACGCGTAGTTCGCCGGATCGACGGTATACAATGCGGCGGTGACCGGCTGTTCGGGGCGCGTGTACCGCCGGTAGATCCCGTTCGCGGTCAGGGAAAAGAGGGGGTGAAGGCGATAGGCCAGACGCCCCTCCGCATGGATCCATCTTCCCGGACTCTTCAGATTCTGCCTGAGAAAGACAAACGCGTCTCCCCACATATCGGTCAGGACGCGGCCGTCTTCGCCCTTCACAAAGCCCTTATATTCCGCGAACCCGAAGGAATATCCGCCGAAATAACCGGAAACCGAGGCCGTCCATCGGCCGGCCTCGAGCAGGGCGGAGGGGCCGAACAGGTGACCGGTTACCGCATCGTCCGGCGGTTGCGCCAGCCCGATTCCCTGCATGCCGAGCCGTGCGTTTCCGTAATTCAGGCCGGGATAGAACGAGGCTCCCGCCGTTTTCCGGAAGCCGACAGCCGATATAAGAAATAAGACAATCAGGGTTTGATAGAGTCGCGCAGTCATGTTTCGATCCGGCGCCACGGTATAGGATAATGAGACTGTTGATTCTGTGATCCCCGCCGCATACTTTACGTCGTGTCCGGTCGTCCTTCCCTCGTCGGTCATCAGAACAGGATCGGCACATCCACCTTTTTTGTCTCGGTGTCCTTCTCCGCCGGTTTCGGGGCGGGTTCTTCGGTCCGCCTGGCCGGCCGTTCCACCGGTTTCGGGGGCGGATCGGATTCGGAAGGACGCACCAAGTCTCCCTTCCGGAACGCTTCTTTCCGGGTATGCACGGCGGCTACGGAAAACCGGTCCTGCACTTTCGTGATCAGGGCGTGCCCGATGGTCTCCTGCCTGGTTCCGATGATGCGTCCTTCGAGGTCGGTGATCACATCCCCTTTCCGGATCACATCAAGATACTGTCCCAGTTTGACGCCGTCGGCATTCCCGAGATCGATGTAGATTTCTTCCCCGTCGACGCGGATGATCGCGCCCTCGAGGCCGACCTTATAGAAGATTTTGAGCGCCAGCTCGGTGATGGCGCGGGGGAGCTGTTCTTCACCGCCGCGGCATTCGGCCGCCTCGGCCAATTCGACCAGTCCGGTCTGTACCTCGACGATCCGGGTGTTGATGATAAAGGTCGAACCCAGCCGGGTGACGGATCCGACCATAATTTTTTCGACATTGAGGAGACGTCCGATTTCGGCGGCTTGATCCGGATCGGTCAGACCGGACATCTGGAATTTTTGTTCCTCGAGGATTCTCTGTATCCTCTGCCGCTCGACGACCCTGAATGCGCCTGTATTGAACAGTTCGGTGCGCAAGATGTCCGTGACCGCCTCGGCACTTTGCTGCGTGATGTTTTTGGCCTCAAAATCGAGAACGGCGATGGTGATTTTTCCTTGAGAAAAAACGGAAACCGTGAAAACCAAAAACAGGATGACGGCATTAAAGACCAGACGGTATCGACGGTTCATCTCTTCCTCCGGCACATATTATCATATCTAATCGACAATGTATTCAGGCCGGGCATTAAAATCAAGAAAAAACTCGTGTCTTCTGTAAATACCATGAGAAAGACACGCTCCCAATCGGATTCATCTCAACCAATCACTCCAAGGAAACAGGAGGCCTGAATTCCATTTCGGTCAGACGGCAGAGGTTGATGCCTT
>DSAP01000165.1 GCA_011046415.1 bacterium | reverse complement strand
TCCAGTTTGAATTCTTTGCTGTACTTTCGTCGTGAATTGTTCGATGACATTTGGACACCTCCTGTTAAGAATAACAAGTTAATAAAGTCTTAACTTCGTGTCCATTTAAATATAACAACTCCACATTGGTTGCGGCATTGATCATCACATTGTTGATGATGCCTGCTTTTGCCCATGGGTTATTTTCTATTAAGACGTCTAAAAAGTCTTATCGTGCAGTATTGAATTCACTGTTGGTTCTTTTGGGGATTGCTGCATTATTTTGGTCGGCCTGGGCAGGGATAGTGGTTATCATGTTAGGGTTGAATAATCTGTTAACTTATTTTGCGGAAAAAGAGAGATTGCCTTTGCCCAGATTTAACGGATTCTTAACAGAACATCACAATACGATTACGATTGCCATTGTAACCGTGGCAGTTTCTGGTTTGCTTGCCTCTGAGTGGATGCCCCTGGGCGTGGCCAATAGTCTGTATGTTAACTTTCTCTTCATCAGTCTGATTATTACGCTTGTATTGGGGAGCTTCAAAATATTCATACACTTTTACCCCAATATTCTGCATTGGTGTTTGGAACACAAGAAAACATTTTTTGCCCTGCCTGTTATGATCATCCTGCTTGGAATGAATATCTGGTTGGGATTCGGCAGGATATTCGGTTTTGTTCCTGAGATGACCGAAAAAATAGGTTGGAACATCAGGACATCATCAGTCTGGAGTTCGCTTTCGCATACATTTCCCGGAAGGGAAAAAGAGTTTATGCCGGCGTTGGACGAAGGTTCTTTTCTGTTGATGCCTACATCGATGCCCCATTCAGGTGTTGAAGCCAATATAAGATATCTTCAGCAATTGGACATGCGGGTTCAGGCAATTCCCGAAGTCTCCATGGTAGTGGGTAAGGCAGGCAGGGTCGAAAGTGCTTTGGATCCTGCCCCTGTTTCGATGTTTGAAAATATTATCAATTACAAAACCGAATACATCAACGATGAAAATGGTTACCCAATCAGGTTTAAGGTTGATAAAACTGGTACGTTTGTGAGGGACGATGAAGGCAACCTAATCCCCGACAGGAAAGGAAAGTATTTCCGCCAATGGAGGGAACATATCAAAACACCTGATGATATTTGGAATGAAATAGTTAATGCAACCAACGATATTCCGGGGGTTACTTCTGCCCCCAAATTACAGCCCATTGAAACCCGATTGGTGATGCTTCAGACCGGGATGCGTGCGCCGATGGGAATAAAAGTGTTTGGGCCCGACTTGAAAAGTATAGAAGAATTTAGCCTTAAAATTGAGCAGTTCCTCAAGGAAGTTCCATCGGTTAAACCCGAAGCGGTTTACGCCGACCGGAGCTTGGGCAAGCCCTACCTTGAAATTAATATCGACCGGACAGCTATTGCTCGATACGGCTTGAATGTAGCCGATGTGCAAATGGTCCTTGACGTGGCGTTGGGCGGAATGCCCCTGACCACCACCGTCGAAGGCCGTGAACGTTATCATATCCGTGCACGGTACGCAAGGGAATGGCGTGACAACCCGGAAGTGATGAAAAGAATCTTAATACCGACACCGACAGGGCAGCAAATCCCCTTGGGTGAGCTTGCCGAAATCGAGTACCGCACCGGCCCGATGATGATCCGGGGGGAGAATACCTTTTTGGTTGGTTATGTCCTGTTGGATAAGAAAGATGGATTCTCGGAAGTAACCGTTGTCGAAGATGCCGACAATTACCTGAAAGAAAGAATCGCGTCGGGCGATTTGATTGTACCTCCAGGTGTGAACTATCGGTTTTCAGGCAGCTATGAAAACCAGGTCAGGGCCGAGAAAAGGCTGGCGATTGTAGTGCCTCTGGTGCTGATGGTCATATTCCTGATTCTTTATTTTCAATTCCGTTCCACCACGACAACACTGATGATATTTTCAGCCATCGCTTTGGCTTTTGCAGGCGGTTTTGTGATGCTTTGGCTATACGGAGCGAACTGGTTTATGAATTTTTCACTTTTTGGCACAAATATGCGTGAACTGTTCCAAATGAGAACCTTCAACCTGAGTGTGGCAGTTTGGGTCGGCTTCATTGCCCTGTTCGGGATCGCAACGGATGACGGCGTGGTTATTTCAACCTACCTGATGCAAAGTTTTAAAAAGCACACACCCGAAAATATTCAGGAAGTAAGAAAAGCCGTTTTGGAAGCAGGGGTAAGAAGGGTAAGGCCTTGCTTAATGACCACCGCAACAACCTTACTGGCACTTTTGCCCATCCTGACATCATCGGGGCGCGGGGCTGATATCATGATTCCAATGGCGATACCTGCATTTGGCGGAATGGCGGTCGCTTTAATTACCCTGTTTATAGTCCCGGTTTTGTATTTCGCAAGGGAAGAATATTTAATCAGAAGAACATCAAAATGAAGACACGATTGATTGATCTTTGCAAACCACTGGCTTTGCCAGTGGTTCACGATCTTAAACGGGTCGGCACGAAACGTGCCTTCTTTTGCTCGCGGCCTTTGGCCGCAATCAAAAGCCACCGGCTTAGCCGGTGGTCGTTTATTCACATGTTGGCACTGCTGTCGATTACAGGTAATGTAAGAAGTCAATCTTTGGACGATTATCTGGTGATTGCAGCAGAAAACAATCCCGGTTTGAAAGCAAAGTACCTTGAATATCAGGCTGCATTGCAACGGGTTCCACAGGCGAGCTCACTACCCGACCCGCAACTTTCCTTCGGATTGTTCATCATGCCCATGGAGCGGTACATCGGTGACCAGGTTGCCGAAATTTCTGTCATGCAAATGTTCCCGTGGTTTGGGACACTAAGTGCCGCAAAGGATGAAATGACCTTTATGGCAAAAGCCAAGTTTGAAGAATTTAATGAATCCAAATCAATGCTTTTCTATGAAGTACGGGCCTATTGGCATGCTTTGAGTTTGTTGGATAAAGAGATTGCCATCACCAAAAAGAATATTGAAATTCTAAAAACAATGGAACAAACGGCCCTGACAAGATATATAAGCGGCGGCCAAGGTGGCAGCATTTCAGGAGGTTCAGGGAATCAAACCACCGGCAATACAGGCAGTGGGATAGGTGGTATGAGTATGCAGGGGCAATCTACAGCAAGCAGGACTTCAACATCACGGAATATACCCCAAATGGGCGAAATGAACATTATGGGCGGGAGGGGTACTATGATAGATATTTTGCGTGTCCAAATGGAAATCAACGAAATGCAAAACAGCCTTGCACTTATGGAAGACAGCAAAATTCCACTTGTAGCCCGGTTTAATCAAGTGCTCAACCGTGACAGAAATGAGCCTGTAGTATTATCGGATACGATTATAGCTGCATCAATGCCGATTTCATTCGCTGAAATTCCTGATAGCATTAAAAGCAATAACCCAATGTTGAAAATGTTGGAGCAGGAAGAATCCGCTTTCATTTCTCAGGAGAAAATGAACCGGAAAATGGGTTTGCCAATGGTTGGGATCGGCTTAAAATACAACATTTTCAAACCAAGGGCAAATAGTGAAAGTATGATGAACGGACAAAACATGCTGATGCCTATGGTAACCGTATCCATCCCGCTATGGCGAAAAAAATACACGGCATCCGTTCGGGAATCGGATTTTATGCGCCAGTCGATCCATGAGCAAAAGCAAGATGCAGGCAACCTGTTGATGGTGAATTATGAAGAGGCTCTGAAAGACTATAAAGATGCCGAACGCAGGGTGGTTTTCTATCAAAACCAGACATCATTGGCAAATCAGGCGTTGAATGTCCTGATTGTACAATATACAACCGAGGGCAGCAACTTTGAAGAAGTGCTGAGAATGCAACAACAACTTTTGGATTATCGTTTCAAATACTTGGATGCCCTGATTGATGGCCATATTGCTGTGGCTATGATGGAGAGGTTGATGGGGCGATAACGTTTAAAATTGAGGAAATAATGAAAAAAGTATTGAACAATAGATTCTTCCAATTCGGCTTGGTGCTGGTTGCAGGTTTGTTTATGGGTTGGTTGGTTTTTAAGCCAGGCTCCACCATTGAACATCAACACTTACATGAGCAAAGGAAAGAAACCACTTACACCTGTTCAATGCATCCTCAAATCAGGCAAAACGAACCGGGTAAATGCCCGATTTGCGGAATGGATTTAATTCCTGTTGCACAAAAATCTGACAAAGCAGAAAGCAGTCCGTTTTTATATGCCATGTCGCCCGAAGCAATTGCCCTGGCAAACGTGCAAACCCAAATGGTAAAAACCGTTTCGCCCGAACACGAAATTTACCTCACAGGAAAAGTCGCTCTGAACGAACAAAGAATTGCCGTAATATCGGCAAATTATTCGGGCAGGATTGAAAAATTGTTTGTTGATTTTACAGGTCAAACCGTAAATAAAGGGCAAAAATTAGCTTCCATTTATTCACCCGAATTGGTAACTGCCCAAAAAGAATTGATTGAAGCAGCAAAGCACAAAGACATTAATCCGGTTCTTTATGATGCGGCCAGGGAAAAAATGCGGTTGTGGAAAATAACTGAAAACCAAATCACAGAAATCGAGAACAGATGTGTTGTTTTGACAGAATTCGATGTATATTCAGACCAATCGGGAATTGTAATCAGAAGGGAAATCGCAAAAGGCGATTATGTAAAAAAAGGAACGGTCTTATTTGAAATTGCCGACCTGAGTAATGTCTGGATATTATTAGATGCTTATGAAAGTGACTTGCCTTTTATGAGAGTCGGTCAGAAAATTAGTTTTACCGTTTCATCCGTTCCGGGTAAGGATTTTACATCTTCCATCTCATTTGTTGACCCTCTAATCCATCCGCAAACCAGAACAGCATCGGTGAGGGCTGAAATAAATAATCCACAGCAAATGCTCAAACCGGAAATGTTTGTGAAGGCCCAAATCAAAGCTGATTTGTCCGTCAAGGATAAATCATTGGTAATACCCAAAACCTCGGTCTTATGGACAGGTAAGCGTTCTGTTGTTTATGTAAGAGTTCCTGATATGGAATTACCTGCTTTTGAGATGAGAGAAATAACGCTTGGTGCTTCACCGGGTGAATACTACATGGTGGATAGCGGATTGTCCGAAGGCGAAGAAGTCGTTACAAACGGTGTGTTTGCCGTAGATGCAGCAGCACAGTTGAACGGCAACTACAGTATGATGAACAGGGTTGCAGACCATCCTATTGACGTTCCTGAAATGTTTACATCCCAATTAACGATATTTGTCAGTCAATACTTTAACCTTAAGAATAGTTTGGTGGAAGGCGATTTTCAGCTTGCTCAATCAAACGCCAAGAAACTCGAATCAACATTAAACAAAATAGAAATGAACCATTTGGATGACGAAGTACATCATATTTGGATGCAACACGATTCGGCATTGAAAAAACAAATAGAATTATTATTAATGGCCGATGATATTGAAAAACAGAGAGAAGTCTTGTCCTCACTTAGCAATCAGCTTATTGAAACTGTCGATAATTTCAGGGTGAAATTGGAAATTATTTTTGTTGCTTACTGTCCGATGGCAATCGATGACAAAGGGGCATATTGGCTGAGCGAATTTGAAGAAATCAAGAATCCCTATTTTGGAGATGCCATGCTTGGATGTGGTGAGGTAATAAAACAAATTAGAATTATCAAAAGATAAACGTCCGCTAACACCGTGTGTCGGGAGTTTGGAGTCATCTGACTCAAACAGATATGAATATGGATCGCACCGAAGCCGTAATCCGGTGTGCGATTCCGGATTAATCATTATGTGTATGTAGTTTCATGGTCCAAACATCCGCATACGGGTATAAACTCAGGTATCCATTCTTCAGGTTATAATGCAATGAAAAAGAAAACACATCACCGCAAAGATTCAATCATCCTGGGATTTCTGGTCATTTCCCTCGTTTCCGGGAAATGCGAGATGGAGGATCCGGTTTCTCCCCAATATCCCCTCATTAACCGTCACGATAAACTGCCTGCGGATATCGCTAAACGCGGACCTGAAACAGACCGTCATCCACCCGTTTTATATTCCGACGATTACGAAGATCCCGTTCCGCTCGGAAACGGCGTCAATACCTCGGGTGCGGAGGATTCGCCTTTTATTCTTCCTGACGGGAATACGCTGTACTTTTTCTTCACACCCGATGTGCGAATTCCACCCGAACGACAGCTGCTCGATGATGTTACGGGAGTCTGGGTCTCGCACAGAGTCGACAACACATGGACGGAATCGGTGAGGGTCTGGCTGCAAGAGCCCGGAAAAGCGGCTCTTGATGGGGCGGTTGCCGTCCAGGGAGACGAAATGTGGTTTGCCTCCGCGCGGGAAGGTTTCACGGGCGTCAATATGTTCACCGCGGAACGAATTGGCGGCCGATGGGACAACTGGCAATATTGTGGCGACAGATTAATGAAGGAGATACAAATCGGCGAAGTCCATTTGCACGATGACGACCTGTATTTTCATTCCCGGCGAGCGGGCGGTTCGGGCGGAATGGATATTTGGATGACATCCAGAAACGGCAGTATGTGGTCCGACCCGGTCAACATCTCGGCGGTCAACAGCGCGGATGACGAAGGATTCCCGTTCGTGTCATCGGATGGCAATGAATTGTGGTTCACAAGAACGTTTCAGGGCACACCCGCGATCTTCAGGTCCATCCGGGCTGACGGGGATTGGGGCCGTCCTGAGCTTATCCTGTCACAATTTGCAGGCGAACCCACATTGGATGATGAGGGGAATATCTATTTTGTCCATCATTATTTTGAGGACGGTGTCATGATCGAGGCGGATATTTATGTCGCCTTGAAAAAGTGAATGAAAAGCGGCATATCCCGATTCCTGACGATAAAGTAAAGACATGAAAATTCTACACTTCGCCGTTGAAAATTTCGCCCGCGTCCCCGGCAGCTTCGTGCGCGCGGAACGCGACTTGGGTCATGAGAGCCTGCTGATGACGCTCTACCGGACGCATCACCGGTTCGGCGAGGAGGATATTTGCCTCGATCTTCCTTTTGTCGCGACACGGGGGGTCACATGGGTCAAATCACTCCTCGTCAGGAAGACCCATGCCCCGTCGAACCGCAGGCGGGATGCGTCCGCCGGCCCGCCGGTTTGGAAGCCGTCCGGTCGGGCGGCCGAAGCTCTGTTCGCCCTGCGCGACCGGATCTGGGAGCCGCGGATCCGCCGCATTCTCGATTCCATCCACATCGACCGTTTCGACCTGCTCTTTCTGGACGGCGGCGCCGGATTCCTGCGCGACGGCCGGATCGTCCGCGAGCTCAGGGAGAAAGGGATCCGGGTCGCAATCTGCTACTGCGGAAGTGACCTGAGGACGCGCGGGATCATCCCGTCCGTCGACCGTCTCGCGGATGTCCGTTTCACCGTGGAATTCGACCACACGCTGCTCGATCCCGGACTCGAATTCGTCTATTTTCCCTTCCGGTTGCCCGCATTCCCCGGACCGGAACCGGTTCCCGCCACGCCGATCCGGATCGGCCATGCACCGACCAACCGGGCTGTGAAAGGAACCGACGCCATCCTCGCCGAGCTGGAACGGCTCCGGAGAGATTATCCCGTCGAAATCGTACTCATCGAGAATCTGGCCCATCCCGAGGCGCTGCGGCTCAAGAAGAGCTGTCACCTGTTCATCGACAACATCGGCGAACTCGGTTACGGCATCAACGGTCTCGAATCCCTGGCCATGGGCATCCCGACGGCCGTGCAGCTCCTCCCGGACTTCGAAGCGGTGCTGGGCGAACATCCCTTTATCAATATTTCCCGTGAGACGCTTCGCGAGCGGCTGATTCCTTTTGTCGAATCCGGAGTATTGAGAGAAGAATACGGCGTGCGCGGCAGGCAATGGGTCGAAGAGCGGCATGATCCGGTCGCCGTCGTGCGCAGGATGCTCGACCGGATTTCCGCCTTATAACTGAATCGCGAGTGTGTTTCTCATGATCGCCCTGGCGTCGAATGTCTCCTTGTACGCGATGAGGCTCTCGTTCGGGGTCATCGGGTTGAGGGCCGCCGTATCCTGCGAAACCCCGATATCCACATAGCGGTATCCTTGCTGCGTCGCATACTCCACCACCTCGTAAAGCACCCTGTGGATGGGGTGATGATGCGCGTCTTCGTAATACATCATGTTATAAAAACAGAGTCCGACTTGTTCGTTGCAGAAGAACATGAGCGATCCGCCGATCGGCCGGTCTTTGTGGTATACCATAAATAGTTTCAGGTTTTCCGGGAGGAGATCTTTGAGACGCAGCAATTCTTCCAGCGAATGCGTCGGGCGCACGTTGTGTTTGCTCAGGTTGTGCAGCAGGATCGGATAGAATCCCTTATAGTCCGCGTTGATTTCGACGCGGATGTCCGGATCCTTCAGCGATTTTCGCACATAGTACCGCACCGTTTTCTGGAAGCGGGGAATGGTTTCCGAATCCCTGTCCAGGCGGATGGCGCTGGAGATATAATGGGTGCGGTAGTCGAATCCCTGCCAGAGCATGGCGTATTCGAGGTTCTGATCCGGATGTTTTTCGTAAATCAGGGGGGGCGCCGTGAGGACGATTTCCCGAAAGCGGTTTATTCGGGCGTAATCGAGCAGGCAGGAGACCAGTTCCATGGCGCGGGCGAAGGGGATGCCGGCGGTGACGATGGACCCGTAACTGGCGCCGATCGGCGATTCGAAAATGCCGTCCTTCAGCCGTCCGGGAAGGACGGCCGCGATTTCATCCTTTTCGAGAAACATCAGATGGTTGAACCGGAATTTCCCGGGGGCGTGATAATCCAAAAACCGCTGGAGATGAAACAGGGTCCCGTTGTTGGAACGAAGCACGAAGCGGTCCCACGCGTCCCTGTGTTCATCGGCGTATGGAACGATCTCGACCATGATCAATCCTTCCTGTATCGGGTGATACCTCCTAGTTTAATATTTTTTTCAATGATTCCAAGAATTTTTTGACATATTGAAATTCCAGGTCTTTTTCACTATATTGAATAACATTTATTCCCCGGATTTTATGAAGGCAGGTGACGCATGCGCTGGTTCAACCGACTGGTCATCCGGGTGATGCCGGTTCTCCCGAAATCGTTCGTTTGGATTTTTTCCAGGCGCTACATCGCCGGGAAGACGCTCGAGAAGGCGATCGGAAAATCCAGACAACTCAACGCGGAGGGTTGCCGGGTCACCCTCGATGTGCTCGGGGAGGATATTTTTACGCCCGATGAAGCCGAGGCGGAAAAGGAGGAATGTCTCCGTGTACTCGAGGCCATACACGACAACGCCATCGACGGAAACCTGTCCGTCAAGCTGACTTCTCTCGGGCTCAAGATCGACCGGGAACGATGCATCCGCCACATGCGGGAGATACTGCGCTCGGCCTCCGAAAAGAATCTTTTCGTCCGCATCGACATGGAAGACGCGACCTGCACGGACGATACGCTTGAAGTATATACCCGGCTCCGCGAGGAATTTCCCCGCACCGGCGCCGTGATCCAGGCGTATCTCAGGCGCAGTCCCCGGGATGTAAGCACCCTCATCGAAAAAGGCATCGCGAATCTCCGTCTCTGCAAGGGAATCTATGTGGAATCCCCGGCGATCGCCTATAAAAAGAAGCGGAAAATCCGGGATCAGTTCGCGGAGCTCATCCGGATGGTGTTCGATGCGGGAGGGTACGCGGCGATCGCGACACATGACGGACAGATGATCCGCCGAAGCCTCGGGATGATCGCCGAAAAAAGGATTCTCCGGACCCGATACGAGTTTCAGATGCTGCTCGGCGTCACGGAAAAACGCAGGCGCGAACTGATCCGGCAGGGACACGGGATGCGTGTCTATGTGCCCTATGGAGAACACTGGTACGGCTATTCCATGCGGCGTCTCAAGGAAAATCCCAACATGGTGGGTCACATCATCAAGAATCTGTTCATCCGTGGGTGACGGTCTGGATAAAAAGTCAAAATATATCGCGGCGCTCCGGGAGATCGATGTCCGGCTCCAGAAAGGGGGAGACCCGGTCGCCGATCTCGGGAATGCCGCGGCCGTCCTGAAGAAACGGCTGGGGTATTCCTGGGTCGGATTTTATTTGCTCCGGGACGACCGGCTCGTTCTGGGTCCCTTCCAGGGAAATCCGGCCTGCGTGTTTCTCGAAAAGGGGAAGGGCGTGTGCTGGGCCTCCGTCCGAAAGGGCCAAAGCCTGATCGTCCCGGATGTCCGCGACTTCGAGGGGCATATCGCCTGCGACCCGAAATCCCGTTCCGAGATCGTGGTTCCGCTCTACGACACGCGCGGCGTCCTGCGCGGTGTGCTGGACATGGATCATGACGCCGAGGACGCTTTCGACGAAACGGACCGGATCTGTCTGGAAAGTGTGTCCGAAAGACTCCGGACGGTCTGGCGTGAAAACAGGTTGCAGCCGGCAGCGGACAGCCGGCAGGGTGCCGATACCGGATCGGAAGCCGGAAAGGGCCATCGGTAATGGGAACCGGTTTACTGCAAATTCTCGGCGGCCTGCTAGGGCTCTATATCGGCGCCGAGGGGCTCGTGCGGGGCAGTTCTTTCCTCGCCCTGCGGCTGAAAGTATCCCCGCTCGTGATCGGACTGACCGTTGTGGCGTTCGGGACGAGCCTGCCTGAACTGGTCGTCAGTGTGAAGACGGCGATCACCGGGCAGGGGGCGATCTCCGCCGGCAATGTCGTCGGATCGAATATTTTCAACATCGCCCTGATACTCGGGGCGTGTGCCCTGATCCGGCCACTCACCATCCGGGTTCAGCTTCTGCGCATGGATATACCCGTCCTTATTTTTTCGGCTCTTATGTTCCTGTACTTTTTCCGGGACCGGCATCTCGGACGCGCGGAAGGATTGTCTTTTCTCGTGCTCTTGGGGGTCTATTTATGGGCGAATATTTTTCTGTCAAAACATGCGCCGGCACAGGACACTCGGCATATGGAGAAACAAATGCCGATTTTTCGTTTCAGGAAACCTTTCCTTGAGATTCTGGGAATCCTTGCGGGACTGGGTATTCTTGTTTTCGGCGCCGATCTGCTCGTGCGGGGATCGGTACATGTCGCCCGTATCCTGGATCTGAGCGAGGCGGTGATCGGTCTGACGATTGTCGCGGCGGGAACCAGCCTGCCCGAACTGGCCACCTCGTTCGTGGCGGCATTCCGCAAGGAACAGGATATCGCGACAGGCAATGTCATCGGCTCCAACATCTTCAATATACTTGGCGTTCTGGGGGTGTCGTCCTGCATCGCGCCGATCCAAGGTTCGGGTATCGGGAGTACGGATGTTCTCGTCATGGCCGGCGTTTCCATCCTGCTCCTGCCGTTTCTCTGGAGCCATTTCCGGTTGAACCGGTGGGAGGGGGGCGTTCTGGTTTTGATTTATGCGGGTTATTTGTTTCATTTGGTGAATTGAGATGATCCGGCGTATCCAATTTCTTTTCCGGAAGATCCGGCTTTTCAGACGCTCGAAAGTCGTCCGCAAGGACAGGGTGTTCCCCGTGTGGATCGGACGCTTCCGGCGCGTCATGTACCTGTTTTCCGGGATCGGCCTGGCCTTCATCGTCCTCCAGTCCGGATTGCATTGGGAGCTTCCTCCTGTTTTGCTGACGATCGAACGGGTCGTGGATTATCTGATTTACGCTACCTTCCTCAGCAACATTTCCTTGAATGTATATTACACCATTCCCAGGAGCCGTTATCTTCGGGAGAATTTTCTCGATCTGATCGTCCTGATTCCCATCCTGTTCACGCCGTTCACCCTCAAGGTCGGGGTCGGCGCGATCATCGTCCGACACACGCTCAGCCTGATCCGACTCTTTACCCGTACACAGAAATTCGTCCACGTCATCCACAATGTCCGCCTGAACACGGCCCAGATCGTGGTGGCGAGTTTCATGGCGACGATTCTTCTCGGGGCCATCCTCCTGACGTTTCCCGCGGCCACCACCGACGGTCTCGGCGCCTCCCTTGCCGACGCCCTGTTTACTTCCGCTTCGGCCACGTGTGTCACCGGCCTGATCGTTCAGGATACACCGAACTATTTCACCCCGTTCGGACAGGTCGTCATTTTGACCCTGATCCAGCTCGGCGGCCTGGGCATCATGACCTATTCGGCGTTCGTGGCACTGATCATCGGCCGGTTCTCGCTCGGGCAGCGGAAAATGGTTCAGGAAATGCTCGAGGAGGAACGGAATGTATTTTCCATGATATTCTACATTTTCAAGATGACCTTTCTGGTCGAGGGGATCGGGATCGTCCTGTTGTTCTCCCGCTGGTTTTTCGTGCTCGAGAATCCGGGCCGGGCCCTCTATTTCAGCGTTTTTCACGCGGTCTCCGCATTCTGCAACGCCGGTTTCTCCCTGTTTCCGGATTCCCTCGAACGCGCCGCGGGTGATCCGCTGATTCTTTTCCCCATTCTGGGGCTGATCATCGCGGGCGGTTTCGGATTCATCACCAATTTCGAACTCACGGAAATGATCCGTAGAAAAAGAAAGAAACTGTCCCTGCACACGCGGCTCGTGCTGGGCACCTCGTTGATGCTGATCCTTTCCGGTTTCCTGGTCGTTTTCTTTTTCGAATTCGACGGGATATTGCTCCATGTGCCGCTGCCCGGCAAATTGATGGCCGCGCTCTTTCAGTCCGCCACCACCCGAACGGCCGGGTTCAATACGGTGCCCATCGGAAGCCTGGCGCCCGTGACGCTGACGATCATGCTGGTGTTCATGTTCATCGGCGCGTCGCCTGGATCCACGGGCGGCGGCATCAAGACCACCACATTCGCCGTCCTGCTGCTCGCCGTGCGCAGCGTATTCAGGGGGAGTACCGAGGTCGAGGCCGCCCGTGAGACCATTCCCAGGGGTGTGGTGCGCAAGGCACTGGCGATTCTCGTGATCTCGCTGACTCTGGTGATGACGATTTTTATCCTGCTGCTCATCATCGAAGAAAAACCCTATCTTGACACGCTGTTCGAGACCGTATCCGCATTCGGGACGGTCGGCCTCTCGACCGGGATCACGCCCCAATTGTCGGATGCCGGGAAAATACTGATTGTTATCCTCATGTTTCTGGGACGCATCGGTCCCCTGACCATGGGGCTGGCCTTGGCGAGGACCATGCGCAAACAGGTGGTCGGATATCCACAGGCCAGGGTGCTGATCGGATAAAGGAGGACGCATGCGGTATGTGATTGTGGGGCTGGGCACGTTCGGCCGGAAAATGCTCCAAACGCTGGATGAACACGGGGCCGAGGTGATCGCCATCGATCGCAACGCCGCCGCGGTCGAGGCGGTGAAAGACCGTGCCGCTATCGCGTTGACGCTCGATTCGACCCATGAAGAGGCCATGCGGGCGGCACAGATCGACGATGTGGACGCCGCCATCGTGGCCCTGGGCGAGGCCCAGGAACAGGCGATCTTGACGACGGCCATCCTGAAGAAAATGGGCATTTACCCCATCATCGCCCGGGCGGCCAACGCCCAGTACGCCCATGTGCTCAAACTCGTGGGTGCAGACCAGGTCGTCGTGATCGAGGAACAGGTCGCGGAAGACATCGCCAAACAGCTTCTGGCTCCCGGCATCCACGAACGGGTGTTTCTCGCCACCGGCCACAGCCTCGTCGAACTCGAGGCCAGGAAGGAATTTATCGGCAAGACCCTCAACGAACTCGAAATCCGGAAACGGTTCGGCGTCAATGTCATCGCCATCAAACGGATCCGGTCGAAGGTCGATGAGGACGGCAAGGTATATGAAGATGTCGAAATCAACGATTTGCCCGGCTCCGAAGACGTGATCGAAGAGGGGGATGTGCTGGTGATCGTGGGGGCGGAGACGGACATTCAGAATCTGGCGCTCTCCAAATAAGGAAATCTCGGTATGACCGGAAAAAACCGGATCCGGCTCGCCATGGGAGCCGTCGCGGCCGTTTCTTTCGGGGTGTCGTTGCTGTCGCTGACCTATATGAACCGGATGGCGCGGCGGCTTACGGCCATCGCGGCCGCCGATGTTCATCTGACGGAAATCAGCGAATCGATTTCGATCCGGATCCTCGAGGCGAGGCAGGCCGAGAAGAATTACATCCTCTTTTTCGATTCCACCGATATCGATCTGAATGTCCGGCTGATCGACGGGGTCCTCACCGACGTATCCCGGGCACGCCGGATCGCACCTCATTCCGCCGCCCGGTTCGATTCGCTGGTGTCGCTCCTCGGAGATTACCGGGAAAACATCCAAAAGTTGACCTTCCTGTCTTTCGAAAACGCCGATAAGCTGACCCGGGTCGGCCGCCGACTCATGCAAACCGAGCGGGAGCTGCAGGGTTTGAAACATCCGCAACAATCCGGTCTGGACGGATGGACGACGGATATGCAAATCGCCCTGCTGGCGGTTTCGGGCGAACTCTCTCCGGACAAGATCCGGACTCTTGAAAATCTGAAACGGACGGGCAAACAGATTATGGCGTTGACACGAAAGATCTCGGACGCCTCCAGGGCTTCCCTGGCCGCCAACGCCGAACAGGCTTTGCTCCTGGCTGCCCGCGCGCAGCGCGATGTCCTGACCCTGCTCCTGCTGTCCGGCGTGTTTCTCGGCGTCCTCATGTATTATCTGCCCCGCCGGCTTTTCGAACCGTTCAGTAGAATCCTGCGCGCGCTCAGGGCCGTGGGCCGCGGAGATGTCGCTTTCCCCTTGCCGGGAATCGAATCGAAAGACGAGATCGGCGAACTGTCCCGGGCGTTTTATGAGGCGACCCGGAAGATCCGCTATTTCAACGAACTGGTTACCGAAAAAATCGTCGAGGTGAAACGCAATCAGCAGCGCGTGCTCGAAGAGATCCACGAAGGGGTGATCATCACGGGGCCCGATTATAAAATTACGTTCATGAATCAGGCCGCCCGGGATTTGTTGCAACTCAAAGGCGAGGCCGTTTCGCTGAAAGACCTGCCGGGATTGTGGAATTCGCTTCAGGCCCGGCTGGATCAGGTCGATCCGCAGGACCGGAGTCCGATTGCATTGAAAGCCGGCAAACTGTCTGTGGGCGCCCTTGCGGTGTCGGTCATACCCAGGACAGGCAAGGGGGGGAGGGTGGAAAATATCCTCTTTCTCATCCGGTAATCCGCGAGGTGTTGTGGGCCCGGAAGCTGCTTTTGATGCGGTGAGTCTCCCGTTCGGGAAAACAAACCGGGAAGGAGAAACGCCATGAAACGATATATTACAGGACTCGTTGTATGGTTTTCTTCCGTGCTGTTTGCGGGTTTTCCGATGGTGGAGAACGTGCGGTTCGCGCAGCGCACGGACG
Organism: bacterium; assembly: GCA_011046415.1. Lineage (GTDB taxonomy): Bacteria > Zhuqueibacterota > QNDG01 > QNDG01 > JABMRT01 > DSAP01. Next base: position 25,531 of record DSAP01000165.1, on the reverse strand, counting down.
GCAGCCTTATGGTGGATATCTATTATGATGTCCTGGATGAAGACGGGGATTTGCTGGAAATCATCATCGAAGCCTCTGACGACCACGGGGCGACCTGGGTGTTGCCCTGCGTGAGCCTGACCGGGGACGCGGGAGAAGGCGTATCTCCCGGCGCGGACAAGCACGCGGTGTGGGATTTTCACGCGGACAACCCGGGCGTGAGCGGGGACGGGTACCGGGTGCGGGTGATCGCGCGGGAAATTGCCATCGACATCGACGGCAATGTGTATGATATCGTCCCCATCGGAGATCAGGACTGGCTGGGACAGAACCTGATGGCCACGCGGTACCGGAACGGAGACGCCATCCCGAACGTGACGGACGATACGGCATGGGAGATCCTGTCCGCCGGTGCTTACTGTGCTTATGGCAATGAAGAGGGCAACACGGAGGTCTACGGTTGCCTGTACAACTGGCATGCGGTGGAGGACGTCCGGAACCTCGCGCCCGAGGGCTGGCGCGTGCCCACGGATGCGGACTGGAAAGTGCTGGAACTGTTTATGGGCATGAGCCGGGCCGATCTGGTCGAGAGCGGATGGCGGGGTGCGGATGCGCGGGTCGGCGGAAAGCTGAAGTCGGCAGGCACCGCCGAAGAAGGGACCGGATTGTGGCGCAGCCCCAACACCGGGGCTTCGAATGAAAGCGGTTTTTCCGCATTGCCCGGGGGATATCGTTGGGGGAACGGCGGTTTCGCCCCTCTGCGTTATAGCGGAGATTTCTGGTCTCAGACGGAACTCGGCACCGACGTCGCATGGATCCGGAGCCTGTATTATGACGGGTCGGGTGTCTACCGGCACAGCTCCAACTTCAACAGGCAAGGCGGATTCTCGGTCCGTCTGGTGAGAGATAAAGAACCGCCGCTGCTCTTGACCGGCATCGAAATCAGCCCGTCCGGTCCGGTCGTCCCGGGAGGCACATCGTTTCAATTCACCTGCACGGCAATGTATGCGGATCTGAGTACACGGGACGCGACCGCGGCCTCGTCCTGGACGGTAACCCCGCCCGAAGCCGGGGTGATCGATCCGAACGGACTGTTCACGGCGGCTTCGCCGTATGTGTATACCGGTCCCGCGACGGTCACCGTGAGTTACGAGGGATTCACGGATTCTGCGGATCTGACCATACCGGGGACCGGCACGATGACCGGCAACGACGGCAGGGTGTATCAGACGGTCAAGATCGGCGATCAGTGGTGGATGGCCGAGAATCTGAGGGAAACGAAATACCGAACCGGCGACGCCATCCCGAACGTGACGGACAATGCGGAGTGGGCCGGTCTTTCCACAGGCGCATACTGTGCGTATGACAATGATGAAATCCTTGCGGATACGTATGGTTACCTGTATAACTGGTATGCCGTAGCCGACAGCCGGCATATTGCCCCCTATGGCTGGCGGGCGCCCACGGACGAGGATTGGAAAGAACTGGAGAAGACACTCGGCATGAGCGCATCAGAGGCGAATTCAGGAGGCCTTCGCGGTACGAATGAAGGCAGCAAACTTGCGGGTGTTTATCATTTATGGAGAGATGGCGCTTTGAGGAATAATGTGGCATTTTCGGAGAGCGGATTTTCCGCGCTGCCTGTCTATGGACTGGGATCCAGCGCCTTATTCTGGTCGGTTACTGAATGTTGTTTCGACAATGCATGGTTCCGGCACTTAAATTATGATTATTCAGGTGTTGCGCGTGGTGACGATGAAAAGCAATGCAAGGGCTCCGTACGGTTGGTTAGGGAATAAACGGTTATCCTTTTTGGTCAGGTTGTACGGCCTCCCGTTGAAAAAACTTTTAAAAGCGATCTCCGGAATCCTGAGAGGATGCGGGGGGCTTCGTTCCCCGCAAGGCTCCCCGGTCCGCGACGCGGGGGGGATCCCCCTCTGCGGGATAGAAAAACAGGAACGATGATCCAGATCCACAGCCTCTCTCACGCGATCGGTGACCGCGACATCCTCTCCGGAATCTCCTGGCCGATCCACGACGGACAGCGCGCCGGGCTCGTCGGCGTCAACGGGGCGGGAAAGACCACCCTGCTCCGCATCCTGGCCGGAGAAATCCGCCCGGACCGGGGCGAGATTGTCAAGCCCGCGGGCTGTCGCATCGGATATCTGCCTCAGGAGGCGGTTTCTTTCACCGGCCGGACGATACTCGAGACGGTCATGGACGGCCTCCACGAAATCGGGAATCTCGAACATCAGATCCATGCTCTCCAGCACCAGATCGGACAGGATCCCCACAACCCGGTTTTGCTGAAACGGCTCGGGGAACTCGAACACCGGTTCGATCAGGCGGGAGGTTACCGGGCCGAGAATGAGGCGAAGGCCGTGCTGGGCGGACTCGGATTCCGCCCGGCGGATTTCTCCCGCCCCCTGTCGGAATTCAGCGGCGGCTGGCGTATGCGGGTTTACCTGGCGCGCATCCTCATTCAAAATCCGGATTTGCTCCTGCTCGACGAGCCCGGCAATCATCTCGACCTGCCCTCACTCGAATGGCTGGAACAGTATCTGTCCCGGTTCCGGGGCAGCATGATTCTCGTCTCTCACGACCGGTTCTTCCTCGACCGGCTGGTCGACCGGATCGCCGAACTCGAAATGGGGCGCCTGACCGTCTACCCGGGAAAATACCATGATTATGAACGGATCAAGGCGGAGAACCGGGAACGGATCGAAAAGAAATACGAGGCCCAGCAGGACGAAATCACGGCCAAGGAGGCGCTGATCGCGCGGTTCCGGGCCAAGGCGACCAAGGCCAGAATGGTGCAGAGCGAGATCAAGCGGCTCGAAAAAATCGAACGGATCGAACTGCCCGGGCAGGAGAAATCTCTGCATTTCAAGATTTCGGTCGATGTTCCGAGTTACAAGGATGTCCTGCGAATCCGCGACATGTCTTTCCGGTACGAGACGGACTGGATCTTCCGGGAGGTCTCGCTCGAGATCTTCCGCGGCCAGAAGGCGGCCCTGGTCGGGCTGAACGGCGCGGGCAAGACCACGCTTACCCGGTTGATCACGGGCGAACTCGTCCCGCAATCCGGCGTCGTCAGGCTGGGAGAACGGGTCCGTATCGGATATTACGCCCAGCACCAGATCGATGCGCTCGATCCGGCCAGGACCGTCCTTGAGGCCGTTACGGAAAACGCCTCGACCACGCAGCGTCAGCCCATCCGGGACGTGCTCGGTTTGTTCGGATTCACCGGAGACGCCGTCGACAAACGGACAGGCGTCCTGTCCGGGGGCGAGAAGGCCCGGGTCTCCCTGGCGAAAATCCTGCTCTCCCCGGTTAACTTTCTCATCATGGACGAACCCACCAACCACCTGGATATACGCTCCAGGGACGCGCTGGAATCCGCGCTTTCCGCGTATGACGGCACGCTGCTCGTGATCGCACATGACCGCTATTTCCTCGACAAGCTGATCTCCCGCGTGATCGAGATCCGGGACGGACGGATCGCCGTGTTCGAAGGCCATTATTCCGAGTATGCGGCGCGGCGGACCGCCGCGGGCCCTGTCCGGAAACCCGAGGGAAAACCACCGGTTCCTCCCTCCGGCCGCAAATCCAGGGAACGGAAACGCAGGGAGGCCGAGGCGCGTCAGCGTATCAGCAAGGACCGGAACCGTCTGAATGAGACAATCCGGCGGATCGAGTCCGAGATCGCATCCCTGGAAAAGGAGAGGGCGGAGCTCGGATCGCGTCTGGCCGATCCGGCAGCCTACAAAAATCCCGAAGAGCTCCGCGCATATCAGGGCCGTTATCGGGAAACAGGGGAAGAACTGGAAAAGTTACTTTCCGAATGGGAATCCGTTCAGTCCGAATACGAATCCATTCTCGCAGAAATTTCATGAAAATCGGTCCCGCCGGATTTTTGCTGGATTTTATAACGGGATTCCAATATATTTAGATCTGAGTAACAAGTAAAAAGTAACAAGTAAAAAGTAACAAGTAAAACGTAACAAGTTGCAAGTTGATATCAATCATTAACGGTGATGGATCGCGGGAGCGATCCGCGTCACGCCATTCGCGTCATCCGTCGATTCTATACGCATGAGGTTTTCGTGGTCGATCCCAAGATGTTCTATCGTGAACTCGATTCCCTGCTGGCCAAGATCGGTCATGAAAAATCCGGGGAAAATTTCTTCCAATCCATCCTTTCCGAACTGCAGATCCGGTTCGGTCCCGCGCTTTCGATCCGCTGCAGTTTTCTTTTCGAGAAGCGCGGCGATGCTTTCGCACTGATCCACACCCAATCCGACCGGGAGGGGACTGAAATCGTCCGGCATATCGGGGCGTCCGAACCGGCGATCAAGGCGCTGCTCAAGCATGGCAGTTACATTTATGACCAGGGTGATCTGAGCGGGGCGTTTCAGATCCGGTGTCATGCGCATGTCACGCCCGCGGCGATTTCGATCCACATGGCCGACCGGTTCTGGCTGTTCGTCTTTGCGCTGGGCGACGGATGGGTGCGTGAGGAGACGCTCCTCTTCCTGAACGCAGTGAGGACGGCGCTCAATTACCGCATCTTTTCGGAATTGATGGACAACGAACTCACCATGGCGGAGGAGATCCAAAAGAGTCTGCTCCCGCATACCGGTCCGGATGTGCCGGGGTTCGATATCGCGCATTTCTCCCAGCCCGCCGAGAGTGTGGGCGGTGATTTTTATGATTATTTTCAGTTCGACACGCATTCATTCGGCGTGAGTCTCGGCGACGCCAGCGGTCACGGGCTGCCGGCCGCCCTGCTTTCACGCGATGTGGTCATCGGCCTCCGGATGGGGCTGAACGTAAATACGCGCGTCCTGCGCACCATCAAACGCCTGAACAGGGTGATACAACGGAGTACGTATTCCACCAATTTCGTCTCACTCTTCATCGGTGAGATCGAAGATTTCGACCACCTGTTTTATGTGAATGCGGGTCACCCGCCGCCGTTTCTGTTATCCGGAAAAAGTTGCCATGCACTCGAAGCGACTGGAATCGCCCTGGGTTTCTTGCCGGATGTCAACTGGCACCGGAATCATATCCCGTTTCGCCGGGGCGATACCCTGGTTATTTACAGCGATGGTATCATCGAACGCGAACGCAATCCGGAAGAACAATTCGGGATCAGGCGGCTCCAGAAACTGGTCATGCAAAACCGGAATCTTTCGGCCTCAGATCTCGTCGTATGCGTGTACCGGGCCGTGTTCGAGTTCGGCGGGAAAAAGGCCTGGGTCGATGACGCGACCCTCGTGGTGATCAAACGGCTGATGGAACCGGTGGAGATCCCCGATCGCGACTCCGACGGATCCGGCGAGGAATAACCCATCCCAAAGGACTGGAGTGACTCATGAATCCTTCAAATCTGGAAATTTTCTCATTCTTGAACCGGAGCCGGAACGACAGGAAGCTGTTGAAGGAATTTGTGGATTTTCACTGGCGGCATTATCGGGAAGATCCGCAATACGTACCGCTCCTCGACTACGAGTATCTCGGATTCCGGCTCCTCGGCATCCACGGTTTTTTCGAACCCCGCAATCTGTTTTTCAATCATGCCGAGATGCAATTTTTCCTCGCCCTGAAAGAGGGCCGGATCGTCGGACGCTGCAATGCCTTCGTCAACCGCCGTCACAACGCGCACTGGCACGACCGGGTCGGTTTTTTCGGTCAGTATGAAGCCGTGGACGACCAGGAGGTGGCGGACGCCCTGATCGGTACGGCATCCGACTGGCTGAAATCGAAAGGCATGAATGCGATACGGGGTCCCCAGAATCTTCCCGTGAACGAGGCCACGCCCGGCCTCCTGACCGAGGGATTAGAGACCCGTCCCGTCATGTATTATCATTACAACAAACCCTATTATGTCCGTCAACTCGAACTGGCCGGATTGAAGCCCGTCAAGCGGGTCCTGTCGTGGGAATATCCGGTGGCCAAACCCTTCGAGGAGAAATTCGAGAAACTAACCCGGAAAATCATCGACCGGTACGACGTCCGGATCGAGACCTGGGACCAGCGCCCCCTCTCTGTCCGGAAACAGGAGATGCGCGAAATTTATAATGCGGCCTGGAACGACAACTGGGGATTTGTCCCGTTCACCGAGGAGGAATTCGACGCCATCGTCGACGACATGACCCTCATCCTCGACAAAGGACTTTTCATTTTTCTCTATATCCAGGATGAACCCGTGGCGTTCTTCGGCGGCGTGCCCAATGTCACGGAGTTTCTCGGGCGCATCGGCCGCTGCCGCCGCTGCGAACTGATCCGCGCCCTGCGCATGGTTCTTCTCGCCAGGCGGGCGAAGGGGTTCAGGCTCGGATACATGGGCGTCCGGCCCGAATACCGGCGTCTCGGACTCGACGCCGTGATGATCGTTAAACAGCAGGAATATGCCCGCACCAAAGGATATGTCTACTCCGATCTGGGCTGGGTGCTGGAGGACAACGAGATGGTCGTCCGCATGGTCGAACGCATCGGCGCCGCGCCCTCCAAGACCTATACCATTTTCCAGAAGGCCATTGCCTGACCCAGGGACCGGATGCAGAATCAATCGCGGGTTTCCTGCGCCGGATTTCTGGTCATCGCGGCGTCCCGCATTCTAAGAAAAGATGATTCGATAATGACTTTCGAACAGATTCAATACCTCGAAAAATGGTTTGATCAACATGTCCGCGGTTTCGACGGCGAAGATCCAGATGTCTCGGAAAATATCCGACTGAAGGTCACGCATACCGTAAAGGTCCGGGAGGCGTGCCGTCGGATCGCGAAATCCCTCCGTCTCGGCGAGGGCGACCGGCTTCTGGCCGAGGCCTGCGGTCTGATGCACGACGTCGGACGGTTCGAACAGTACGCGCGCTTCAAAACGTTTGTGGATGCAAAATCCGTGGATCACGCGGAACTCGGCGCATCCCTCCTCGAAAAGGAATCCGTGCTGGATTCCCTCAGGCCCGGGGAAAGGCATGTCATCATCCGGGCCGTGCGGTATCACAACCGGCTGTCCCTATTCCTGAACGATTCTCCGCGCGTCCTTTTCTTCACGAAACTGCTCCGCGACGCGGACAAGATCGACATTTACCGGGTGGTCACGGACTATTACCGGACGGCGCATGTCCGCAGGAACGAGGCGATCCAGCTCGACCTCCCCGATACGCCGGAGATTTCCGGTCAGGTAATCGCGGATATCCACGCCAAACGGCTCGTGAAGAAGGCGCATCTCCGCACGCTGAACGATTTCAAGCTGCTCCAGATGGCGTGGGTGTACGGATTCAACTTTGCCGAAACCTGCCGGATCGTTCGCGGACGCGGGTATCTGGAGAAGATCCGGCAAACCCTGCCGGACACGGACGAGGTCGAAAGGCTGTACCAAACGCTGCTTTCGGATCTAAAAGCGCGGTGCGGACGCCTTGAAACAGGGCGCACGGGAGACGGGAGCGGGACGCGGGGAACGGGCGACACCATCCGGGCGTAAGACAGGAACAATTCGCCGATACGGTTCAACGGGACGGGGGGTGGTTGCGCGAAGACCCGGTTCCCCCGGAGATTGAATGAAGTCGACCGAGACACCATTCCTCCCGATCGACCGCGACGGGATGAACCGTTGCGGCTGGAACGGGGTCGATGTCGTGCTCGTCACCGGCGACGCGTACGTCGATCATCCCGCGTTCGGCGCGGCGGTGATCGGACGGGTGCTCGAGGCGGCGGGCTATCGGGTGGGGATCATCGCCATGCCGGACCGGCGGGATCCCGCCGCGATGACGGTTTTCGGCAGGCCGCGGCTCTTCTTCGGGGTGACCTCCGGAAACACGGATTCCATGATTTCCAATTATACGGCGTTCAAACGTCCGCGCCGGGACGATCCCTATGTCCCGGAGGGGCGGACGGGCCGGCGACCGGACCGGGCCGTGATCGTCTATGCCAATCTGATCCGGCAGGTGTACCGGGACGTGCCCATCGTGCTCGGCGGAATCGAGGCGTCGATGCGGCGCATGGCCCATTACGATTTCTGGGACGACCGGGTGCGGCGTTCCATCCTTCTCGACAGCCGGGCGACGGCCGTGGTATACGGCATGGCGGAGTCGTCCGTGATCGCGCTGGCCGGGCGGATGGAAAGGGGGGAGGAACCCGTCGGGATACCCAACACGGTGACCGTCCGTTCCGGGATCCCGGAAGACGCCGTGCTCCTGCCCGATGAGGCCGAAGTGCTCGGCTCCCGCTCCGCGTTCCTCGAATTTTACCGGCAATTTTACACGTGGCAGCACAGCCGGCTGGTTCAGCACTCCGGCAACCGGTTTCTCGTGCATGAGCCGCCCGATTCCGGTTTCCGGTCCGAAGACCTCGACAGGATTTATGCCCTGCCGTTTACGCGGCGTCCCCATCCCGTCTACGAAGCCGTCATTCCGGCCTATGAGATGATCCGGGATTCCGTGACCTCGCATCGCGGATGCGTGTCGGGGTGTTCCTTCTGTTCACTGACCCTGCATCAGGGCCGGCGCATCGTGAGCCGCAGTCCCAAATCCGTGCTCAATGAAGTCGGACGAATCGCGAGCGCGCCGGATTTCAGGGGACACATCACCGACATCGGCGGGCCTTCCGCGAACATGTACGGATTCGGTTGTGAGAAGGACTGGGTCTGCGGCCGGGAGAGCTGTCTTTTCCCCGGCCTCTGTCCGAATCTCCGGCTTTCCGGCAAGGCCTGGCCGGATTTGCTCGAACGGGCCTCCCGCATCCCGAATGTCCGGCGGGTCACGGTCGGGTCCGGCATCCGGTATGATGTGTTCATGCTCGGCGCGGATCCCGTAAAACGGCTCCGCAGGCTCGTGCGCGGCCATGTCAGCGGGCAGCTCAAGATCGCGCCCGAACACACCGATCCCGCCGTCCTCCGCGCGATGCGGAAAACACCGCTCTATGACCTGGACCGGTTCATCCGGGATTTCCGCGAGGCGGACGCCTCCGCCGGCAAGACGCAGTTCCTCATACCCTATCTCATGTCGAATCACCCGGGATCGACCGCGCCCAACATGCGGGCCATGCGGCGCGCCGTCCGCCGGCAGTTCCGGTTCACCCCGGAACAGGTGCAGGCTTTCATCCCGCTGCCGATGACACTGTCGTCGGTCATCCATTATACGGGTGAAGATCCCCTCACCGGAGAAACTTTTCCAGTGACGCGCGATCCGGCCGCCCGGCGGCGCCAGCACGCCGTGTTCTTCGGGAAGACGGCGGGACGGTCTTCACGCAGGCGTCCGTCCCCGCGATCCCCGGACCAAAAGGAGAAGATACGATGAAACGATGGGTTCAGATTCTGATCATCCTGATCCTGTTTGTCCGATGCGCCGCCCGGCATCCTGCCCTGCCGCAACGGTCCCTTCCTGAAAACCCCGCGGGGACTATGGCGCTCGAAGACGTCCTGCCGGTCGATCCCGAAGTCCGGACCGGCACGCTGGAAAACGGGCTGCGCTATCTGATCCGGAAAAATACACACCCCGAAAACCGCGCCGAACTGCGGCTGGCGGTGAACGCGGGCTCGGTGCTCGAGACCGACGCGCAGCAGGGGCTGGCCCATTTTGTCGAGCACATGGCCTTCAAGGGTACCACGCATTTCGAAAAACAGGAGATCGTCCATTATCTGGAGTCGATCGGCATGCGTTTCGGTCCCGATATCAACGCCTATACCGGATTCGACGAGACGGTGTATCTGCTCGAAGTCCCGACCGACAGCCTCGACTATCTGGAAAAAGCGTTCCTTATCCTGTCCGACTGGGCTCACGGCATCACTTTCGATCCGGATGAGATCGACAGGGAACGGGGGGTCATCATCGAAGAGTGGCGGATCGGCCGGGGCGCGGCGGCGCGGATGTTCGACAAACAGCTTCCCGTTTTGTTCCAGGATTCCAGGTACGCCGAACGGCTTCCGATCGGTAAAATGGAGATCGTCGAACGCTGCGGTCCCGAAACGCTCCGTGAATTTTACGACACCTGGTACCGGCCCGATCTCATGGCCGTGGTGGCGGTGGGCGATTTCGAGGTGCGGCATATCGAAGATCTCATCCAGATCTATTTTTCGGCCATTCCCAAACCCGGCCGGCCGGCCGACCGTCCGGATTTTCCGGTTCCCGATCACAAAGAGACACGGTTCGCCATCGCCACGGACCCGGAGGCGATGCGCACGCGGGTGAGTGTGTATTTCAAGAAACCGCTCCCCTCCGAACAGACCGTGGGCGATTACCGGCGCATGCTGATCGAGAATCTGTACGACGCGATGTTCAATGAACGGCTGATCGAACGGTTGCGCGAAGCCGATCCGCCGTTTCTTTATGGTTTGGCCGGATCGGGCCGTTTCGTGCGATCCAAAGGGGTCTACTCTATTTCCGCGGGTGTCGATGAGGGCGGCGTACTCCGCGGCCTGGAGGCCATCCTGATCGAAGCCGAACGGGTGAAGCGCCACGGATTCACTCCGTCCGAATTCGATCGGACCCGGCGCGACATGCTCCGCGGCATGGAACAGGCGGTGAGGGAAAGGGACAAGACGCAGTCCGGCCGGTTCGCCTCGGAATATGTGCGCCATTTTCTGGTGGATGAACCGATTTCCGGCATCGATTTCGAGTATGGACTCACTCTCCGTTTCATGCCGGAGATCCGTCTGGACGAAGTCAATGCGCTGGCATCGGAGACGGTTTCCGACTCGAACCGGGTCGTCCTGGTCAGCGCGCCCGAGAAGGAGGACGTTCCCGTGCCCCCGGAAGAGGCGCTTCTGGGGGTTTTCGAACGGGTGAAAGAGATGGATATTCTCCCCTATGAGGACGAGGTGTCCGATGCGCCCCTGGTCCGCCGACTCCCCGACCCCGGACGCATCGTCCACGAAAGCGAAATCGAATCACTCGGGATCACCGAATGGAGACTCTCCAACGGCGTACGCGTGATTCTCAAACCCACGACGTTCAGGAACGACGAGATCCTGTTCGACGCGTTCAGCCCGGGCGGGACCTCGCTGGCGCCCGACAGCCTGTACGTGACCGCATCCATGGCGGCCCAGTTGGTCCGCGGGAGCGGATTCGGACCCTTCACGGAAACCGCGCTCAATAAGAGACTCGCGGGCAAAGTCGTGCGTGCGAGTCCCGTCATCGGGGGCTTGTCCGAGGGGATATCCGGCTCCGCCTCACCCCGGGACATCCGCACCCTGTTCGAACTGATCTACCTGCAATTCACCGAACCGAGGGCAGACAGCACGGCCTTTTTATCCCTCAGGAACCGGCTTCTCGGCGTTCTCCGGAACCGGAGCGCCAGCCCCGAAGCCGCTTTCTCGGACACGGTGGCCATCACGCTGGCGCGGGGTCACTTCCGGGCGCGACCCTGGAGCGAGGCGCTGCTGGAGGAAATCGATCTCGAAGAGGCGCGCCGGTTCTACGCGGACCGGTTCGCGGATGCCGGTGATTTCACCTTTGTCTTCGTGGGCAATCTCAAGCCGGACACCCTGCGGCCCCTCATCGAGACCTATCTCGGCGGCCTGCCCTCCTTTGGCCGCGATGAAACCTGGCGCGATCACGGCATCGTCCCTCCCGAAGGCCGGATCGAGAAAATCCTGCAGAGGGGGCTGGAACCGAGGGCCCGGGTCAGGATGGTCTTCGCCGGAGAGGCGACCTATTCCCGCCAGGACGCCTACGACCTCGACGCCACTCTCGATTTCCTGCGGATCCATCTGCGCGAGGTCCTTCGCGAAGACCTGGGCGGCACATACGGGGTGGGTGTGTCGGGTTCCCTCGTCCGTCTGCCGCGGGAACGGTACGAAGTCACGGTTTCATTCGGGTGCGATCCCGTCCGGGTGGACGAACTGACGGAAACCGTCCTGGCGACGCTGGATTCGCTGGCGTCCGCCGGGCCGTCCCCTGTGTCGCTCCGGAAGGTACAGGAGGCGCAGCGGCGGGCGTACGAGACGCGGCTGAAGGAAAACCGGTTCTGGCTGGGCGCGCTGTACCGGGCCTATTATTTCGGGGACGATCCGGCCCGGGTGCTCGCCTATCCCGAACTGGTGGACGGGCTGTCCGGCGAGGCGGTCCGGAACGCCGTCCGGACCCGTTTCGATCCGGAAAATTTGATTCGTTTCGTGCTGCTCCCGGCAGAGGGAGACTTGCCCGATCAATCGCCATGAGGGGGCAGGCGGCTTCCGGAAAAGAACAGAGATCTGTTTTCCATAAAAAAACCCGGCGTATCCGGTGAATGGGATGCGCCGGGTTTTTTTGTTCCCAAAAAAATCAAACCACTTTTCTGCCCCGGGCCGTGTATTCCGTATGTAGCAGGTGGTGGCTCTTGTGGCCGCACGGACCCTCTTTGAGGAATTTCTCGTACAGGGCCGTGACCGCGGGATTGAGATGCGATTTGCGGACGGCCGAGGATTCGTCTTCCTGATAGATTGCACGCGCGCGGGCCGCCCGGATCTCCTCGCTCGTGGGGATGGGCATGCCGCCGCCGCCCAGACACCCGCCCGGGCAGGCCATGAATTCGATGAAGTGGCATTCCGAGAGCGGGCCGCCGGCCTTGATGTCTTCCAGAACCTTCTTGGCGTTGGCCGTGCCGTGGGCCACGGCCACCTTGAGGGTCACGCCCTTGACCCAGTCCCAGTTCGGGACGAGCGGTTTTAACAGATCCGGCACAGGCCCCACCTTTTCGATCGGCAGTTCGGCCCTACGGATTCCCTCGAATCCCCGCACAGGAAGCACGCGCGCCTTCTCGAACAGGTTCTCGATGAAGTCCCCGGTTACCAGTTCATAGACCGTCCGGATGGCCGCTTCCATCACGCCGCCGGTCGCGCCGAAGATCACGCCCGATCCGGTCGCCGTTCCGAAGGGATCGTCGAAATCCGACTTTTCCATCTGGGTGAGCTCGATCCCGGTCTCCTTCATCATCTGCGCCAATTCGCGCGTCGTGAGGCCGTAATCCACATCCTTGAATCCGCTGTCGCGCATCTCGGGCCGGTTGCACTCGAATTTTTTGGCGGTGCATGGCATGAGCGCCACGGTCACGATATCGGCCGGATCGATTTTGTGAATCTGGGCATAATAGGTCTTGATCAGGGCGCCGAACATCTGCTGCGGGCTCTTGGCCGAGGAGACATGGGGCAGCATCTCCGGATAAAAATGTTCGATGTACTTGACCCACCCCGGTGAACAGGAGGTGAACTGGGGTACGGCCGCGGAGGGATCTTTATTCACGAGGGCCCTGTACAGACGCAGAAGCAGCTCCGTGCCTTCTTCGATGATTGTCAGGTCCGCCGAGAAGTTGGTGTCGAAGACTTTGTCGAATCCGCAGTAGCGCAGGGCGGTGTTCATCTCGAAGGTCAGCGCGTGGCCGGGCTCCAGTCCGAAGCATTCTCCGATGGCCGAGCGCGGGGCGGGTGCGGTCTGGATCACCACGTGTTTTTTGGGATCGTCGATGGCGGCCCAGATTTCATCCGACGGGTCCTTGGCGTGAAGCGCGCCGGTCGGGCACCGGTTGATACACTGGCCGCAGTTGATGCAGATTTCCTCGATCATCGGCTTATCCATGAAGGTGCCGATCTCCGTGCGGTCGCCTTTGCCCATGGCTTCGAAGACGCCGACTTCCTGCAGATCCACACACGTGCGCACGCAGCGGCGGCACAGGATGCATTTGTCCATGTCGCGCACGATGGCGTAGCTGGAATTGTCGCGCCCGGTTTTCGGCTTGTCCACATGCCCGAACCGGTAGAAATCGACGCCGTATTCTTCGGCGAGCGACTGGAGTTCGCAATTGTTGTTGCGCACGCAGGAATAACATTCTCCGTAATGTTTCGATAGCATCAGGTCCAGGATATGGCGGCGGGCCTGACGGACCTTGCGCGTGTGGGTGTGGACCTTGATCGGACTGGTGATGGGGAAGGCGCAGGAGGCCTGGAGCGTGCGCATGCCCTCCACTTCGACCACACAGATCCGGCAGACGCCGGAGATACAGAGATCGTCGTGATAACAGAGCGTCGGAATCCGGATCCCCATCATCCTGGCCGCATCGAGGATTGTCGTACCCATGGGGACTTCCACCGCGCGGCCGTCGATGGTGACCTTGATCATCGCGCCGATGGCATCCGTGTCGACCGGCGTACAGATGCGTTGCCCGGCCGTGGATTTGGCGCCTCGGGAATCGTCACATACTTTGCATTTCATTGGCATTTAGAATTCTCCTCAAACAGCTTCCGGCACGCGGCCGAGAATTTCGTTTTTGAAGTGTTCGACAATCGACAGGAAGGCGTTCGGACTGGACTGGCCGAGGCCGCATTTCGAGGCGAGCTGCATGGTCTCTCCGAGCCGGATCAGTTCATTGAGATAGGAAGTAGAGCAACGGCCCTTTTCGAGCAGTTCGATGCCTTCGAGAATCTTGATGTTGCCTTCGCGGCAGGGGGTGCACTGTCCGCAGGATTCTTCCGTGAAGAATTCCATGAAGTTTTTCGCCACCTGCAGCATGTCCCGGTTTTTCCCGAAAACGATGATCGATCCGCCGGAAGAAATATCCTCGAATGCGATGTTCCGTTTGAATTCCGGGGCCGGAATGCAGTGTCCCGAGGCACCGCCGATCTGGACGGCCTTGGCGTCTTCCCCTCCCACTTCCTCGAGCAGTTCTTGGACCGTGATGCCGAAAGGCAGCTCATAGATGCCGGGTTTTTTGCAATCGCCGGAGATGCTGAACAGTTTGGTGCCTTTTGATTTCTCCGTGCCGTACTCCGCGAACCAGGCCGGCCCCTTCGCACAGATGATCGCCGCGTCGATGAAGGTTTCCACGTTGTTGACGATAGTCGGATTGCCCATGAATCCGGTGTCTACGGGAAACGGCGGACGGTTCCGGGGTTCCCCGCGCTGGCCTTCCAGGGATTCGATCAGGGCGGTTTCTTCTCCGCAGATGTAGGCGCCGGCGCCCAACCGCAGTTCGACATCGAATGAGAATCCCTTTTTACCCTGGATGTCTTTGCCGAGCAATCCGGATTGACGCCTTTTTTCAATTGATTTTTCCAGGTGTTTTCTCAGATAAAGATACTCCCCGCGCAAATAAAGATACCCTTTCTGCGCTCCGATCGCATAGCCGGCGATGGTCATTCCCGCAAGGAGAAGATCGGTCTGGGCGTGGAGAAGATACCGGTCTTTGAATGTCCCCGGTTCGCCTTCGTCCGCATTGCAGACGACATATTTCGTATCCGATACGGCCGTGCCCGCCAGCTGCCATTTGGTGGCCGTCGGGAATCCCGCACCGCCGCGTCCTTTGAGTCCGGCCTCTCTGATCGTGGCAATCACATCCGACCGGGACAGTGTGAGCGCCTTTTTCAATCCTTCTCCGAACGGGAGCGCGTTCTTGAGGATCGGTCCTTCCTTCTGCACGTCGGAGGGGGTGATTTCCGGGAAGACAGTCTTGAGAAAGTCCTGCCGGCAGTCCATGATGATCTGTGGCACCATCTGAGGCGTCACTTTGGCGAATAACCGGTCGTTGATCATGACGGCCGGCCCCTGGTCGCACATGCCCAGGCAATTGGTATATTCCAGGGTGAAAAGGCCGTCTTTCGTGGTTTCTCCGAACCGGATGCCGAGTTCGTTCTCAAATTGTCTCGCCACGCGGGCCTTGCCCGCCAGATCGCACGAGATAGTCCGGCAGAGCCGGATTACGTATTTGCCCTGTTTCTGGTCCGTCCGCAGAAAACTGTAAAAGGTGGCGACTCCCTCGACTTCGACCGGATGGATGCCGAGCGCATGAGCGGTTTCCTGCATGATGAGACCTGTGAGCAGACCATATTCCGCCTGCAGATCCTGAAGAATCGGGAGGAGTGCCGAACGGTCGTTGCCGTAACACTGTTTCAATGTCTCGATCCGTTTATCGAGTTTCTCTCTTTCGACAAGTTGCATGTTTATTTTCTCCTAAGCGCCAAGCAGTTCTTTGACCTTCGCGAGCAGTCGTTCGGGCTTGATCGGTTTTTCTTCAAACGCATCGACCGGATTCATGTCCGAATCCTTATCAAACGTCATCCCTGAGATTGTACCGACGCTCGAAAGCATCAAAATCGGTTTCTTGAATTCCGCCTTGCGGAGGTCATGCGCCATGGCGAAACCGTCATCGGGCTGTTCCATCATGACGTCCAGGATCATGAGGTCCGGATTTTCCTTTTTGACCGCATCCATCCCGGTTTCCCGTGAATAAGCCGCGACGACCCGGTGTCCTCCGGATACCAGCACGCTTTTCACCGCTTCGACAAAATCCTGATCGTCGTCAACGATCAATATGTTAGCCATAAAACACCTCCTGTTTCATTCACCGAGAATTTGGTTGTCATAACAATCTTAAATTTAATAAAAGAAAACTCGAAATAAAAGTGAAATTGATCACAATAAAAGAGAAATGAAAAAACCCTCTCTATCCGGACGGAGGAAACGGCGTCCGGGAGAACGGAACCATGAAACATGAAAGAAAAAGTCTCCATCTGAGTGAGGTTGTACTATATATGCCCATTTATTTTATATTATATCAACATTTAGCATGACTATCTCAAAAAAACAGGTCCGGAAACAGAAAAAGCCTTGAAATTGATCGGCAAAATTCATATTTTCAAAATGAAATGTTTTGGATCGATGAAAGCCGGTCCTGAATCCAGTAGGTTGGAGCGATCATGAAAAATGCAATGATCTTATCCTTTGTCATCGTCCTGCTCGCCGGAGTCCTGCCCGGGTACGGTCAAGGGGGGCGGGTTTTCCTGAAAGTCAGGCAGGAGAATCTGAGAAAGTCGCCCGGAGGACCCCAAATCGGTGAACTGGCCGGCGGGACGCAGCTCGAAGTCCTCGAACGGCGGGCGGACTGGGTCCGGGTGCGTGTCACGGGGTGGATATGGGCCGAATCGCTGGTTTCCGATTCGACGCGTGTAGACGGTTATCAGATTCGAGTCAGCCATATTCTCCTGGCGGACGAACAGGAGGCCGTCCGGGTTCGTGAGCGTCTTGACAAAGGCGAGTCTTTCGACGCCCTCGCACAAGCCTATTCCATCGATAAGGCCAGCGCCGCCAAAGGCGGAGATATGGGACGGCTCGGCCGGGGCGATCTGTCTCCCGCGCATGCCGCCTTTGAGGCGGCGGCTTTTCGACTCAAACCCGGTGCAATCAGCGGAATCGTGAAAACCAATCTGGGTTTTCATATTATCATGAGAACCCAATAAACCATAAAAAACCGAGGAGGAAAACGGCATGAATCGGCAAACTCTGAATCAGGTGGTGGAACGTGTCAAGATGCTCGTGTTCCGCCCGCGTGCGGCATGGGAAACAATTCGGGATGAGGAGCATTCGCGGAAAGATTTGATGTATTATCTGGCCATGCTGGCGGTCGTACCGGCTGCCGCCTCTTTTCTCGGCATGTGGCTGGTCGGTTACTGGATTTCAGTCAAACCGATATTCCGCCTTTCATTCGGTCGATCGCTCAGTTACGCCCTGATCGGATACGGCCTGACCGTCTGCGGCGTCTGGTTGATCGGCAAGGCCATCGGTTTCCTGGCGCCCCGGTTCGGCGCGGAAACCGATGAGCTCAAAGCCTTGAAACTCGCCGTTTTCAGCGCGACGCCGTATCTGGCCGCCGGGATACTCAATCTGTTCCCTCCGCTCGGCACGGTCATTTTCATTGCGGGTTTTTACAGCCTGTACCTGATTTATCTCGGACTTCCCATCGTGATGGATGTGCCCAAAGAAAGATCATTTTCATTAACGGTTACCATTCTGATCTCCGTGATCTGTATCTATCTGGTCATCGGCTGGATCACGAGTCTCATTCTCATGCCGGTTCTGGTTATTTAACAACGTGTAAATCGGGGATTATGGATGAGGCGAAAGGCCGGTGACACCGAAAAAACCGATGAGTTAATCCGAACGCTTCAGGATCTGGAATTGCTCAATACGGTCTCATTCGCACTGCAGCAGAATCTGCGGGTCGGAGAGATCGTCACCACCGCATTGGACCAGGTGGTTTCAGGCCTCGATGCCCACGGCGCGGGACTCTTCTTCTACGAAGGCCCGCAATTTCGCCTGGCGGGTTTCAAGGGGGTTTTCCCTTCCGAAAGGATTTCTTCAGAAAAGGGATTCATCCGGGATATCGCAGAGACGGGACATGCGGTTTATTATGATACCGTTTCCACGCGCGCTTTCGAAGGCGCCCAAACGTATCGCGACGCCGGGATCGTTTCGCTGGCGGGCGTTCCGATAACCGGCAGGAAAGGTATTCTCGGCGTCCTCGAAGTCGTCTATCAGAACGCAAAATCCTTCAGCGAGAGAGAGCGCCAGATTATGGCCGAAATCGGCAGCCTGATCGGTCTGGCGGTCCAGAACGGGCGGCTTTACGAAGAGGCCGCGAACCGTGCCCGCCGGTATGTCGCGATCAGCCGTTCTATCACGGTTACACGGCAACTGGGGGCACTCGAGGAGATACTTCACGATTTCGCGCGTGTGATCGTCCAGTCTTTCGGATTCGAACGGTGCTGGCTCGGTCTCCTCGACCCCGACCGGATGCACCTGATCGGCATCGCCGGTTTCGGTCCCGGCATGCGGCCCGAAGACAAGAATCTGGTGCTCCCCATGGCAGAAGACTCCGGGCACCCGGCTGTCGCGGCCGTCCGATCCCAGACGGCGGTCATCCACAGTAAGGGTGCTCCCCCTGCCCATGCGGATCTGGTGGATGAATCCGTTCATACGTTCACTTTCGTTCCGATCCTCCATGGCGAGAACGCCATCGGTGTCATCGGGGTGTTTAATTTCCTGGAACAGTCCGTCCATGACGAAGACGTGAGGGCGCTGTCCAGTGTGGCCGAACAGGTGGCGACCGTGATCGAGAATGTCCGCTTTTACGAGGAAATCAGGACTTCCGAGGCGCGGTATCGCATGCTTTTCGAATCGACCGGATCCGGACTGGCGATTGTCGACGGTTCGCTCCGGTTCAAACTGGTCAATCGTGCCTTCGAGATGCTGAGCGGGTATTCGCAACCGGAGCTGATCTCGAACATGGGGCTGGATCATTTCATTCACGGCCGGAATACCGAGACGGCCCGTACGCTGGAGAAGATACATCATCCGCCCCAGCGTGTCGAGACGGAATTCGTCTGCCGGGAAGGGAAGGTCCGCCAGGTTCATCTCACGACGACGCGCGTTCCCTCATCATCCGATATCCTCATATCTGTTATCGACATGACCCGCGAGAGGGAACTCGAACGACTCCTCTACAAGAGCGAAGAACTGGCCTCCATCGGCGAGCTATCCGCCGGTATCGCCCATGAAATCCGGAATCCCCTGGTTTCGATCAAGAATTCGGTCAGCCTGCTCAAGGAAGAACCGGCCCTGTCGGACGAGGGAAATCAGCTCCTCGAGGTCATGCGGGAAGAGACCGATCATCTCGCCGCGATCGTGGATGATTTTCTGCAGTTCGCCCGTCCAAAGAAACCTTCTCTCCATAAGGAAGATTTAAACCGCATTCTCCATGAAGCCGTGAAGCGGTGTCAGGAATGGAATGGGAAGAACATCGTCTGGGTGGAAAAATATGAGAGGGATCTCCCGAAGGTTTCGCTGGACCGGCATCAGATTCATCAGGTCATCACCAATCTGCTGATGAACGGGATCGATGCCGTGGCCGAGGGCGGACGGGTCCAAATCGAGAGCCGGCTGCAGAAATCCAGAAAACAGACACATGTTCAGGTCGTCATTTCCGATGATGGATCGGGGATCCCGAAAAAAAATATTGCGAAGATTTTTCAACCGTTTTTTTCCACCAAAGAGAAAGGAACGGGGATGGGGCTGGCCATTTGCCGGCGCATCATCGAAGAGCATCAGGGGGATATATCCGCCACCAGTAAGGAAAGCGGGGGGGCCACATTCCTTGTCAAACTGCAGATAGATCCCAAACCCCGGGTACCGGTGAAAGTTGAGGATTGAACATGGCGGATATTCTTCTTGTCGATGATGAGAAAGCGGTACGTTCCACGCTGGCCATTATCCTGGGCAAAAGCGGTTACACGGTCAGTGAAGCCGGAAGCGGCACGGAAGCGGTGGATTTGTTCAAGGAACAATTTTATGATCTGGTGATCACCGATCTGAAAATGGAACCCATGAACGGCATCGAACTGCTAAAAAACATCAAGGAGTCGAATCCGGTGACCGAGGTGGTGGTCATGACGGCATTCGGAACCGTCGAGAGCGGTGTCGAGGCCATGAAACTGGGCGCCTATGATTATATCCAGAAACCCTTCGAAAAAGATGAATTTTTGCTTTTAGTGGGGAAGGCCCTCGAACGCAAGGCGCTCATCACCGAGGTCGAACAGCTTCAGGATGAGCTGAGGGAAAAATACCGTTTCGAAAACATCATCGGCAATTCCAATCAGATGATGAAGGTGCTTGCGATGGTGTCCAAAGTCGCCAAAACCGATTCGACGGTTTTAATAACAGGCGAGAGCGGCACCGGTAAAGAACTGATCGCGAAGGCGCTTCATGTCAACAGCCGGCGCAAGAACCGGGCCTTTGTCACGATCAACTGCGGCGCCCTGCCCGATAATCTCCAGGAAAGCGAACTCTTCGGCCATGCCCGGGGCGCGTTTACGGGTGCACTCCGGGACAAACGCGGCCTGTTTCAGGAGGCCAACGGCGGTACGCTGTTTCTCGATGAAGTCGGTGAGATGACATTCCCCACCCAGGTAAAACTGCTCCGTTTTCTTCAGGATGGTGAAATCCGGCGTGTGGGAGAAAACGAGCCGATCCACGTGGATGTGCGTCTCATCGCAGCCACGAACAAGGATCTCGATAAACAGATCCAAGAAAACCAGTTCCGGGAAGACCTCTACTACCGGTTGAATGTGATTCCCATCCATCTCCCGCCCCTGCGCGAACGCAGGGATGATATTCCGCTTCTGGTCAATCATTTTATCAGACAGCACCAGGCCAAGGGAAACACCCGGATCACCGGTGTCTCTCCGGAGGCGATGCAGATTCTGACCGCGTATGACTGGATGGGCAATGTCCGCGAGCTCGAAAATGTGATCGAACGGGCCGTGATTCTCGGAGGCGGCGACGAACTTGAGCCCGAGGATTTGTCGCCGTCCGTGCGGAAAATGCAGGCGGCCGAGACGCTGCAGGCCGGATTCGGTTATGACGGCAGGACGCTGGAAGAGTTGGAAAAACATTATATCCTCACGACGCTCGAACGGCATGACTGGAATCAAAAGAAAGCTTCGGATCTTCTCGGGATTTCCACCACGACCCTCTGGCGGAAACTGAAAACATACGGCATCGAGCCCAAGGCGTCGCGCAGCTGAACCGGCGGGAAGCCGGTTGCCCGCCCACTTTTCACTCTGCATATATCGAGATTTCAAATTGTGACCGGATCCGGACGATGTGCTTCGGGGGAACAGGATTTCATACACGGTTCGCCTGTTTTTCGAGCAGGTTTCGATGCTTTTCAGAATTCGGTTTCCTGGCACAATATTTGACGCTCATTTATAATCAATGAAGGCCCCGGAGAGTTTTCATGTCGCGTGTGCTGCTTGTGGATGATGAAAAGAATGTGCTGATGACCCTCTCGATCGGACTGAAAAGACACGGCTTCACGGTAGACACGGCCCAGTCCGGTCCCGAAGCGCTTGAAATACTCAAGCGCCGTCCCTATGATTTCGTCGTGTCCGATATCCGTATGTCCCCCATGGACGGGTACACCCTCTCCGAGAAGATCCATAAGGCGCATCCTCAAACGGATCTCGTGCTCATGTCCGCCTATGGTTTCGGGTCCAGACGGCATAAACGCGGATTTCTTCAATTAACCAAACCGTTCGAAGTCGCGGATCTGGCCGATCTGTTGAGACGCGAAACGGAGAAGCATGAAAAGAAGACGGGGATGCCATCCGTCCGGATCCTGGTGGCCGAGTCGGACGCGGAGAACCCGGAGGTGCTCAATCATCTGCGCGAACTGGGTTATGAGGCCGGGGGAATCGAACCGGATGAGACGTATTCAAAACGGATTCTGAAATTCAAACCGGATTTATTCCTGATCGAAGACCGGTTTCTGGACGGCGACCGCTGGCGGATCCTCAACGTGATCGAGCAGCACGCGCCGGGCCGTCCGGTGCTCGTCCTGATCGATCGCAGCAGACGGGGAGATTTTCCGGCGGCCGAGGGAGCGCGTGCGCTGGCCTATCTCGACCGGGACCGGTTTTTTCATGAAGAGGCCTGGCTGGCCGGGACAATCCGCAAGAATTTGAAGACATGAAACGACAAACGGGTGATTCCGCACAGAATAAACGCAATGGGAAAAGATGCAACCGAACAAACCAAGAGTCCTGGCGATCGATGATGAGGAAGTGATCGGGTACCTGATCCAGCGAATCGGCTCGATGCTGGGCTTCGAAGTCGACTGGGTTTCGGACGGGGTACTCGCCCTGCAGAAGATCGAAAGGGAAACATATGATGTGATCCTGTCCGATTTCAGGCTTCCCAAAATGTCGGGTGAATCTCTCTATCAGGAAATCGCCCGGCAGAATCCCGAGATGCTGACCCGGCTGATTTTTATGACAGGCGATACACTCAATCAGCAAGTCATCCATTTTTTCGACCGATGCCGGATTCCCTTTTTGATCAAACCGTTCGATGTCGATGAACTCCATCAGATCATCTCCCGGCTTTCAGCCCGGCTGCCGGCCTGACGGAGACAAAAGAATCCTGTTTTTGTCATGATTTGAAGTCCGCTTTCACAGCCATCGAGATATTTATCCCGCATATATTCGAAATTCCAGGCTTTTTTAATATTTCACTTAAAATTTCCTTGACAAAAAAGGAAAAAAATACTATTATTACAACTGAATCCATCAAGCGCGTTTTTTTTTAAGCAATTGTTGCAATCGTTTGCAATGATCATGAATGATTGTTTTATGGTGTATGAGAGTGACTTGCATACCGCACCGCATCACGGCGTATCGTTCCATGAACTGTGAGAACGGCCGGAAGTATGAGGTTTGAAAGGGGGTGAGGCAGGCGGGAAAAGAATGACCGGCGCGATGAGAACAGGCGGTCGATATGCCTGTGTCTTAGCCACGGCCGGAGGAGAACGAGAAAGCAGGTATCAGGTTTCAACAAACGAGAGGAGTATGCAATGAAAGTGTGGTCAAGAGTTCTTTTTATCTCTCTCTGCTTCGTGTTGGTCGCAGGTCTGGCCCACGCAGTGGGAACGGACAGTTGGGTGGACAAGGACGGCTTCCTCCAGATTCCCCGCGCGGCGGCGCCGCCTGTCCTCGACGGCGAACTGGACGGTGCCTGGTTAACCGCGCCGATCATCAAATGCGACACCTACACCAGCCAGGATCCGGATGCCCCGGAAGCCAATGATCCGGATGATTTCCTCGACAACACGGTCGAGGCCCGCGCGATGTGGGACGACGAGTTCTTCTATTTCTTCGCCCGGGTGATCGACGACGAAATCAGCACATCGTCCACGGACTCATGGATGAACGACAGCTTCGAGATCTACTTCGACGGCGAGAACAACAAGAAAGAAACATCCGGATACGACGATGTGACGGTCCAGTGGCGCTGGGTCTTCGACGAAGCCGCGGGAAACCCGGGTTCGGGTACGGAAGAATTCGCCTGGGTCGTCACCGACTACGGATACGATTTCGAGCTGAAGATCCCGCTGGCCGACCTGCCCATGCCCCTCGCAGCCGACCATGAATTCGGGTTCGAGATCCAGCACAACGACCGCGACAACGAAGACCGGGATCATCTGGCCCGCTGGTGGCATACGAGCAACCTGAGCTGGAACAACGCTTCGTATTTCGGCAACGCCATGTTGAGTCAGGTCGAGGTCGACGAGATCCTGCCGGTCTACAAGACGGATACGCCCTTCGACATCGACGGCGACCTCGACGACAAGTGGCTGCTCTTCCCCCAGCACCCGCAGAACACCTGGGTGACCGATGGCGGCTGGGATTTCGAGTCGCTCGACAGCTACTGGTATGACTGCTACATGCACTTCCGCGTCGCCTATGACGACGATTATTTCTACGCCTTCGTCGATCAGGCCGACCAGATCAATGACGTTTCCCTGTCCGCCGACCATGAAAAGGATTCGGTCGAGCTGTACTGGGACGGCGACAACAGCAAGGGTAGCGTCTACGATAATGTGAACGACACCCAGTTCCGCTGGGTCAGCGACGGCGTCACCGGGGATTACGACAAGTCCACGGCCGCGGCCTTCGTCCATGCCGAAGGCTTCTTCCTCGAAGTCGCCGTGCCCTGGGAATCGCTCAATTTCGAGCCGCTCGAGGGCGAACTCTTCGGATTCGAGGTACAGACCAACGACACCGACGACGGTGTCAGCCGGGCCCACATGGGCCGCTGGTGGAGCAATTCCAACGACAGCTGGCGCGATCCTTCGATATTCGGCGT
The DNA here is from genome assembly GCA_011046415.1 of bacterium. Lineage (GTDB taxonomy): Bacteria > Zhuqueibacterota > QNDG01 > QNDG01 > JABMRT01 > DSAP01. Next base: position 1,100 of record DSAP01000165.1, on the reverse strand, counting down.
CGCGGTCTTCGCGGGCCTGAACCCCTATCTGACTTCCGTGCGCAGGCCGAATGTCACCCGGGTCGATGGCTTCGATCTGGGCCAGAACTATCCCAACCCGTTCAACCCGGTCACCACGATCCACTACGTGGTCCGGCAGCGCGAAAACGTGCGCCTGACCGTGTACGACATGCTGGGCAAGGAAGTCGCCACGCTGGTGAACGAGGTCAAGAACATCGGGCAGCATGAAGTCACCTTCAACGCCAGTGACCTGGCCAGCGGCAACTATTTCTACAGGCTGGAGGCGGGCGATCAGGTCATCACCAAGAAGATGACCCTGCTGAAGTAAACCCTGTCTTCATCCATCATTCCGGACCCGCGGTCATCTATTTGGCCGCGGGTCTTGTTTTAACTTTCCCTTTATTCTCGTTTCCGAATTTCGTAATTTGAACACGCGGGTTTTCCTTTCATACCGATCGGAATCCGGTAAATATCAGGACCCGACAGAACGTCTCATCCCTATCAGGAGCGTGTATGCAGAAGCCCTTGACGGACAGGCAGAAGAAAATGATCCGGTCGAAGCGGGACAAACTCCTCCCCGAGCAGCTCGCCAGGGAACTCAAAGTGGATGTCCGGCAGATCGAGGCATACCTCGGCGGTCTGAGGCCGGCGCTCGATCCCCGAAAGCGGCGTCTTTTCACGGCGGCCCTCGTCGCGATCCCCATCCTCTTCTTCGTCCTGCTCGAACTGGGTTTGCGTCTCTTCGGATACGGAGGCGATCTGAGGCTGTTCATTCCGGCTCCGGATGAGGTGTCTCAGTATTATCTCATCAACCGGGATGTGGCCAGGCGGTATTTCTTCATGCAGAACACGGTTCCCCGACCCACCAAAGACCTGTTCCTCCGGGAGAAACCGCGGAACAGCTACCGGATCTTCGTTTTGGGCGGTTCGACCACGGCCGGATTCCCCTACGGGAACAATCTGACCTTTTCCCGTATCCTCGACCGCCGGCTGGCGGAAACTTTTCCCGATCTGCGGATCGAGGTGGTCAACGTGTCGATGGCCGCCATATCCAGCTATACGCTCCTGGATTTCACAGACGAAATCCTGGCCCAGAAACC